>JAQYPT010000021.1 GCA_028726625.1 Prevotellaceae bacterium | reverse complement strand
GAGTTCGGGGCGGACGCATTCCTCGAGCTTCATTCCGTCTTTGAGACCGCCAAGAAACACGGAAATACTCCATATAACGCTGTTCAAGCCTTGTTTGAGGTTTGAAAATCTGGCATGCCATTACCACCGCTGAATAGTTACTTGTGGTTTTACTGAAAAAAACATATTAAATTTCTTATATTTGCGCTAAAACTGAATTAAGAGTGAATATTTTTATGAAAAAGCAGTTAGAAAAATTTCGGCTGTATTTTATTTCCTCTATCATGCATTGAGTATTATCAATACTCAATGATTCTATATATATCTGTCTCTCTTAAAATATATTAGGTATGAAAAAACGTTTAATATTAGCAACGGTTGTTATCCTCACGGTAGGATTCACCTTGCATTCATGTCGCCCAAATTCGTCTGGGCCTGCTGTTGATTCAGACGCGGCTCAAAAGGCGTATGTCGCACCTGGCGAATATGATGAGTTTTATAATTTTGTGTCTGGTGGTTTCAACGGTCAGGTCAGTGTATACGGCATCCCTTCGGGAAGACTTTTGAAAATCATTCCGGTGTTCACGCAGAACGGTGAAAACGGTTATGGATATGATGAGAACACCAAACCCATGCTCGAAACGTCTTTCGGTTTCGTGCCTTGGGATGATACGCATCATGTGCAGCTGTCGCTGACCGATGCGATGTATGATGGCCGCTGGGCCTTTGTCAATGCGAACAACACCCCTCGCGTAGCGCGTATCGATTTGAAGACGTTCCGCACCACCGAGATTATAGAATTGCCTAATTCGGCTGGTAACCACGCTTCACCATTCCTTACCTCTAACTCTGAATATCTGGTGGCTGGAACACGTTTCAGTGTTCCTGCTGACTATGACAATGGGGATGTGCCAATCCCTGAATATAAGAATAAGTTTAGGGGGCACATCAGTTATGTCAAGATTGACAAAGAGTCTGGCCACCTGAGTCTGGACTTCCAGCTCGCATTGCCACCGTTCAACTATGATTTGAGTCATAGTGGAAAGGGAGCTTCGTCAGACTGGAGCTTTTTTACATGTTACAATTCGGAAATGGCCAGCACGCTGTTGGAAATCAACTCTTCCAAGAATGATAAAGATTACATCTTAGCTGTCAACTGGAAGAAAGCCGCTGAGCATATTGCGAATGGCGACTTTGATACGCAAACGTCCAAATATGTGCACAATGTGTTTGACGAAAGTACCGGGATGGCCAAATCAGAGGTGCTTGACAAGGTTAAGGTGATTGACACCAAGAAAATTAACGACTTCTTGTATTTCATTCCTTGCCCGAAGTCGCCTCATGGTTGTGACATCGATCCCACTGGCGAATATATCGTTGGCAACGGCAAATTGTCCACCAACGTGCCGGTGTTCAGTTTCTCCAAGATACAGAAAGCCATTGAAAACAAAACTTTCGACGGACAGGTAGATGGCATCAATGTCATCAAATACGAGGCCGCCATTCACGGTGAGGTGCAGGCACCAGGCATTGGTTCACTGCATACCGAGTTCGATGCCGATGGCAATGCGTATACCAGCTTCTTTGTAAGCTCGGAGATTGTGAAGTGGAATTTGAAAACTCTGGAGGTTCTTGACCGCATTCCAACTTACTATTCCATTGGTCACTTGTCTGTGATGGGTGGCGACACCAAGAAGCCTTACGGTAAATACATGGTGGCTTACAACAAAATCACGAAAGACCGATTCCTTCCAACCGGTCCTGAAATGTGTCAGGCAGCCCAACTGTATGATATCACGGGCGATAAGATCAAGCTTGTGCTTGAGTTTCCAACGGTTGGTGAACCCCACTATGCCGTGGCTTGTGAGGCCAAGCTGCTTACCGAGAACATGCTGAAGTTTACCAAGCTGGCAGACAATAAAAATCCCTATAAGATTAACAGCGTCAAGGAAGCGCGCGTAGAGCGCAAGGGCAACCGCGTGGATGTCTATATGGGTGCCATTCGTTCGCGGCTTGTTCCTGATAACATTGAAGGTATCAAGCTGGGTGACGAAGTGTATATTCACGTTACCAACCTTGAACAAGAGTGGGATATACCTCATGGCTTCGCCGTGAAGGGCAACAACAATGCCGAGGTTTTGGTGATGCCGGGTGAGACGAACACGCTGAAGTGGGTGCCCAACAGGGTAGGAATTCTCCCCTATTACTGCACGGATTTCTGCTCGGCACTGCACCAGGAGATGCAGGGTTACTTCAGAGTGTCGGCAGCAGGAAGTGCCACGCCGCTGAAGTTCTCTATCGACAATAAAGACGTGAAAGACTTGAAGTAACAAGTCGAGCTTGACTTTTGTAATGTACTCAAATATAATGAACGATGAATAAATTATCTAAATACGGAATGTGGTTGATGATTCTGGCAGGTGTACTCACCTTTGTCACGGCTTTTGTACCCCTATGGATCATCGATATGGACGCTCCTCAATACCCAGAAGGCTTGCAACTGTTTATTGGCAGTTTCGCCGGGCTGTCGGGTAATTTGGACTCGGTGAACGACTTAAATCATTATGTGGGCATGGCTCAGCTTCATCCAGACGATTTCTGGGAGTTTAAGGCCTTGCCTTGGATTTTGATGGCTTATGGTGTGTTGTTCGTGGTGACCGGTTTCCTGAGAAGCAAGAAGATGACGATAGTAGACCTCGTGTTGTTTGCCATCTTTGGTGTGCTTGGTTTTATCGATTTCTACCGTTGGGAGTATAATTATGGTCATAACTTGTCAGATGACGCACCCATCAAGATTCCCGGTGGTGACTTTCAGCCACCACTGATCGGTTACAAAAAGCTTGCTAACTTCGAGGTATTCTCTCAGCCCGATCTTGGCGGTTGGTTGCTTATTGTGGCCGGCATCATCATCTTCTGTGTGGTTTGCTATGAATATGGCTTTTTTCAGAAAGTATTTCCCAAAAAACAGCAAAGTGTAAAGAATGAAAATGCTTCGTTTTAATGATATGAAATCAGCGCCAGCCCTATTGGCGGCGCTGATTTTTACCCTATTCTTCTCTGCATGCAGTGTTGACGACAAGCCCCAAGCCATGAATCTGGGCAAAGATGATTGCTCGGCATGCCAGATGACAATTGTCAACGGACAATTTGCTTGTGAGTTGATTACCGACAAAGGAAAGTGTTTCAAATTTGATGACTTATCGTGTTTGTTCAATTATATCGCTCAAAACGAAATTGACGAGAATAAGATTCTCAAAATGTATGTGGGTGACTATGAACATCCCGAAAACCTCATCGACCTGAAAACCGCAAATCTAGTATTGGGAAAAGACATTGCCAGTCCGATGGGTGGTGGCGTCGCTGCATTCTCCAATCGTGACCATGCCGCTAAATGCGCCCAAGACACCAAGTCTATGTTGCTCACATCATGGACTGTATTGCGAAAGCGGGGACATCTGGAGGAACTGACAGACAAGCCCATGCAACCGATGAAACACTGATATTTTTTTCGTCCATTGCAAGTGTTCCCATTTACTTATCTATGCCACGCACATCGTGTGTGGGCTAAATATCATACGTATACCATTCAGGCCATACTGTTGCTGTTTACTTTGGCGATGGCCTCATCGGTTCACGCCACTACGTTTGTGGTGAATAAGACTGGACCAATCACCACCATCACGGCAGCGATATCGGCGGCTAAAAGCAGTGATACCATACTCGTGAGCAAGGGTGTTTACCGAGAGCGAATCACTATTGCCAAACCCCTTGTGTTGCGGGGAAAAGACCGGCCCGTGATTGATGGCGTGCAGCAAGGAACCGTCGTCAGGGTGAAAAGTGACAACGTAACGATTGATAATTTTCAAATCATCAATTCCGACCGTTCATCTCTGCGTGAATATTGCGGAATTCATGTGGAGAATGCTAAACATGTCACCCTTGAAAATAATAGGCTGCGTTCCAATCAGTTTAGCATCATGTTGCAGAATTGCACGGATATCAGCATTCTGAACAACGACGTGGAAAGTGATATCTACGCCATGCAGGTGATGGGCAATGCCATTCATTGTTGGAAATGCGAGCGGCTGTGTATCCAGGACAACAAGGTGGGACATAACAGGGACGGCATTTATCTTGAGTTCGTTTATAACTCGGACATTAGTCGCAACTATGTTTCTGGATGTGAGCGATATGGACTTCACTTTATGTTTTCGCATTATAACAAGTATCATCATAACCATTTCGTGGGAAGCAAAGCAGGTGTTGCCGTGATGTACACGCATGATGTGGAAATGTACAACAACATCTTTGAAGAGAGTAGGGGCGGTGCCTCATACGGTCTTTTACTCAAGGAAATTCAACGGGGGTATATCCATCACAACGATTTTAAAAGTAATACGGTGGGCATTCTCATGGATGGCGGCGTTGAACTCAACGTGCGACACAATCTCTTTCATCATAATGGGTGGGGCATGCGAGTCGTGGCCAGCTCTACGAATGACACCATTACCAGAAACAATTTTATAGGAAACACCTTTGATGTCTCCACCAATGGTTCGTTCAATAGCAACGACTTCGACCATAATTATTGGGATAAGAACGAAGGGTACGATTTAAATAAAGACGGCATTAGTGACGTACCTTATCACATGCTCAGCCTATTCTCAACCCTGACGGAGAGGAATCAGACCTTGTTGCTCTTCTTTAGGAGCTTCCTGATGACACTCATGGAGCAGAGTGAAAAACTGTTGCCATCCATCACTCCTGATAACTATGTGGACCACACACCGAGTATAAAACCTTTTGAAGTATGATATCCATTGACGGTTTGAACAAATATTATGGTCGGCTGCACGTGTTGCAAAATATCAGCCTTGCGTTAGGCCAGGGCCAGTGTGTGGCATTCGTAGGGCCTAATGGTTGTGGCAAGACCACCCTGATGAAGTGTATCCTGGGTCTGGTGACACCCCAATCGGGGCAGATTACGGTCAACGGCATAGATGTGCAGGACAATCCCTTGAGTAGGTCAGAGATTGGGTTTATGCCCCAGAAAAGCAGCTTTCCCGAAAATCTTACCGTAGGTCAAACCATCGACACCTTGCTGGCCGTGCGCCATTACGCTGGAGAGTTGGACAAAGAATTGTTCGACAAATTTGAAATCTCCGCCATGGCCAACAAGCCAACCAATGTGCTGTCGGGCGGTATGAGTCAGAAAGTCAATGCTGCCATGGCTTTTCTTTTCAACCCAAAAATACTGATTTTGGACGAGCCGGCAGCGTCGTTAGACCCTTTCGCATCGGAGATATTGAAGGCGAAGATTAGAAAAGAAAACCAAAAAGGTAAGCTCATCCTCATCACGTCGCATATTCTCAGCGAGCTGGAAGACTTGGCCACTCACGTTGTTTTCATGGAAGACGGCCAAGTGCTACTTTACAAATCGGTAGAACAACTGCTCAAGGAAACAGGTGAACGCAGTATCACCCAGTCAATCATGCGTATTTTAAACGACAATGAAATCAATCATTAAGATTATTTTCCACGACAACGTAAAGAGTAAGGTCGTCATCATTTATTTCTTGATGTTGGCATTGATGTCATGGACCGCACTTCTCCTCGAAGACAACGAGGCTAAGGCCAATGTCACCCTGCTCAACATCGTTCTTTTTATCGTTCCGTTGATGTCGCTGCTTTACAGCACCGTGTATCTGTACAATGACAAGGAGTTTATCGTTCTCCTGTTGAGCCAACCACTCAAGCGTAGCCAACTGTGGCATTCGCTCTTCGCTGGGGTTTCAGGCAGTCTTTCCATTGCATTTTTGTTGGGCACAGGCGTGCCAGTTTTGTTATATACCAATCTGGCTACGGCATGGCTTGTCATTCTTTTAGGCGTGGTCATCACGTTCATCTTTGTGGCATTGGCTTTTCTCACAACAACCCTGACCTCAGACAAGACACGCGGCATTGGCGCTGCCATCATGCTGTGGTTGTTCTTTACGATGATCTACGATGCCGTGCTGATGTACCTCATCCTGGTTTTTGCCGAATATCCCGTAGAAAAAGCCATCACGACGCTTCTGATGCTCAATCCACTTGACGTGGCTCGTTTCCAGGTGATTCTGAAGATGGATATGGCAGCGATGATGGGCTATTCGGGAGCGGCCTTCAAACAGCTCTTGGGTGAGGCCTGGGGCATAATACTCTCTGTCTTTGTGCTTCTTGTATGGATAATCGTTCCCTATCTTCTTTCATTGCGGATATTTAAACACAAAGACTTGTGAGATAGACAGCGCGTTAATTTAAGCGCGTTAATTTCAATTAAATGACATAGAAAAACGGGAAAAGTGCGGCAGATGTGGATTTTTATTGCTAAATTTGCACGCAATAAATTTTTAAATAAGGTACCTAAATATGTCATCATTTGTTGCAGATAAAATTATGATGGACGGTCTTACCTTCGATGACGTCCTGTTAGTTCCCGCTTATTCTGAAGTTTTGCCCAAGGAGGTTCAGTTGAAAACCAAATTCTCTCGTCACATCGAGATGAACGCTCCTTTCGTGTCGGCCGCCATGGATACCGTCACCGAATCGGCCATGGCCATCGCTATCGCACGCGAGGGAGGCATCGGCGTGATTCACAAAAACATGTCGATTGAGGAACAGGCGCACCAGGTGGCTATCGTGAAGCGTGCCGAGAACGGCATGATTTATGACCCGGTGACCATTCGTCGCGGCAAGACCGTGCGGGATGCCCTGGAAATGATGCGCAGCTATCACATCGGAGGTATTCCTGTTGTTGATGAGGATGGGCATCTGGTTGGCATCGTGACCAACCGCGACCTGCGTTTTGAGCGTCGGTTGGACAAGGCCATCGACGAGGTGATGACACATGAGAATCTGGTGACCACGCATGCCAGAACCGACTTGGCTGCGGCTGCACAAATCTTGCAGGAACATAAAATAGAGAAGTTGCCGGTGGTGGACGCCAACAACAAGTTGGTGGGACTCATCACTTACAAGGACATTACCAAGGCCAAGGACAAACCCATGGCTTGCAAGGACGAGAAAGGTAGGCTGCGCGTGGCTGCTGGTGTGGGCGTAACGGCCGATACCATGGAGCGTTTGGAAGCATTGGTGGCAGCAGGTGCCGATGCCGTGGTCATTGATACGGCCCATGGTCATTCAAAGGGAGTGGTAGAAAAACTGCGCGAGGCCAAGGCTGCCTTCCCCAATATTGATATCGTTGTGGGTAACGTGGCGACAGCTGCCGCAGCCGAGTTGCTGGTGGACAATGGTGCCGATGCCGTGAAGGTGGGTATTGGTCCGGGCTCAATCTGCACCACTCGTGTGGTGGCCGGTGTGGGCGTTCCACAGTTGTCTGCCGTTTATGATGTGTTCTCCGTGTTGAAAGATACAGGCGTTCCGTTGATTGCTGATGGCGGACTGCGCTATTCGGGCGACGTGGTGAAGGCCTTGGCGGCTGGTGGCAGTTCGGTGATGGTGGGTTCGTTGGTGGCAGGTACCGAGGAAAGTCCTGGCGAGACCATCATTTTCAACGGTCGTAAGTTTAAGAGCTACCGCGGCATGGGCAGTCTGGAGGCGATGGAACAGAAGAACGGATCGAAAGACCGTTATTTCCAATCAGACACCACGGACGTTAAGAAGCTGGTGCCGGAAGGCATCGCCGGCCGTGTGCCTTACAAGGGTACCGTTCAGGAGGTGATTTATCAGCTGATGGGTGGCCTGCGTTCCGGCATGGGTTATTGCGGAGCGGCAACCATTGAAGAATTGCATGATGCGAAGTTTGTGCGCATCACCAACGCAGGTGTTTTGGAAAGTCATCCGCACGACATCTCCATCACCAGTGAGGCTCCCAACTACAGCCGCCCGGAATAAACGGTTTTGCGGGAGTTCCCGGTGAAGACAGAATAGCATCGAGACATGAGAAAAATGAAAAAGCTTTTGACCATCATGCTCTGCTGTAGCAGCATGGCTCTGGCACAGCAGACCGATCCTGTCGTGATGACCATCAACGGTCAGCCCATCACGCGTTCGGAATTTGAATATTCTTACAACAAGAACAATGCGGAAGGCGTAATCGACAAGAAGACCGTTGACGAGTATGTGGACTTGTTCATCAACTACAAGTTGAAAGTGATAGCTGCCCAAGCTGCCAAAATGGATACGGCTCGCTCGTTCAAGACAGAGTTTGCGACCTATCGCGACCAGCAAATCAGGCCTGCTATGATTACGGATGCCGACGTAGAGCAGCGCGCTCGTGAGATTTACAGAGAGACCCAGCAGCGTGTTGACGGCGCGGGCGGACTGGTAAAACCGGCACACATTTTGTTTGGTATTCGCCAGACCGATGGTGAGGACAAGAAGAGCCAGGCGAAACAGCGAGCTGATTCGGCATACAATGCCCTGCTGAAAGGTGCCGACTTTGCTGCATTGGCCCGACAACTATCAGATGACCGAGGCTCGGCCGACCAAGGAGGCGATCTGCCATGGATAGAGAAAGGGCAGACGCTGAAAGAGTTTGAAGACATGGCTTTCTCCCTACGCAAGGGCGAACTAAGTAAACCTTTCCTTTCTCCCGCCGGTTATCACATCGTGTTGTTGAAAGACAAAGGCAATTTCTTCCCATACGATTCGTTGCGAACCAGCATTTTGCGGTTCATCGAGCAGCGGGGCATTCGCGAGCAAATCATCTCGCAAAAGATAGAAACCTTGGCCAAGACTGCCGGACCCAACATGACTGCGGACGAGGTGCTGGCCAAGAAGCGCGCTGAAATGGTGGCGAAAGATCCAAACCTGAAATATCTCATTCAGGAGTATCACGACGGTTTGTTGCTCTTCGAAATCAGCAGTAAAGAGGTTTGGGCCAAGGCGCAGAGTGACGAAAGGGGACAGGCCGACTATTTTAAGAAAAACAAGAAAAAGTATAAGTGGGAGCAACCCAGATTCAAGGGTATCGCCTACTATGCAAAAGATAAAAAAGATGTGAAGGCTGTGCGGAAGGCAGTGAAACACCTGCCGTTTGACCAATGGGCGGAAAAACTGCACAGTACATTCAATAACGACAGCATCTTGCGCATCAAAGTAGAAAAAGGTATCTTCAAAGCGGGTGACAATTCGCTGGTTGACAGGAATGTCTTTGGGAAGAAGGTGCCGCTGAAACTCGAGAAAGATTATCCATACGCCGCCACCTACGGCAAAAAGCTTAAGGCTCCCAAAGATTATCGGGACGTGAAAGCACAAGTGGTTGCTGACTATCAAGATGAACTGGAGAAGCAATGGGTGGAGAGGCTTCGCAAACAATATGCCGTGACCGTGAACCGTAGCGTGCTTGCTACGGTGAATAAGCATTAAGGTTTGGCGATGGCGTAAACAGACAATACAAGAAACATGAATAAAACTTTTAACGTAGGCTGTGCCCTTTTGGCACTCACGGTTGTGTTGGGAATCAGTGCCCGACCGCATGGCTCTGCTGCCATGCAGCCTGTGGCCGACTCTACAAGTGTAGAGCAGCGCGCCCCCGAATCGAGTGTCATCGACGAGGTGATTTGGGTGGTTGGCGATGAGCCCATCATGAAATCGGATGTGGAAATGTCGCGTTTGCAAGCTGAGGCTGAGGGCATCAAGTTCAAGAGGAACCCCGATTTTGCCATTCCAGAGCAAATTGCCGTTCAGAAGTTGTTTCTGCATCAGGCCGAATTGGACTCTGTGAAGGTACAGGAGTCTCAGGTCTCTTCAAACATTGAGCGACAAATCAATCGATGGATTGAGATGGCAGGTGGTTCGGTAGAACGGTTGGAGCAGTATCGTGGACAGTCCATAGCCCAAATGCGGTCACAGTTGCGCGATGATTTCCGCAACAACTTACTCGTGCAGAGCATGCAGGAAAAACTGGTGGAAGACGTGAAGGTGACTCCCTCTGACGTGCGTGCCTATTTCAAGAACCTGCCGGAAGACAGTATTCCCTTTGTACCAACAGAGGTGGAAGTAGAGATTATCACCCGTACGCCGCGAATCTTACCCGAGGAAATCAATCGGGTGAAGGACGAATTGCGTAACTATACCGAGCGTGTAACCAAGGGTGAAACCACCTTTGCCACCTTGGCGCGTCTTTATTCAGAAGACCCAGGTTCTGCTCGCCAGGGAGGTGAAATGGATTACACAGGACGCGGTATGCTCGACCCGGCATTCGCCAATGTGGCCTTCAACCTGACGGATCCGAAAAAGATTTCGAAGATTGTAGAGACAGAATTTGGCTTTCACATCATTCAGTTGGTTGACAAGCGTGGTGATAAAATCAAGGTGCGCCACATCTTAATCAAGCCGAAGGTTACTGACGAAGAGGTCAACAAAACGCTAACGCGACTTGACTCCATTGCAACACAACTGCGCAAAGACAGCTTTTATATAAAAGGTGAGAAATTGTCTTTTGGTGACGTGGCAACGTTCATTTCGGATGACAAAGATACCCGCAACAACAGGGGCTTGATGGCTTTTCTGGATCCGATGACCGGAAGTTTGTCTTCACGATTCCAGATGAAAGACCTGCCCACGGAAGTGGCTCGAGTAGTGGAAGGTATGAAGGTGGGCGATGTGTCCAAGCCTTTTAGGATGATTAACAAGCGTGGCAAGACCGTTTGCGCCTTTGTTCGACTGCGCAATCGCATCGATGGACATCGTGCCACGATAACGGAAGACTATCAGGTGATGCAGAACATCGTGTTGGCCAAGGAGCGACAAGATTTTATCCATAATTGGGTGGTCAATAAGATTAAGAAAACGTATGTGCGGATGAAAGACCGCTACAAGACGGGTGAATACGAATATGAAGGTTGGGTTAGATGATCAATCGAACAGGTAAATTACTTTCAAAGAGCGGGCATAGAATCAGGTTCATCGTGAGTCTATGCCTGTTTGGACTTTGTATGGCGCAGGTTCTTCCTGCTCAACGCAACAAGAAAAAGACGCAAAAGAAAGACCGCGTAGAACTCTTGCATGCGGATGAGTTGCGCTATGACCTGTATGGACCTAATCCCGAAGCGCAGATACTAAAAGGGCATGTGTCGTTTAGACATCAAGGTGCCAGGCTGACCTGTGACAGTGCTTACTTCTATGAGGCCGACAACTCCATGCAAGCTTTCGGACATGTACGTTTCCGACAAGGCGACACCCTGTCGCTGGTGGCCGACCGAGCTGATTATGATGGACAAGAACAAGTGATGCGGGCCAGGAAGAATGTGGTGCTGAAACACCGCAGACAGATCTTGCGAACCGACAGTCTGGACTATGACCGACTGTACAAGAATGCTTATTTCTTTGAAGGTGGAACGCTGATTGATGGGAAGGACCGACTGGTTTCCGACTGGGGTGAATATAACACCGAGACCCGACAGGCTGTGTTTTACTATAACGTGAAACTCAAGAGCCCCGAACGACTCGTCACCACAGATACGCTGCATTATGACACCAAGAAATCAATTGCCCATGTGCTAGGTCCATCCAAGATAACCACCAAGTCGAGTGTGGTGGAGACCAAGGATGCATTTTTCCACACCAAGAGTGACCAGGCGCAGTTGTATGGCAGGTCCACCATCGTAGATGGAGAGAAAACCATTACGGGTGACAGTCTGTTCTATGACAGTCGCACGGGCGACAGCCATGGCAACGGCAACGTGGTGTTCGTGGATAAGAAAAACAGAAACTCACTAATGGCCAACTATCTTCAGTACAATGAGAAGACGGGGCAAGGCGTGGCCACCGATAGCGCACTGGTCATCGACTATTCGCAAAAGGACACTTTGTACATGCATGGTGATACATTGAAGTTGTTCACCTTTCATATCGACACCGACTCCATGTATCGCAAAGTGCATGCATATCATAAGGTAAGGGTGTACCGAAAAGACCTTCAGGCAGTATGCGACTCGTTGGTGTTCAGTACGGAAGACTCGTGCATGACCATGTATCAAGATCCCATCATCTGGAACAATAATCGCCAGCTTCTGGGAGAGCAGATTCATTTGTATATGAACGACAGTACCATTCGTGAGGCGCACGTCATTGGGCAGGCATTGTCGATAGAACAGGCTGACCAGAAAGATCATTACAATCAATTGTCATCGAAAGAAATGCACGCCTATTTTACCGATGGTAACATCAGGAGGGCGGTTGCAGTGAGCAATGTGCTGTCGGTATTCTACCCCGTAGATGACAAGGACAGCTCTTTGGTAATGATGAACTATCTGGAAACAGATACGATGAAAATGTATTTTGCCGACCACCGGCAGCTGGAGAGGATATGGACACCTAAGGCGGTGGGCACCTCTTATCCGATGTCGCAGATACCAGCCAACAAGGAACGCTTGCCCGACTTTGCCTGGTTTGCGGATATCAGACCGAAAGATAAGGATGATGTCTTCCGTTGGCGAGGGAAAGAAGGAGGCAATAAGCTGAAGTATGTACCACGACAGCAAGCTCCGCTGCAACGATTGAACCGAAAGAAAGGAGCAACGCCATGAGTTTCTTTCAGCAACCAAAGCCGCATGGCTTTCAGCATCAGTATCTCTATGTGGACGAACGAAAAGAACGTTTGAAGGCGATGGAACGTAGAGCGAAGGCAGCCTTGGGTCAACAAGAGAAGCAACCGTATGATGCTGAAACGCAGTTGAAGGGAACCATCAGGCGCTCTACCCATCATGCGCACCGAAGGAAATCTCTTTCGATTGCCACCGTGTTGCTGCAATCACTGTTCGTTGTGTTGCTGGCATTCGTCGTGCTGTGGTTGCTCATTCAACTGAAGGGGCTGGCCGTATAGAAAACAATAAAAGGAGAAAGAACCAGGAGAATGAAGGACGTCATACAACTTTTACCCGACATCGTGGCCAATCAGATAGCCGCTGGTGAAGTGATTCAGCGCCCCGCAAGTGTTATCAAAGAGCTTGTGGAAAATGCTGTTGATGCCGACGCCAAGGAAATCAACGTCCTTGTCGAGGACGCTGGACGGACCTCCATCCAAGTGATTGATGACGGAAAGGGAATGTCCGGCACGGATGCTCGCTTGTCGTTTGAGCGCCATGCCACGTCCAAAATCCGCAAGGCTGACGATTTGTTCGCCTTGCAAACCATGGGCTTTCGTGGTGAGGCACTGGCATCCATCGCCGCAGTGGCGCAAATAGAATTGAAGACGCGGCGGGAAGAAGATGAGTTAGGTACTCATTTGTCTATCGCCGGCTCTAAGTTTACGGGGCAAGAACCTTGTTCATGTCCGGTAGGCAGTAATTTTATGGTTGCCAATTTATTTTATAATGTCCCAGCTCGTCGCCGTTTCCTCAAATCAAACACCACAGAACTCAATCATATCATCTCGGCCTTCGAGCGTATTGCCTTGGTCAATCCACAGCTGGCCTTTACCTTATACAGCAATGGGTCGGAACTGTTTAACCTCCGTCCTGGAGGACTGAAACAGCGAATCGTGGATATTTTTGGCAAGCGTATCAATCAAGACCTGTTGCCGTTGGGCGTGGAGACGTCGATGTGTAAGCTGAGTGGTTTTGTCGGCAAACCAGAATCGTCTAAGAAAAAAGGAGCGCATCAGTATTTCTTCGTCAATAATCGCTACATGCGGCATCCTTATTTTCACAAGGCCGTGATGAATGCCTTCGAGCGGTTGGTGCCGCAAGGCGAGCAGGTACCTTATTTTATTTACTTCGAGGTGAAAGCGCAGGATATTGATGTCAATATCCATCCCACCAAGACTGAAATCAAGTTTGAGAACGAACAGGCCATCTTCCAAATCCTGTTCGCGGCAGTCAGGGAGGCGGTAGGACTTTTCAATGATGTGCCATCCATCGAGTTTGACACCCAGGGCCAGCCCGACATTCCCGTCTATACGCCAGGAAACGATGGTGCGGCGGTGCCAAAGGTGAACTACAATCCGCAATATAATCCGTTCAAAGGTGGTGAACCCGCATCCAAGCCGTCGGCCGACCATTGGGAACAGCTTTACGACAGCATCAGTCAGCCGACCGCAATACCCAATGTTTTTGACCAGTCTGCTAATGAAGGGGAAGGCAACGACGACGAACTGGTGGAAGACAAATCACCTATACATTATCAATATAAGGGGCAATACATCATGACGGCCGTCAAGTCGGGATTGATGATGATAGACCAGCACCGCGCACACGTCAGGGTGTTGTACGAACGATATTTGCAGCAAATCAAAAACCAGAAAGCCTATCCGCAGAAAATGCTGTTCCCCGAGTTGATTGAATTCTCTCCATCCGAAGCGATGAACTTTGCCAAGCTCAAGCCAAAGTTTGTCGCCATGGGTTTCGAGTTTACTGACATGGGCAATCATGATTATGCCATTCAGGCTGTTCCATCAGGAATTGAAGGACTAGATGCCGTTCAACTGATACACGACATGCTGGTGTCTGCCAAGGAGAAAGATCCCTGTGCGGTAGAAGAAGTACATCAGGCTTTGGCCTTGAGCTTGGCACGAAGTGCAGCCTTGCCAACGGGACAAGTGCTGAATAATGACGAGATGGAAAACCTGGTCAACAGTCTGTTCAGATGTCAAAATGTAAATTATACTCCTGATGGTAAATCTATCCTACACATCCTCAAACAGTCCAAAATAGAGCGTTTATTCGATTCATTAAGCCCTAAAATAGACTAGAATTATTGAAAAAGTTGTTTTTTTTTCATTAAAAAGGTTGATTTCTGGCAAAATAATGATTATATTTAATTTTTATTATTATCTTTGTCCACGATTAGCACTATATGCTATCTTGTTTAAGATAATTTTTTGATTGTTTAATAAATAAAGGTTATGAGAAAATTTTTAATCGTTTTGGCATTTGCCGGCGTTTCTATGTGCTCAATGGCACAAGACGCAGACCCTACGTTGAAGCACAGCGTAGCAACCAACTCTTTCTGGAGTAACTGGTTTATCCAGCTAGGTGGTGAGTGGAATGCTTGGTATTCAAGCGAAGAACATGGAAATGGTTTGGAGAGAAGTCCATTCAAAGATTTCCGTTCTAGCCCCGCTGCATCAGTAGCTGTAGGTAAGTGGTTTACACCTGGCCTCGGTCTTCGTACAAAGTTGCAGGGTGTTTGGGGTAAGACTGTTTATGCTGACAAGGCTGGAAAGCCAGTAGGAGATGATAACAAGTATTGGATTTTGAACGAGCATGCATTGTTCAACTTGAGCAACATGCTTTGTGGTTACAATCCAAATCGTGTTTGGAACTTCATTCCATTCGCAGGTGCTGGCTTTGGCCGCACAATGACACACAACTTGTATGCTATGGACCTGAGTGTTGGTATTTTGAATACATTCCGTTTGGGTCAACATGTAGCTCTTCATTTAGAGGCAGGTTGGAACCGTTTGGAAAGCGACATCGACGGTGGTACTGAATTGACAAACGCTAATCGCGGATGGGATTCACACGACAACAACTTCTATGGCGAGCTTGGCTTGACCTTCAACTTGGGTAAGGCATCTTGGGATAAGACTCCAGATGTTGATGCTATCAAGGCTTTGTCACAGTCACAGATTGACGCTCTCAATGCACAGCTCAATGACGCTAATGCAGAGAACGCTCGTTTGAAGGACATGTTGGCTAACCAGAAGCCAGCTGAAACTCCAGCTACTGTGAAGGAATTCGTTACAACTCCTGTATCTGTATTCTTCAACATCGACAAGACCAACATCGCTTCTCAGAAGGATCTCGTAAACGTACAGGCTGTTGCTAAGTATGCTAAGGAGAACAACTGCAAGTTGGAAGTTAATGGTTATGCTGATAGTGCCACAGGTAAGCCCGATCACAACCAGTGGTTGTCAGAAGAGCGTGCTAAGACTGTTGCTAACGAGCTTGTTAAGATGGGCGTAAGCCGCGACAACATCTCTACCAAGGGTAACGGTGGTGTTGATGAGCTTTCTCCAATCTCATTCAACCGTCGTGCTACTGTTAAGATTTCTGAGTAATTTATTTGAATCTTATCTTATATAAGATATTACATCATGAGAGAGGTGTTTCACGAGATGGAACGCCTCTCTTTTTGCTTTTATACACACTCGGCTGATACTATCTTGGTCATTTACAAATAAAAAGAATCATGGTTAACTGGCTGTCTTCCCTGCGTTACTGGTTCAAGCGGAGCATGGTTTTCATGCGTCGTTTCACACATTCGCGGGGCTTTGGCATACAGTCGCCGTCGGCCTATCGGTTTGACAGAGAAGTCATCAATGCGCATCATCCTTATCATGCTTATGCTGATTTGCAGCTTGCTTTCCTACATGAGGACCGTTTGACGCTGAAGCTGGCACGCCTGTACTTTCGCATTGCCAACGCGACGCAGGCCAGACGGTGGGCTCTGTGTACGCACCGAAATGATGTCTACCGTGCCTATATCGAGGCAGGATGCAGCACGGACATCTTCGTTGATGGCGATGAGGAAAGTGAGTTAGGCAAGGTCGCGGCATCAGACGTGTTGGTAACGACCATGGAGGATGACCGATGGCAGATGTGCGAATCCTTTGTCAGTAGCGCACACGAGCGTTCAATGCTCATTGTTGAGGGAATCTACGCTTCTAAGAAGGCCAAAATGCGATGGAAAGTACTGGTCAATGATGAACGTACCGGGGTGGCCTTTGATCTCTATGATTGTGGAATCGTTTTTTTCGATTATACCAAAAGCAAACAACTCTATATCATCAATTTCTAAATATCAGATGCAATGAAAATATATACAAAGACCGGCGACAGTGGCTCAACGGCGCTCATCGGCGGTACCAGGGTGAAGAAAGATGACCTGCGCATTGAAACGTACGGAACGCTGGACGAACTCAATGCGCATCTTGGCGTGCTCGATACCTTGCTGACCGATGCTGCCGACAAGGCTTTCGTTCAGCGCATACAGTCCAACTTGTTCGTTATCGGCAGTTATCTGGCCTGCAATCCACAGCATCCGGCTCAGGCCGATCGCTTTCGTTTACAGCCAAAAGAGGTGAACGAGCTGGAACAAGAGATTGATAGGATGACGCAGACCTTGCCACTTCAGAAAACATTTTTGTTACCAGGTGGATGTCCTGCAAGCGCACAGGCTCATGTGTGCAGAACGGTGTGCCGACGTGCTGAGCGGCGTATGGTGTCGTTGAACGCAGCACATCCCATGCGGTTGGAAATCCTCGCTTTTGTGAACCGATTGTCTGATTATTTATTTGTCTTGGCCAGAAAAACTAACTTTAATGAGAATGTAATGGAAAAAAAGTGGGAACTTTCTTGGTGATTATAGAAAAATCATTATTTTTGCACGCAAAATGATTAACATCTAATTTTGATAAACTATGTATTGGACACTTGAACTAGCTTCTAAACTTGAAGATGCACCTTGGCCTGCAACGAAAGATGAGCTGATTGACTATGCCATCCGCTCGGGTGCTCCACTGGAAGTGCTGGAAAATTTGCAGGAAATAGAGGATGAGGGAGATGTTTATGACAGTATCGAAGATATTTGGCCCGATTATCCTACCAAAGAAGATTTCCTGTTTAACGAAGACGAATACTAAAGCCATCAAGCTAGCTATTTTGTGAACGTGAATAACGGCTTTACAGAAAATGTAGAGACTTGAAGTACCCAAGGGCAATAAACCTGCTCTTGGGCTTTCTTTTTTCGGCAAGATGTGAGGCCATTCTGGTAGAACGAAGTATTCTAAAGCTGCGTAGAAAAATCCTCGGTTGATTTCATCCCGGTGGGCTACAACAAGACGTATGCTTGGCATTGTGAATGAATTTTTCTTGACACCTTGCCTCTTCATATTTGGCGTGTAGATAACCAACCCGTCTTGTGGGCGTAAATACGCCAAGTATGAGCAACTTTTGTATCTCGCTTACACACAGTTGTTTATACGTTTTCGGTGTTGCTATGTCGCTTCATGTTCTCCTTTTTACCCGCCAAAAGTAGATGTTAACGGCTGATATAGACATGCTTTTAACGCACAACAGCATGTAGATAGAGGGTTAATAGGCTGCTCCTTTCAGGATAAACTCATTGCTTTTATTTGGTATGGTGTTTTTTCTTGTCCAATCATCTCTCATTTGCATCCTCCCAGCCTATTGTTTTTTTCTTAGATTGAAGATTTTCAAGTGCCATTTTTAGGGCATTATTTGGTAAAAAATATCAACGAAATACGCAACTCATCAACTCACGAACTCATCAACTCTAAACGACAGCGTTGTGTAGCGTTTTTCCCTATTATTTTTAAATAACTTTTATAGAAACTTCGCCTGCTATATCGATTTTAATTCGTAATTTTGTCGCCTAAGACAAGATTGTAGATATGACACTGGATGCATTGACTGCCATCTCACCGATAGATGGACGTTATAGGAACAAGACGGTTGCCTTGGCCGATTATTTTTCTGAGTACGCACTTATTCGTTATCGTGTACGCGTTGAGGTGGAATATTTCATCGCGTTATGCGAGTTGCCCTTGCCGCAGTTGGCATCGTTCGACAAAGCGCTGTTCAGTCAGTTGCGGGATATTTACCAGCATTTTGATGAGGCATCCGCCCAGCGTGTCAAGGACATCGAGCGTGTCACCAACCATGATGTCAAGGCAGTGGAGTATTTCCTGAAAGAAGAATTTGACAAGATTGGTGGACTGGACGCTTACAAGGAATTCATCCATTTTGGCTTAACGTCGCAAGACATCAATAACACCAGCGTACCACTGTCTATCAAAGAGGCCCTGGCAGAGGTCGTTGTTCCGCAGGTGGAAGAGCTGATTGGTCAGCTGGAGCAATATGCTGAACAATGGAAAGACGTTTCCATGTTGGCCAAGACACACGGTCAACCTGCGTCGCCCACCCGTCTGGGCAAAGAAATCATGGTGTTCGCCTACCGTCTGCGCGAGCAGTTGGAACAGTTGAAGGCCTGCAAGATGAGTGCGAAGTTTGGCGGGGCAACCGGCAATTACAATGCGCATCATGTCGCTTATCCGTCCATCGACTGGAAAGCATTTGGCAACCGTTTCGTAGAGGAAGCGCTCGGACTGCACCGTGAGCAGTTTACCACCCAAATCAGCAATTACGATAACATGGGGGCTGTGTTTGATGCCATCCGCCGAATCAACACCATCATCATCGACTTGGACAGAGATTTCTGGATGTATATCTCGATGGAATATTTCAAACAGCAAATCAAGGCTGGCGAAGTAGGGTCGAGTGCCATGCCTCACAAGGTGAATCCTATTGACTTTGAAAATAGTGAGGGCAACTTAGGCATGTCCAACTGCATTCTGCAATTCTTGGCGCAGAAGCTGCCTGTGAGTAGGTTGCAGCGCGACTTGACGGACTCTACCGTCTTGCGAAACGTGGGTGTTCCATTGGGACACACCGTCATCGCCATTCAAAGTACGCTGAAAGGACTTCGCAAGCTCATCTTGAACGAAGACCGACTTAGTGAGGATTTGGACAACACATGGGCGGTCGTGGCAGAGGCCATCCAGACCATTCTTCGCCGAGAGGCTTATCCGCATCCTTACGAGGCATTGAAAGCTCTGACGCGCACCAATCAGAAAATGACCGAGCAAACCATTCACGAATTCGTGCAAGGACTGGATGTGAGTGATGAGGTGAAAGCCGAATTGATGGCCATCACACCTCACAACTATACAGGCGTATAATAGGCTCGTTGAGAAAATATGAAGAGTACATGTGATAGCGTGAAGTCAAAATAATAAGTAGATATATATAATAAGGTAGAGAGCAACAAAAATGATTTTAAAGGGAGGGCTCGCTCGGTGCTGGTCATCTCCATTCGAGAAAGTAGAAATAAGGCCGTGAGGCTTATGGTAAAATAAGAAAAAGAATTAGAATTATGGATTCAGTATTAAACAAAAATCTTCAAGAACAATCATCAGAACAGCGCGATTCAGCTCGGGAGGGCTATGAAAATCACGCAGACAACTATCAACGCAACTATCATGGCGGAGGAGAACGGACACGTCGTCCACGCATCCAAAGTCAACGAACATACAGCAGCAATCGCCCAGAGCGATTAAACCAAGTAGGAGGTTTCCGCCCAGAAGGCTTTGGCAGCAATTTGCAGACCAATGAGGAGGGTGGCGCACAGCAACATGCTTATCGCCCCCGCTTCAATCAGCATGGTGAGCAAGGCGGTTATCGTCCTCGTTATCGCAGTGAGGGTTATCAACCTCGCCAGCAGGGTGGATATCGTCCACGCTACAACAACGATGGTGAGGGCGGTTATCAACCTCGTCAGCAGGGCGGTTATCGTCCCCGTTACAACAACGATGGCGAAGGCGGCTATCAACCTCGTCAGCAGGGTGGCTATCGTCCGCGCTACAACAATGATGGCGAAGGCGGCTATCAACCTCGCCAGCAAGGCGGTTATCGTCCACGTTACAACAACGATGGCGAAGGCGGCTATCAACCTCGTCAGCAAGGTGGTTACAATCGAGGCGGCTACGGCAATAGGGGCAGACAGCAGTATGGTGGCTACAACAATCGTGGCGGCTATCGTCAGCGTACGCCCGATTACGATCCCAATGCCAAGTATAGCCTGAAGAAGCGCATTGAATACAGTGAACAGCATGTAGATCCCACCGTACCCGTTCGTCTGAATAAGTATTTGGCGAATGCTGGCGTGTGCAGTCGTCGCGAGGCCGATGAGTACATCCAAGCCGGTGTGGTTAAGGTGAATGGTGAAGTGGTGACGGAACTGGGAACCAAGGTCATGCGCACCGATGAGGTAGTGTTCCATGATCAGCCGGTATCTCTGGAAAAAAAGGTTTATGTGTTGCTCAACAAGCCGAAGGACTACGTCACCACCAGTGATGATCCGCAGCAGCGTAAGACGGTGATGGATTTGGTGAAGAACGTGTGTCCCGAGCGCATCTATCCGGTTGGACGACTAGACCGCAACACCACGGGTGTGCTGTTGCTGACGAACGACGGTGACCTGGCCAGCAAACTGACCCACCCCAAGTATTTAAAGAAAAAGGTGTACCATGTGTTCTTGGACAAGAATGTGACGGCTCACGACATGCAAAAGATTGCAGAGGGTATCGAGTTGGAAGACGGTGAGGTGCATGCAGATGCCATAGAGTATGCGCATGACACCGATAAAAACCAGGTGGGCATCGAGATTCATAGCGGTAAGAACCGTATCGTTCGCCGTATCTTCGAGAGCCTGGGCTATCGTGTCATCAAGTTGGATCGCGTTCAGTTCGCCGGCTTAACTAAGAAAAACCTTCGTCGAGGCGACTGGCGGTTCCTGACAGAAGAAGAGGTGAACATACTTCGCATGGGAGCTTTTGAGTAGTTGAGATATATAGTTGACAAGTGAACAAGTTGAAAAGTTCACGAGTTGACAAGTTTACGAGTTCACAAGTTGACAAGTTGATGGTTCTATAATGTCGCTTTATAAACGACTGCGAATGACAACAACTCATCGGTATTAACTCGTAAACTTGTAAACTCGTAAACTTGTCAACTCGTAAACTTGTCAACTCGTAAACTAAAAAAATACAAACAATGAAACGTACAAAAGTTGTTGATGTTCTGAAGAGCACCGACTTTGGAAAAGAAGTGGTGGTAAAGGGATGGGTGCGTACCCATCGCAGTAGTAAGGCAGTTGATTTCATTGCCTTGAACGACGGCTCTACCATCAAGAATATACAGATTGTCGTTGATCCGTCAAAGATCAATGCCGATACGTTGAAGAGTATTACAACAGGCGCTTGCCTCTGTGTCACCGGTACCTTGGTAGAGAGCCAAGGCAAAGGACAGAGCGTGGAAATCCAATGCAAGGACATTGAGGTTTATGGCCTGTGTGGTAGCGACTATCCCATGCAGAAGAAAGGACAGTCGTTTGAGTACATGCGTCAGCACGCTCACATGCGTCTACGCACAAACACCTTTGGCGCCGTGATGCGCATTCGCCACAACATGGCCTTTGCCATCCATCAATATTTCCACGAACATGGATTCTTTTATTTCCACACGCCCTTGATTACAGCCTCAGACGCTGAAGGCGCTGGCGAGATGTTTCAGGTGACCACGCAGAACCTCAATGATTTGAAAAAGGGGGAAGATGGAAAGGTGTGCTACGAAGATGATTTCTTTGGCAAGATGACCAGTCTTACGGTGAGTGGACAGTTGGAAGGTGAGTTGGGTGCCACGGCTTTGGGACAGATTTATACCTTCGGGCCTACGTTCCGTGCGGAGAACTCGAACACGCCACGTCACTTGGCCGAGTTCTGGATGATTGAGCCAGAGATTGCTTTCATCGACTTGCCCGAGTTGATGGATCTCGAAGAAGACTTTATCAAATACTGTGTGCGCTGGGCCTTGGACAACTGCAAGGACGATCTTGATTTCCTCAATTCGATGATCGACAAAACCTTGTTGGAGCGGTTGCAGGGCGTTTTGAAGAATGATTTTGTGCGATTGACCTATACAGACGGTATCAAGATATTGGAAGAGGCGGCAGCCAATGGACATAAATTTGAGTTCCCTGTATCATGGGGAATGGACTTGGCTAGTGAGCACGAACGTTTCTTGGTGGAACACCACTTTAAGAAGCCGGTTATCATGTACGATTATCCCAAGGAAATCAAGGCCTTCTACATGAAAATTAACGAGGATGGCAAGACCGTTCAAGGTACCGACGTACTCTTCCCGCAGATTGGAGAAATCATTGGTGGGTCGGTGAGAGAGGAAAGTCTAGAGAAACTGACTTCTGAAATCGAACGTCGCCACATTCCAATGAAAGATATGTGGTGGTATCTCGACACGCGCAAATACGGCACTTGTCCGCATGGAGGCTTTGGGCTGGGCTTCGAACGCCTGATCCTCTTCGTAACCGGCATGCAGAACATTCGGGATGTCATCCCGTTCCCGCGTACACCTAAGAACGCAGAATTCTAAGGATGCCTAGCCATGCGCCATGGATGAAATTGAATCAGCCATGGCGTAGTGGGGCGTCAGCCTTCCGTGAAACTGGTGTTCATCTTAACTTCATTTTCAGGTAAAACAAGAAAACAACTAACCTATTCTGTGAAATTTATATATAATTTGTGAACATTACAATACCATTTCAATTATGTAATCACATTCTGTTATGCGGAAATGTAAATATAACTGACGGGTTCTGCTTCGTAAAATGGCTGGAATAAAAATTTTGACTAAATTAAAAAAAAGATGCATTTTATTTGTTTGTTCTAATATTTATCTATATATTTGCACCAAAATAATTTGCCTGAAATACGGTTACTATGTACATAAATGACGTTTATTGGTATGAAAAAATTATTTGTGTTGGTTTCTTGAACAGAATCCAATGCAATATTAGCTAGTATATATTTTAATTTTTATTGTTTTATTTAATTTTTATATCGTATGAAAAGAAAATTTTTTAGTACGTTGCTGATGGTCCTCTTTGTATTGGGTGCCATTGGTACAGTTTCTTCTTGTAAGGATTACGATGACGACATCAATGGCGTTCAAACTGAGGTGAATACCCTCAAGACGCAGTTGACGACGTTGCAGCAAGCCCTTGAGAAGGCAAAGCAAGAAGCTACGGAGGCTCATGCTACATTCATGACCAAAACCGAAGCTAACGAGAAGTTGGAGGCTCTTAAGAAAGAGATGGCTAAATTGGTGACAGCTGATGCTCTTCAAGAGGCTATCGACAAGGTGAACGAGGCCATGAAAGGCAAGGCAGACAAGGCAGACCTTGAAAAGCTTGCTCAGCGCATTGACGCTATTGATGCTTCGTTGAACAAGTTAGGAGTTACTTCGTTAGAAAACTTGGTAGGTGCCATTGAGGCAGCTAAGAAGAATATTGAGAACCAACAAAAGGCTCTTGATAATCTTGCTGCTAAAGTTGACGGTAAGATTGGAAATGCCGAGTTGCAGAAAGCTATCGCTGACTTGAAGAAAGAACTCGGAGGGGCTGGTGTTGGTGATGCTTCAACACTTGATGAGTTGAAGAAAAAGATGAACGATCTTGATGCTAAGGTAAAGAAGTTCAGCCCTCAAATTGACATCTTGACAGTCTTGGTTAACAAGAAACTTTCAATGTTGGTATTGAAGCCTGCGTTCTATTGGGAAGGTCTTGCTGGTATTGAGGTTCCTCATTTGGTAGCTAATACTCATAAGTTTGGTGACAAGACAGTGTTCACATACCGTCTTGTTAACACTCCTATAGGTGATCCTGATGTGAAGGTTACCGTTATGGAGAAGTTGCCAGAGGTTAAAGATGGCTATGTTGTACCTGTAACTGCTACGGCTTACTATCACATGGATCCTTCTACTTCAAGTCTTGAAGGTGCTGAATTTAGTTTCTTTACCAATGAGGCAGAGGTTTATACCCGCGCTAATGAACCTTTCGCAAAGCCTTTGGAGACAACTTACAAGGCTGGTGGTAAGAATGTGGTTAAAGATGGTGTACTTGCTGTACCTTTTGATGTAAACAAGAAGCAATTGGATGGTTACTACATGGCTTGGTTGGGTTCTGCTAATACAGATCCTAAATCAGGAAGTACATTGTATGATTGGAATGATGAGGACGGTAAGTCTTTCGGTGGCAAGTTGCCATTCGTGGCATTACAAGCTAAATTCCCTGCTAAAGATGGCGTAGATGCATTCACTGTAACATCAGACTATGCAGTTGTTACTCCTGCAGAGTACTCATTGGTAGCTTTGGGTGACAAAGCTCCTGAGGTTATTATTGAGAAGCAGCCTTCTTATTTCAAAGCAGTGAATAAGAATATGGTTCGCGATAACTTCTTGTACACAAGATATTATAATAAGGAACAAGAGGGTGGAACGAAATATTATTGTGTAGACGAAACAGATCCAAAGAGTCCAGCTCACAATGGTGTAATCACCATGCCTGCAACGCACTCTGTTGTTTATACAGAAACTATTGACTTGAAGCCTCTCATTGAGACTCATTACGACTACACCACGTTTGCTAAATACGGCAAGTCTACAAAGAACAAGATTATGACTGACGAGCAGCTTGCTGCTTTAGGTTTGCACTATGAGTTTACTCCAGTAGATTACATTCTTGGTACTAATAAGACCAGCGAGACTGCTCACTTTGAGCAAGTAGGCGATAAGACATCTGGTGTTTTCGCTCCTCGTTCTGTAAATGCTGATGGTACAACCATCAAGGGTCAAGTTGCGAAAAAAGAAGTTATTGGTCGTGAGCCATTGGTACGTGTTGACTTGGTTGACGCAAAGGGCGCTATTGTACTTTATGGTTATATCAAGGTTCGTATCGTAGCAGCTAAGCCAGAAGGAATGCAGGCTGAGGTTGATTTGGAAGATATCTACATGAATTGTGGTGACGAAGGAAGAACGACATGGTCTCAGATTGAGAACTTGATTCTGCACAAGTTGGGCAACGACGGTATGACAAAGCAAGAATTTGAGCAGGCTTACTACCTCGAGGTTCAAGGTGGTCACACAGTAATGCCTTCTGGCAAGAATCCTTATGTAGCTGGTTGGGAGGCTGTTCGCTATACAGCACCTGATGTAACCAAGAAAGCTACAAAGGCTGAAGATTTGCTTGGTAAGGTATGGTATACACCTCATGACAATGCAACTAATCCTCATTCTTGGGATGCTCAAACCAACGTGCTTCTCTGGAACTTGACTAAGAGCAAAGGTGGATTGGACGCAAAGAAGATTGCTCTCTTTATCGAGACTGTTAATGCAACTTATGCATCTAAGGGTCTGAACCAAAAGGTATTCTATACTTGGGTTCGCTTTATCAATAAGAATAATGGTTCAAGCATTTGGGTTAAGTTGAACTTCCCTGTAGGCAAGATTCACTTTGCTTATGGTTCTATCAATAACAAAGACCTCCACCACTGGTATAAGTTTAACTCAACTTATGCTGCCGGTATGCAGTCTGATCTTGATGTACATGCAAACGTTCCTACACCAGCTGAGAAGGCTCAAGTAGCATTAACACCAGCTGAGTTCGATAAGGACGTACGTGAATACTGGCTTAACAAGAAGGCCATCCTCACATTGGAGAGTGAAAAGGATAAGTTCGATACGTTCTATGATACAGATGGTCATGTAAAGAATGTATTAGACTTTGCATTTGTATTGCCACAGAAGGGTGTGAATAGTACTATCAGTGCTGTTAACAACCAATGGGTAGTGCGTGGCGCTTCTGGTTCTAAGTGGACTTTGGAACTTGGTGACGACAATCATACTATCTATGCTGTAGCTCAAGATGGAAATGCAATAACGAAAGAGAAGGTAGTTGAATTGCGCAAGAATGCTGACGACAACAAGTACTCAATTGTTCATTACTTTGGTCTTGAAGGTGGCAACTACAATGCTGCAACTGACCTTTTGAACAACATGGGCCGTTATGATGCAATGGGTAAGGATATCAAGGCTGACTATTTGACAAACAACATTGATAAGACCTTTACCGCTTATATGCGTGTAACCGCAAGTGAAACGCCTTGTTATGTACCAATTTTGGGTAATGATAAGTTCAATGTTCGCTTCTTGCGTCCAATTAATGTTTGGGCTAATAATATTGCATGGACTGACGCTTTGAACAATAAGGAAACTGTTGAATTGCAAGACTTGGTTACAATCAAGGATTGGCGTGAATACAAAGTAATGGTTGATGCAAGTTACTCAGATCAGACTAAGGAAATTCCTTATAAGTTCTATGGTATCTCCAGCCTTTCTGTTATCCGTGAAAAGATTTTAACAGATGCTCCATTTGAAGAAAGCATTCGTAAGGCTGATGCATTGAAGGGTGCTGATGCTATAGCAAAAGCTTTGAAAGCTGGTAAACTTAAGTATATTGACAATGTTCCTTCATTGACAAGCTACAAGTTTGATGGTACTGTTACAACGGCTACATATTTGAAGTTGTTCAATGGTAAGGATCAGGAAGTATTTAATAGTAAAGTTCATGGTCTTAGCGGAGATGGATGGACTGAAGGTCAAGGATTTACCAAGTACGGTAGAATTGAATACACCAACAATGGTGCTGGTGCTCAAATCTTCCACCTCTATGTTCCAATTGCTGTGAACTACAACTGGGGTAACGTGATCAACAACATGACAAACCTCTCTACAAGTGGTGTTAAGAAGGATTTGGACTATACTCAGGTTGTTTGGGCTGTTATCACCGTGAACAAGACAACTGGTTCTGGTGCTGCTAAAGCTTTCAAGTAATCTCTTATATAGTTCTATTCAATAAGTAACTATGAACCTGAGGGGGGCAGTTTTGGCTCCCCTCTTGTTTTAATTCTTAATTATGAAGAAATTTTTCCTATTTTTTGGCATGTTTTCCGTGCTTTTCTTGGTCGTTTCTTGTAAAAGACAGAAGACTGTGAAGGAGATGGAAGATAAATATATTATTCAACCAGTCGATTCATTTACAAGCGTGGACTCTTCTGAGGTTAGTAATATGGTTAATCAATTTACCAATCGGTTGAATCAAAAGGATATTAAAGGTGCTGTGTCAATGCTTTCGTATTTGAATGGCGATTCTATTATTCCGTTAAACCGTGATATGGCGATACGTCAAGCTAATGCGTTACATAATATGCAAGGTGTTCGTTATGATGTAGAGAAAATGCAGTTTATGGAAGATAAGGATAATATTGTTAAAATTAATGTTGTATTATTTGAAAAAGCTGCAGGTGATGATCGGCCAAATACGCTTAATTTTTATTTGAAGCCTGTTCGATATGAAGGACATTGGTATCTTACTACCGTTGATAATATTACTGACACTTCCAACACAGGAGGTACGGCAATCAAGAATTAACATTTTTATATATTAAAGTGTTTTTCAATGATTTATTATTTTCTTTATAAATAATCCTAATTTATGAAAACAAGTAAACTTTTAATACTCTCTGCCATATTCTTTTATAGTTTGGGTTCTTCAGCACAAACAACTTATATGGACAAAGAAGGTAACAAGTATGAATTTAAGAAGCATGCATTCTTAAATTTACAAGGTGGAGCACAGTACACACTTGGTGAAGCTAAGTTTGACAAATTGCTGTCTCCAAATGTACAATTTGGCATTGGTTATCAGTTCTCTCCTGTATTTGCTTTGCGTTTACAGGCAAATGGCTGGCAGAGCAAAGGTGGCTACAACGGTGTAGATGAAATGGGTAATTTAGTAGGGGTGACTACAGCCTATAAATACAATTATGTTGCACCTGGCTTAGATTTGATGTTCAACCTGTCTAATTTATTCTGTGGTTGGAATCCTAATCGAGTATTCAACGTAACAGCTTTCTTAGGTGGTGGTGCTAATGTAGCGTGGAAGAACGATGAAGCTTTAGCCATTGCAAAAACCACCCACATGCGTTATATTTGGGATGGAACTAAAGTTCGTCCTTTCGGTCGTGGTGGTGTTGAGTTGGCTTTCCGTTTGGGTGATGCCGTTAGCTTCTTGATTGAAGGTAATGCCAATATCCTCAGCGATAAGTACAATTCTAAGAAAGCCGACAATCCTGACTGGTACTTCAATGCATTGGCTGGATTCCGCATCAATTTGGGCAAGACTTATAAGAAGACAGAGCCTATGCCAGAACCAGAGCCAGTTGTTGAAGAGCATGTTGCTCCGGCCCCTGCCCCAGCCCCAGCTCCTGAGGTAAAGGAAGAGGTTGTTGAAGAGAAGGTAGAGCCTTTCCGTCGTGATGTGTTCTTCTTAATCAATTCTGCCAAGATTCGTGCCGCAGAAGAAAACAAGATTAAGGAAATGGTTGACTACCTCAATGCCAACCCCAATACAAAGGTATCTGTTACGGGTTATGCTGATGCCGGTACTGGTAACAATCGAATCAACGATCGTTTAGGTCGTCTTCGTGCTCAGATTGTTGTAAAGACCTTGAAAGAGAAGTATAACATACCAGCCGACCGAATCATCTCTGATTCGAAGGGTGCTCGCGTACAGCCATTCGCACAGAACAATAAGAACCGTGTGACTATCTGTATTGCCGAGTAATAGCGATTATATTAGTTATAAACACCAAAAGGGAGAGTCTTTTTCAAGGCTCTCCCTTTTTGTTTTCAATAATTATGTGTAAATTTGCGTAGTAATTACTTAAGGGCGGTTCTATCAATTAGCTTTGTCAGTTTGCGAGGCTGTTTTGGTGGTCAATTTGTTTGTGAGTGAAGGAGTATAGCGAGCTATACGACTGAACGAACAAGCAAATTGAACCCAAAAGAGACCGCAAGATGACAAAACGTAAACCGCCCAACATAAAAAAACTTTACGGTGGTAATTGATAGAACCGCCCTTAAAACTATGAATCATGAAATCTATCCATTCAGAAAAGGCACCTGCTGCAGTGGGGCCGTACAGTCAGGCCATCGAGGCCAATGGCTTTGTTGTTGCATCTGGTCAATTACCAATTGATCCTTCAACGGGAAAATTCCCAGAGGGTGGTATCAAGGGGCAAACCCGGCAATCCATACTTAATGCACAAGCGGTATTGAAGGCTGCTGGCTTGGATTTGTCCAAGGTGATTAAGACCACGGTGTATCTATCTGACATGGCCAACTTTGGTGCCATGAACGAGGTGTATGCACAATTCTTCACTGAGCCTTATCCTGCACGCTCAGCCGTTGCCGTGCGCACGTTGCCCAAAGAGGCTTTGGTAGAGGTGGAGTGTGTTGCGGTGAAAGAGTAAAAGCCTCTCCCCCAACCCCTCCCCGAAAGGGAGGGGAGTGATTAGCTTTTTCATTAAACTCTTCGATAGTTTGCTCACTTGTTTTGAGAAAATGACAAAGCTAAGATACCCCAGTATTCCCTTGGGGTAGCACATTCATTTCCAATATCAATGGGATTAGGGAATAAAGTCATTGCTTTTGACGGTCAAACTCATTGGGTTTGACCGCCAAAAGCAATGCTCTTTCTACCTCCTGCTAAAGGGATGCACAAGGGATGTGCGGCCGTCTGCGATGAGTCGCTTTTGTTTTTTATTTCACATTGCCCACCCTGATGAGGTATTCGGCAATCTGCACGGCATTGAGAGCCGCTCCTTTTCTGATTTGGTCACCTGTCAACCATAGCGTCATGCCATTGTCGTCGGCCAAATCCTTACGAATCCTACCCACATAGATGTCATCGTGTCCGGCCGATTCCAAGGGCATGGGGTACGATGCTTGGGTTGGGTCGTCCTTCACCACGCATCCGGGTGCAGCGGCAATGGCCTGTCGCACCTCTTCAACGGATAGTGGGCGTTCGGTTTCCAACCATACCGATTCTGAGTGCGAACGCAACGATGATACACGCACACACGTTGCGCTGGTCTTAATGTCCGAGTGCATAATCTTGCGCGTCTCGTTGAACATCTTCATTTCTTCTTTGGTGTATCCGTTGTCCGTGAACACGTCTATTTGCGGTATCACGTTGTATGCCAACTGATGTGGAAACTTGCTGACGGTCTTCACGCTGCCTGTTTCCACCAGTTCCTTGTATTGCTGTTGCAACTCGGCCATGGCTGCCGCACCGGCTCCACTGGCACTCTGGTAGGACGAGATGTGCACTCGCTTGATGTGGCTCAGGTCGTCGATGGGTTTCAGTACCACCACCATCATAATGGTGGTGCAATTGGGATTGGCAATGATGTTACGCGGACGTTTCAGAGCGTCTTCCGCATTCACTTCTGGCACCACCAAAGGTACGTCCTCCTCCATGCGGAATGCGCTGGAATTGTCAATCATCACGGTACCATGCTTGGTGATGGTGTCGGCAAATTCTTTCGAGGTGCCACCGCCGGCTGACACAAAGGCGATGTCTATGTCTTTAAAGTCGTCATTATGTTGCAAGAGCTTTACTTCATGGTTTTTGCCCCGAAACGAGTATGTTGTACCGGCACTGCGCTGAGAACCGAACAGAACAAGCTCGTCCAACGGGAACTTCCGCTGGTCTAAAATGCGTAAAAACTCCTGACCCACTGCGCCACTTGCGCCAACAATTGCTACTTTCATGATTTGCTTATCTGTTGATTATAAATATTCTTGCTGGCAAAGTTACGAATTATTCATTTCTTCTTCCTATAATGAGTGACATTTTTTTATTGTCTTTTCTGAATCCATCTGATTAGCGTGGCATAGTGGATAATTCATTGTTCTTGCTTTTTTCAATTTCAACGGGAATCAACTGTGATATCCATTTTTTTTGATTAACTTTGTTGCCTAATACTAAGTTTGATGTCGCAATTGTCAGCCTACTTTCCCATCTCCGATCCGACATTGATTTTCCTTGTCGTCTTGCTGGTCATCCTACTGGCCCCCATCGTCATGGGCAAGTTGCGCATTCCGCACATCATCGGCATGGTACTTGCCGGCGTGTTGCTGGGTGAGCACGGACTGAACATCCTGGATCGTGACAACTCGTTTGAGCTTTTCGGCAATGTGGGGCTCTACTACATCATGTTTCTGGCCGCGCTGGAGATGGACGTGGAAGGTGTGAAGAAGAACAAGTACCGCATGTTGACATTTGGTTTGCTCACCTTTGCCATTCCACTTGTGTTGGTTTATGTCAGCAGCGTTTCCATCCTTCGCTATTCCGTGATGTCATCGTTACTGTTAGGGTGCATCATGGCCTCCAACACGCTAGTGGCTTATCCCATCGTGAGTCGCTATGGTTTGCAGCGAAAGCCCAGTGTGATGCTCAGCGTTGGGTCTACCATGCTCTCGTTGTTGTTGGCGCTTACCCTGCTGGCCGGCATCGTTGCCTCGTATCAAAGTGACGCCAACCTAACGTTCTGGCTGTTTTTCGCAATTAAGTTTGCCGTCTATTGCGCTGCGATGATTGTGCTTATCCCCCGTCTTATCCGCTGGTTTCTACGGAGTTATAGCGATGCTGTGATGCAATATGTCTTTGTCATGCTCATGATGTTCATGAGTGCCGCATTGAGTGCAGCGGTTGGTTTTGAAGGTATCTTCGGCGCATTTTTCGCAGGATTGATTTTGAATCGCTACATTCCCGCCGTTTCTCCATTGATGAACCGCATCGAGTTTATCGGCAACGCGCTGTTCATTCCTTATTTTCTCATCGGTGTGGGCATGCTCATCAATTTGCGTGGCTTGTTCAGTGGTGGCAACATCTTGCTCATCCTGCTTGTCATCACGGTGATGGGAACGCTGGGCAAACTGCTGGCAGCCTATATTTCCTGCATCGGTTTCAGGCTGCCGCTGTCGTCCGGAACGATGATGTTTGGGCTCACCTCTGCCCATGCGGCTGGCGCCATTGCTATGGTGATGGTGGGAATGAAGATTGAAACAGCTCCCGGTGTCTACCTTGTCGACGACGATCTACTTAATGGAGTGGTGCTCATGATTCTGTTTACCTGTGTCATCTCGTCGCTGGTAACCGAACATTCAGCGCAGAAAATCACACTTCGCGACCAAGACGTGGCTCCCGTGGAGACTGCGAATGAGAACGATGAACACATGCTGATTCCCGTAAAATATCCCGAATATGCCGACCATCTGGTGAATCTGGCCCTCCTGATGCGGAACAAGAAACTGAACAGACCGCTGACGGCGCTCAATGTGGTGTACGAGGATGAGAACATGCGCGCCAACCAGGAGAAAGGCCAACGCTTGCTCGAACAGGTGGGGCGATACGCCGCTGGGTCGGATGTGGCTGTGCAGACCCAGGTACGCATTGCGGTGAACATCGCCAATGGCATCAAACACGCTTTTCAAGAGTTTCGTGCCAGCGAAATCATCATTGGCATGCACACGCATACGGAGGTGTCTAAGAAATTCTGGGGGCAGTTTCATCAGAGTCTGGTCAACGGACTGAACTGCCAAATCGTCATGGCGAGGTTGATGCAACCCCTCAACACCTTGCGGCGCATTGTGGTGGCTGTTCCGTCGAGAGCGCAATTCGAGCCGGGCTTCTACCGATGGTTGGAACGTTTGTCGCGCATGGCAGGCCAGTTGGAATGCCGAATACAGTTTCATGGTCGTGATGACACGCTGGCTTTGATTCGTCAATTTGTGCAGAATAGGCATCATCAGGTGCGTGCCGAATTTGTGGAAATGACGCACTGGAACGAGGTGCCCAAGCTGGCTGCAACCATTGCGGCCGATCACATGTTTGTGGTGGTGGCGGCGCGAAAGGGAACGGTGTCGTATAAAAATGCTTTGGAAAATCTTGCCGAGGAGATCAGGCAGTACTTCTCTGGAAAGACCCTGCTTATTATTTTTCCTGATCAGTATGGCTCTCAGGACGAAGACATGACCTTCTCGCAGTCGCAACATACCGAGGAACATTCGGCCTATGAGGTGCTGGGCAGCTGGATTAAAAATGCGTTGGGTAAGAGAAAATGGTGAGGGCCGATGGGGCTTTTCAGAAATTATTATTTATCTTTGCATAAGATAGGCTGCGCCTCAGCAAAGTAAGTAAACTTCCTTTGTCTTCGGCTTGTGCTATCTTTGCATAAAATAGGCTTCGCCTCAACAAAGTAAGTAAACTCACTTTGTCTTCGGCTTGCGCTATCTTTGTAAATGATTGGCATCATGGGGTGATGCAAACAGAAAAGAATTGTTTTTTATGATAGATATTCAAGGTGTTACAAAGTCGTTTGGCAACCTGCAAGTGTTGAAAGGCATCGATTTGCATATCGATAAGGGAGAGGTGGTCAGCATCGTGGGACCCAGTGGTGCTGGCAAGACTACGTTGCTGCAGATTATCGGCACGCTTGACCGACCTGATGACGGGCAAGTTAAGGTGAATGACATCCTGGTCAATGGCTTGTCATCGGATAAGTTGAGCGACTTCCGCAATCGTCACATCGGCTTTGTGTTTCAGTTCCATCAATTGCTGCCAGAGTTCACTGCTTTGGAGAACGTCCTGATTCCGGCTTACATTGCCGGCAAAGTTCAGGGGGAGGCCAAGAAGCGGGCGCAAGAACTGCTGGGGTTCATGGGACTCACTGACCGCGCCCACCACAAGCCTAACCAACTGTCGGGCGGAGAGAAGCAACGGGTAGCCGTGGCGCGTGCGCTGGTCAACCATCCGGCTGTGATCTTGGCCGACGAACCCAGCGGGAGCCTTGACTCTAAAAACAAAGCTGAACTGCATCAGCTGTTCTTCGATTTGCGAGATGAGTTCGGTCAAACATTCGTTATCGTGACCCACGATGAGGGACTGGCTGCCCTGACCGATCGAACTATTCATATGAAAGACGGCAAACTGATTGAACCGCAAGCAACGAGCATTGAGTCTACCGAAAACAAGGAATAACAAGATGGAAAACACACATGCAGGTCATCCACAGAAGGATGTGTCGGAAGAGAAGCGAGAACAGGGCAGTGAATCGGCTCGCACGATGATTAAGTTGGGCGATTGCAACCAGTTGACAGTTGTCAAAGAGTTGGATTTCGGTCTTTATTTGGACGGTGGGGAAGAGGGTGAGATACTCCTTCCTAAACGTTATGTGCCGGATCATTATAAAATAGGTGAGCCTCTGGAGGTGTTCGTTTATCTCGATCAAGACGAACGGTTGGTCGCCACCACGCAAACACCGTTGGCTCGGGTTGGCGAGTTCGCCTATTTGGAATGCTCTTGGGTGAACAAGTATGGCGCATTTTTAAACTGGGGACTGATGAAGGACTTGTTCTGTCCGTTCCGAGAACAGAAAAAGCGCATGGAGATGGGCGAGCGTTACATTGTCTACGTCTATCTTGACGAGGAGAGTTACCGCATCGTATCATCGGCCAAGGTGGAACATTTCTTATCTGACAGCCGGCCAACTTATCAACAGGGTGAAGAGGTTGATTTGCTGATTTGGCAGAAAACCGACTTGGGCTTCAAGGTCATCATCAACAACCGGCATGCGGGACTGGTGTACGACAACCAGATATTCAAGGCTGTTCACACGGGCGACCGCATGAAAGGATACATCGCCAACGTGCGCGAAGATGGAAAAATAGACGTTACGTTGCAGCCTATGGGGCAGAAGGTGGTTGCGGATTTCGCTGAAACGCTGTTGCAATATCTGCAAGAACATGGCGGCTATTGCGACTTGGGCGACAAGAGTGACGCCGAAGAGATAAAGCGTCGCTTCGAGGTGAGCAAGAAAAACTACAAGAAGGCCATTGGTGACTTGTACAAACGCCACCTCATATCCATTGAGTCAGATGGCATCTATCTACAGAAAACCCGCAAGTAGGATTTGACAGACTTGCGCGTTTGTTTGAGTGGCAATACCGGCTTGTGTGACAAAAAGACGTATATCTCATCTTTCAGGCAGTTTTCTGCTAAGCATTCAATCGCTTGAATTGGGACTGTAGAGTTAAAAACGCATCGCTTCTGAAGTCATGTACCTGTCGTTTTAGCATTCTGATTTAATTATTAGGCGTAATGGACATTTGGTAGGCTGAAAAAGCTCCAGATGTTTGTAATGGACAAATGGTAGGCTGGCAATTTCCTGCCTACTTTGTTATATTCAGAAATCCATCAATAAACTTCTTTTTGTTGGTATCGCTTAATCCG
>JAQYPT010000020.1 GCA_028726625.1 Prevotellaceae bacterium | reverse complement strand
CCCCGACGATGACCGTTCTTTTTAACATTTGAGCTGCCACAGAATACACATGTTTTTTATTCATAGGTTTTCAAATGGCACAAAGGTAATAAATAAAGGACATCTGGAGCTTTTCAGCCTACCAAATGTCCATTACGCCTCATTATCACGTTATAACTTCTTGTCAACATTGCTGCTAGTTGAAGAAAATAAACAATAAGAAGCAAGTGATGCAGCTAAGATTCAAAAATAAAAAAAGAGGCGTAAACCATTGGCTTACACCTCTTTTTTTGAATAAATATTGTTAACTACTTACCCTGTCTTACTTCACCTCCTCAAAATGCAAACCGTTATTAAACAATTAAACAAGCCATCTGCGTGAGCATGCTGCAAATGTGCTGCAAAACTCGTGCAAACGAGAGAAAAGAAAACTTGCTTTCTCTTCCGAGTGCAGCCGAGTTTGACCTTGGTCAAATATGGAAATAAGCAACGATATGCAAACTTGCACTCAACTACTGCAAAGGTAGTGCAAATGAGCGGAATATCAAAACAAATACGAAGCTTTGTTTTGTATTCCCGAGTGCAGCCTATCTTATTTAAAGGTAGTGCTTTACCACAAAAGCATATGATAAAATGCCTCAAAAACTACAAATGAAATACCTCAAAAATTACAAATGGATTACATCAAAAACTTAAAATAAAACACATCAAAAACTTAAAATACGTTTGATAATCAAATTAAAATGAGTACCTTTACAGCATAAAACAAAATCGAATATGGCATATCTAAATAGAGTCTTTGACTTGCGACTTAAAGCGCATCTTAAAGCAATGGGAGCAGTGCTCATTGAAGGACCAAAATGGTGTGGCAAGACCACCACTGCCAAGCAGTTGGCCAATAGTGTTATTAGTTTACAAGATACTGACCATCGTGAAGAATATTTGGCTACAGCCATTACCAAGCCCTCATTCTTGTTGGAAGGGGAAGTGCCTCGCTTGATAGATGAATGGCAAGATGCCCCAATGCTATGGGATGCAGTGCGCACAAAGGTTGATGAGCGCGGCTTGCCTGGTCAATTTATATTGACAGGGTCTAACGCTATTGACGACAGTAAAATCCATCATAGTGGAACAGGGCGTATTTCTCGGATGGAGATGCTGCCCATGAGCCTGTGGGAATATGGTGAATCTAACGGCAGCGTATCATTGATGGAGATGTTCGACAATCCTCAAGAAGAAATCTTCGCTACCTCGGAACTAAAAATGGAAGAAATCATATTTGCTGCATGCAGAGGAGGTTGGCCAGCAACATTGAATTTAGGTGACGACAAGTCAAAATTACTTGTTGCCAAAGAGTATGTAAAGTCTGTATATAAGAATGACATATCACGCATAGATGGAGTAAAGAGAAATCAGAAGTTGGCGCACCTGATAATGAAATCATACGCACGCAACATCTCTACACTGGCGAAAACAACATCCATATTGGCAGACGTTACTGCTTCTGATGATGTAGAATGTACCAGGCCTACGCTTGAAAGCTATATCGAGGCATTGGAAAAACTGTTTGTCATTCAGGACATAGAGGCTTGGTGCCCTTCCATAAGGAGCAAGACAACTATCCAAAGCAGACCCAAACGAGCGTTCTGTGACCCATCGGTTGCAGTCGCATCACTCAACCTGTCACCAGAATCCTTAATGACTCAATTAAAGACATTTGGCTTTATTTTTGAGCAAATGTGCGCACGAGATCTTAGGGTGTATTCAGCCTCTCACGATAGCCGCCTGTCATACTATCGCGACCGCTACGGACTGGAAGCCGACTTGGTGCTTCATCTTGACGATGGACGCTATGCTCTGATAGAGTGCAAACTTGGCAGCCGTGAAATAGAAGAAGGAGCCAAACATCTTTTGGAAATTAAACGACTCATTCAAGTGCATAATGAGACAGAAAAGCAGGTGCCGCTGCGCGAACCCGACTTGATGATTGTCATGACAGGTGGAAGCATGGCTTACACACGTCCAGACGGAGTCAAAGTAATACCACTTGCTTGTTTGAAAGATTAAAAAACATGTCATGAATGATATCAGTAAGGACAAGGATTATCAGGAATTCTTTGCAGGAATAAAAGAATTGGCAAATGGACTTATGCAGATTCGTGAGAGAGCAGTCATAGAGTATGCTCCCATTGTGGAGGAGTTCTGTGCGAGGAAACACGCAACTGCAAATGAAGTAGGCCGGATGCTTGACTATCTGTTTGAGTTTGCCGATGACGAACGCATATTGCTTATGTACAAGAAAGTGTGTCGAAGATTCGTCTATGAATATCCCGACACCATAAGTTATTACATCATGGAGTACAGAAAAGAATATGACCGTGAAAGTCTTATCGGTACCGAATATGAATATCTGCTTCATGAGGATGATGAATTGTTTGACAAAGAACATAAAACAAAACAATAAAAACAGAATAGGATATGGGAACAGCATTACTAGCACTCTGCTTCTGCGCGTTGTCGCTCGTCCTTGCCTTGTTTGTGGGCATATCGCCAATAAGCGACAAGGCAAAGCTTAGGTTTATGTATGTCGGTGCTACGCTGTCGTTGATGGCAGCACCAATGATGGGCCATTACATTTCAGGACTTAACGATATTGTGGACGAGCTGCGCTATCAAGCTGTACTTGTGTTCATCGTTGTTGTGTGTTGCTATTGCTTCGTCATGGCAAATATGGTGAAGTACGATGTCATGAAGAAAAAGATGACGGTGCTTGAGAACACGGTGGAGAAACTTGAACTGGAACGTGCGGCAGCAATGTCGCAATCCGTGGATGAAGAGCAGCAGCACAAAGTGCAAGAAGCACTCGACTGGTTTGCAGCGAAGATGAACGTATTCAGCAAAGAAGAGTAAAGGCCATCAACGCCTGTGCCATTGCCTTTGCCGAGCGTGAACAGATAGTAATACCTAAAGTCAATATTGCTGTCAATGCCATGTGCAGCCAAGCCGACCTCATGGCTCATGCCAGTTCCGCTTTCTTCAAGATTGGCAAGAAACATAAGGATATAGCAGTTCCTCAGTATTGTATTCGAAACTTACTTCCCTGGTGGTGAAAGATTCGTGTATAAGAAGATGCCGGGGACGAAAGAATGCCCCAAATAGGCGGTCTAGGCATATTGGCTACGCCTTATTTCGGCAAATTTAGCTCCAAGAAGAAAAACATAGTAAAACATTCGTTATTCTGATTGTTTTGCGTTAATTTTGCGTAAGATATCCACTTGCTGGAAACCCAAAGGGCAAGCGGGCGGGTTTTGACTTTATGGAAATGGGCGTTTACTTAGCGCCTGTCTTTGGCATGTCGTAACTTCGCAAATTACAGTAATCGTCAAAGGACGGTGACAACCAGTAAATGCTCGCGGTAAGGTATATTATGCCCTACCGTGATTTGTTGTGTATATACTTATTGTATGTATACGGCTGCTCACGTATGGGATCAGTATATACCATGCGTGGGCTTTCGGCGTTGTTCGTCTCGACGATTAGTGCAATGCGAAGGCCTCGACATGTGGGATGGGCAAAGGCGAATCCCACGCTTTATTTTTGTAGAGGCATTGCTAACTTCTTATAATCATCGTCGGAGATTGGGGTTCTATCCGCATAAAAAAGGTATAACCGAAATGTATAAAATAACATGGGATAAGGAGACTGGAGGAGTACAGCTCCACTCTCGCATTGTGGAAGGTACGTTGGGTATCTCTCCTCGTCCTGTGTTCTTTGAAGAGCTGGACTTGTTGGGACTTGACAAATTGGGATGGATTTACCCTCATGTGGAAGAGCCGATTATGTGGGCTGTCAACAAGCAGTATTGGTATCGTGGGGTTAGGCTCTTTGATGTCAAGGGCGCAAATATATACACCAAACCTACACTGGAGATACAACCTGACATAGAACCTATAGAGTTGGTGCCTGTTGACGTGAAGAAGATGCTTCAGCGCAATTCTGACTTGATGTTTGTGTTGGAAAACGAAGCCATAGAATTTATCCGTGACACTTATTTGGCGTATGCCAAAGCCAATAAGACCTACAACAAGACAGATGCCAACAAACTTGACTTTGAGACAATGGCGGAGCGTGTGGAAAAGAAGAACAAGCAACGCATGGCTGTGGTTAAACAGGATTGTGACTCGTTCGACATCATGCCTCTTGCCACGGCAGAAAAAGAAGGCAAGCGGGTGTTGTTATCCACCAAAATAGATCGTTTTATAGCAAGTTTCTCTGGTGGTAAGGATTCGCAGGTGGTGCTCGACTTGTGTACACGTGCTATTCCTCCTACCGACTTTGAGGTTATTTATAGCGATACGGGCTATGAACTGCCTCCTTCTCTCGCACTTTACAAAGATGTGGAGGCGTACTATAAAAAGAAGTTTCCTTCTCTCCGTTTCCTTACGGCCCGCAACCACGAGTCGGTGCTTAATTATTGGGACAAGATTGGCACACCAAGTGACAATCACCGTTGGTGCTGCTCGGTGATGAAAACGGCACCATTGTATAGGATGTTGATGTCTGGTACAGATAAACGCCAAAAATTTTTAGCTTTTGAAGGAGTAAGAGCAGAAGAGTCAGTAAGTCGAAGTGGATATAACAGAATAGGTAAGGGAGTAAAACATAAATTTGTTATAAACGCACGTCCAATATTGAACTGGAACACAACTGAAGTTTTCCTATATCTGTTTGAGCATGATTTGCAATTAAATTCAGCATATCGTGTAGGAAAGCCTAGAGTAGGATGTCTCCTTTGCCCATTTGGTTCTCCTTGGGATGACATGATTGTAAATAATTGCTATTCAAGTAATCTTAAGCCTTTCTTGGATAGGATAGAATCAAATGCTATTTCAAGAAAAATTCCAAATAAAAAAGAATATATCGCTGAAAGGAAATGGAAACTAAGAGGAAGTGGTAAATTCTCTGAGACGAAGACCTCTGTTTCGTTTTCTTCGTCTTCCAATAAATGGCAAACAATAGTGAAGAGTGCAGAAAAAGAACTATTCACTTGGTTTCCTGTCCTAGGTAAATATAGCATAAAGGAAAAACAGGAGTCTATTATTGGTGAACTGGAGTTCAAACACGAAATATATCATTTTGAAATTCGTTTCGGTAAGGACAAGAATGACTTTACATTCACTTTATATGACAATAATAATATACAACTAAGATATTACCTAAGACGAATTATCAATAAGACAGCGTATTGCATTAACTGTGAGGCGTGCGAGTTAGAATGCCCTACAGGTGCTCTTTCTGTTTATCCAAAAGTGAGCATAGACAAAGACAAATGTGTACATTGCCTTAAATGCTTGGAATATCATAATGTCGGTTGTATTGTGGCAGACTCAATGATTAAGCCAACAACAATAAATTTATCGAATATGAAAATATCAAAATATGGAACATTTGGCATCCATCAAGAATGGGTAGACCAATATTTAACAGATACAGATTCTTTTTGGGAAAATAATTTCCTTGGTGTAAAACAAGTGCCGAGTTTTAAAGCCTGGCTGAAAGACGCAGAGATTATTGATGAAAAATTAAAGCTTACACCATTTGGTGAATTATGCGTTGAAATAAACAGAGAGAACCCAACTCTTTTATGGGAACTTATTCATATCAATCTGGCTTATAATAGTCCTTTAATGGGTTGGTTTTCTTCTTCTGTCGGTTTTAATACAGAGATAGGAAGAAAAGATTTGGACAAACTTGCTCTTGAGTATTTCCAACAGACATTTAAGGAAACGACAATTACATATGCCGTACAAGCCTTGGTACAAACATTTAAGTATTCTCCTATCGGTGAAGACCTAAGACAGTTTGTGAGTCAAGATACAAAAGGAATTTCTTTCCAAAGGATACCCTATAACGATTTGAGTCCTGAGGCCGTTGCTTATTCTTTATACAAATACGCCGAGCAGAAAGGAATTAAGATGCTTAGAGTTTTCGACTTATATCGTCCCGAGGAGGTTTGTGGAGTATATCGGGAATTTGGCATTAGCAAGGCTGAATTACAAAAGAAATTAAGATTCTTGTCATCTGATAAGAACCGAGTGCTGGTTGCAGAACTTTCCATGGGATTAGACCACATTACCCTTCGGGATGACTTGGACCAATTGGCAGTAATCAAGTCTTTGCTTAAATAACAAATAGATTAGCAACATAACTATTATACGCCTATGGCAACTAAGTATGACGATATAATAAAGCTTCGTGGTGGCAAAGCTGCCTATGATATAGCTGAAGAAAAAAAAGGGTGAATGGGTGTCGTTCATCCCCAATGAGCAGTTTAACAACGTGTTGCGCACTGTGATAAAAAGTGTGCGCGGTAATGACATAGACAACCACAAGAGTTTTTGGATAAATGGTACATACGGCACTGGCAAGAGCCATGCCGTAGCAGTTATCCATCACTTGCTGGGTGATACTGTGGAAGACATACGCCCGTGGGTGGACTACGAGTATAAGGACGCAAAGTTTGCCACACTCCGCCAAGCCATCTATTCGCTTCGCGAGACGAAACGTTTGCTCACGGTCAATGTTTATGGACTGGGAGCAATGACACATCCAGGCGATCTTGCTCTTGTCTTGCAGAAGGCGGTGACTGAAACACTCCACAAGAACAAGATAGATATAGCCGTGCCGACGGATTATGAAAACTATATTGAGCAAATACGCCAGAACCCGGAAATATGGAATCATTTGATAGACTCCCATGTTCACCTTTCGTCTGTAGTAGCTGACAGCGAACAGTTGGCAAAAAGCCTGAAGACTGGCGACCTTGGCATATTCCACCGTGTAAGCGACACGCTGCGTGAGGCACAACTCGACATACGCCTTAACAACGACAATATCAAGCAATGGCTTTGTGAGGTGCAAGACCGTCTGACCGAGTTGGGAACGTATAACGGTTTGCTGATTGTTTGGGACGAGTTTACCGACGTTATGACCGACGCCATTGGTGTACCCGTGTTGAAACAATTGCAAGAGGTGGCTCAGAAGTTCATGAATGAGGACTGTAATTCCTACCTGTTCCTTATCTCGCATCCGTCTGCATTCAACGGCATCGACTCCGAACAGCTGAAGCAGACCGATGGGCGATACCACCGCATGAAGTACAACATGGAATCTGTATCGGCATTCAAGATTATGTCGCGTAAGTTTGAAATCATCGACGAGGAGCGACATACGCAGATGTGCCAGCAATTCTATACGATGAATTCGCAGTTGCTTGATATTTTTACCGCTACCAGCAACGACCAACAGTCCACTCGCGAAGATCTCTTCAATCTCTACCCACTGCATCCGGGTACAGCTAATCTTGCCACCCACTATGCCACTGTGGTAGGTTCATCCAGCCGAAGCGTATTCGAGTTCTTGGGACAGAATGACTCCATACGAGAATTTCTTGACAGCGAGGAACATTTCCTCAACCGCGACACCATCACGGCAGACTATCTGTGGGATTATGTGCTGAAGGTATTCCAAGATGATGTGACCAACTATGGAGCCGTGACGGAACGCTACAACTCATACAAGCTACAGGTCAGCAATGAAGGTGCAGCCTATTTTGCTGTATTTAAGGGAATATTGTTGCTCAACGCCTTCAACAATGTGTCGGGAGAGAACAACAACGGACTGGTAACACCATCGGAGGACAACATACATGCCCTGTTTGCTGGGACATGCTATGACAGTGAGGTGGACGCAGTGCTACAGTGGTTCAACGAACAAGGCATCATACAATGTGCGCCGGGCGGTTTGTATTCCGTACAGTTCTCAGCCCTGCCTTCAGGCGAGATAGAAGAAAAGATAAACGAGATGCGCAATGTGCAGTATCGCTATACGGACCAGGTACTCAACTTCTCAGATGCTGCCAGCACTGCCTTTGAGAAAAAGATGATGCAGAAAGTTATACGTCCTTATGGATTCAAATTCTTCTCTGACCATCAGAACGAAGCCGTACTCAGAAGCCAAATCAAGAATGCGCGAAAGGACACCAAGACAAGTGCCATGTTTTTTGCATTGCTTATGGCAAGGAACAACACTGAGCTTGGCGTGCTGCGCAATTTTGCGGAGAAATGTGCCGAAGACGAGAACGACAAGGACCTAAAGAATATTGTGTACCTTGTGTTTGATGAGGTGCTCACTGACGCAAAGTATGAGCAGTTTATAGAATACCAGGCTAACTATGCCTGTGCCAGCAGTCATGGATTCCTTGACCAGCAGAAAGTACACCGCGACCATGCGGTGTCGATGGTAAAGGAGTGGATGGACAGCGTGCAGCGTGGCAATGCTGTTGTATATATAAACGGTGAAGAAAAGCAACCTATTTCAGTGAAGCATCTTTCAAGCATTGTCAATAGTGTGATATCTCCGACCATATTCCCGTATGGTCCGGATGCTTGCGAATTGTTGCGCCAAAAGTCACCATCAACATTCTGGCGCCAGCAGAACTCGAAAGAGATTGTGCGTACATTCATCTTTGCCACTTCAAAGGACGAACTGACAACTATAACCGCTCAGATGCGCCCTATACAATATCTTGTACAAGAGTGCTTGGATGACAACATGGAGTGGAAGGACGATGTGCCAGAGAACCAGCCGTTCAAGGTTGTATATGACAAGGTGCAGAGTATTATCAAGTATTCAGACAAGAGCCTTCCATTCAACTTTGATGAAAAGTTTTCTGTTTTGCAGAAGCCCCCATACGGCTTATACGGTAGTTTTGCTCCAATGGCAATGATGGCTTTTGCCCTGAAGCCTTGGTCAAACAAAATATTCGATATGCAGGGCAAGCCACGCGACAAGAATGCATTGATTGACGATATCGTGTGGCTGTTCAAGGTGTGGGATGACAAGAAATCGAACAGTAAGCTGAACTTCAAGTTCCAGACTCCCGAGGAAGGCGAACTGTGTAAAGGCCTCATATCACTTTTCAAACTGAACAACAAGAACAATAACTATTCGGATGTGACCAGTCTGAAAGATGCTCGCTATGCCATTACATCAGAGTTTCTTGGCAAGAAAGGATATCCGCTGTGGACGGTGAAATACGCCTCGGAAGCTGCTTTTGCCAGTTTGCCAGTCATACTGAACATTACGGATGAAGAGCGTAGACTGATAGACAATATCGTCACCATCTGTATGGAACGCGATCTGCGGAATCCAGCGTTGGTAAAGGATACTATAGAGCTCATCTCTAAGCTGAGGTTCGAGATGAAGAACATCCTCAATGTGGATGCAGCCTTCTCTGATGGCTTTAAGAATTATCTGATGCAGCTTGACTTCATCAACATACAAGAAAATGAAGTGGATGAAGTGAAGCACTTCATCGAGCAAAATCTACAATCAACAGTAGGTTATTGGACTGAAGAAGAGGTGGAGAAGAAGGCATTACAATGGAATTCTGCAAGAAGTTCATCTGCAAATGGTCAGCAAAAAACAAATGGCAATGGTTGGCAGGAGGACAATGGTTGGCAACAAAGCAACGACATAGTTTCCGAACCGACTGCCAATAATACTGTACAAACATCCTATACGGATTCTAACGAATTGGAGGAGAAGCGCGAGCAAGCAAAAAAGCACATTGCAAGCATTGTTTCCCTTGATGATGCAAAGGCTCTGCTGACACGACTGTGTGACGAATGTGGAGAGTGGCTGTTGGACAAGATAAACGGTTAAATCTATGTATAAGGAGTTTGGCACATTGGAAGACCTCTGTCATGAAATAGAGGTCGACAAACATTGGACGGGAGCGGAGAGCAGTCTCCGCAACCGCTATCCAATACGTTTTGTATTGTTTGAGAATTTTGGCGACTTTGGCGATTTCGTGCAAGTATGCCAAGACCATGACGTGTATGTGCAAAGCATAGAAAAATGGATGAAAGACGGACAGGACGACAAACTTATCACCTATTCGCAACTTGCCGCATTATTCGAGGCTTGCATTAAAAGTCTGCCTGCAAACGATTTCGTCATCGCGCCATTTTCGGAGATAACAAGATTCTATGACAATGCACATTACGCTGAGTTTGATTCGTTGCTGAAGACAATACGTCTTATCCAATCACCGGAAGAAGCCCAACGTGATCACCAGCGTATATACGTGCCTGTTATCGGTATGCAGAGCAAGGTGAGCAAATTCAAGGACGATCCTAATATCCACATATGGGAATACCGCTCTGGGACAGAGTATGACAACTATCACCTGATTCTTACGAAGGGAACAGCATACGGTGTGAAAGGACTTGAAGAACACTATACGCTGTGTGAAGATCTACGCCATTGGATTGCCCTTTGGAAAAATGTGGGTGCCAAGATAAAGCCGCAGATTATTTGTACATCAAAGTGTATTTTCGCCAACAGTAATAATGCCCAGCCAGACAATGCCTTCAAGTATACGATTTGCAATAATGCGTTTGAATTCTTGACCAAAGGACTCCGTATTGATTTTGGTAAATTGAATGCAAGAGAAGAAGATATGCCATATTGGGAAGAACTAGCTTCCAATATTGATGTGACAGATTTTGATTTTGACGCTTTTGTCAATCAACGGTTCAATACATCAAGTCTGAATGAAGAGAATGCCTTTGTGCAGACATGGTTTGAATACAGGGATGAGTTTTCACGCTGGCTGCTGAAAACTTATTTTGTATGGAAAACAGAGGAATGCAATTATCTCATTAGGGTCTTGGAGAACGTTGCCTCTTTGGGCTCGTCTGATTTGTTCTCACAAATAGCTACCCAAATCTTTGAAGAGCCTCTTGATGAGACCAGTATTAGCCAACGTTTGGCTCTGCTTAGAGAAGCAAAAAGACAGCATGTGCAGATAACGAGTTTGGCAGAACAAAAGGTTAAGGCAAAGTTGTCGGCAATGGCTGCTGATCCAGAGCGTGGACCATTGTTTGCGATGAAATATATGTCACCACTCACTTTGTCAGAACAATGTCTTATGACGGAATGGGTTGGTCACGGAAAGATAGAAAAGAATTATATAAAGATTCTATTCCCTGAATTGTATGCTTATTTGTTGCCTTCAAGTGTGCATACAGAGAAAGTCAACGGTTGGATAAATGAATATTTCCAGGAATATTGTCTTTCAAAAGTGGGGAATAGTCAAACCGAAAACCTGGCAAACAAGCTCAAGGAACTTAACGCCTCACAAGTCAGTTTTGAGACATGGCGCAATGGCTTCAAGACTGTAAAGACATTCATGCACAACAGGCAGGATATTGACATTTACTATTGGATAGACGGACTTGGTGTAGACTGGATTCCATTCATAATTCAAGTCGTTGAAAAACATAAGGCAGACGGGGTGTTCTTGAATGAAATTTATGTTGCAGCTTCAGAATTGCCTACAGTCACTTCTGTAAACAAGACGAAGTTGGATGAGATGGCAGATGGCAAACTGGAGAAAATCGGAGATATTGACAAGTTTGCGCATACGCAGAAAAAATATCCTGCATACCTTATTGAGGAGTTTCGAATTGTAGAAGATGCCATTTCGAAAGTACTCTCGCTGTACAATGGCAAGAAGATAGCATTTGTCTCTGATCATGGAGTCAGCTATATGGCACAGTTCGGAGCTGGACTTAACCTCGCAGGCATGGAGACAAATCATGCTGGACGTTGTGGACGTTGGCTCAAAGGGTCTGCTCCGGCAGACAATAATTACGTTGTTTTGGATGATGGTCAGACGCTGTGCTCATTGAATAACAACTCTCTTTCAACCAAAACGCCAATGGGACAGGGTGCTCATGGAGGCACAACACCAGAAGAGGTACTTGTACCTATCATAATTGTGTCCAGTCAAAAAAATGCAAATGTATATTCTGCTAAATTGCAGTCAAACGAAATTGTGGCAAGTAGTCCCATTGTGAGATATACGATAAAGGGAATCAGCAGCATAGACACTCCATATGTAACATACAATGGTGTTGACTATGAGCTTCACAATATGGATGGAGATTTTTATGAGAGTGAACGATTGAATCTCGTCAGCACTTCAACAAGAATAATCCTACATATAGGAGAATTTAAGCAAACAGACAATCTGAGCATCAACACTGGTGTTCAGGAAGACGACTTATTCGGATTTTAAATTATGCAAGCAACTATCACACAAAAGATTCGGGAGCAGTTCTCCTCGATGGCTATATATAAAGACCCAGCATCAACCAACAGCTTGTTTGCCGGGCGAAACCTTCCGTCATTTGTAAAAGACTTTATTCTAAAGCGGTTTATCAATGCGGATGGGAATGTCAACCGTGCTGAGTTGACAAACTTCCTTGATATGATCATACCGCAAAAGCAAACAGAGGTAAAAGACCGTTTGGCTTCTGGTGAGGAACTTACTTTGCTCACACGTTTCATCATCTACATAGACTTGGTGAAAGGTGTGCGCAGATTCGGAATCCCTGATCTTGGCATTAAAATAAATGAGGGACAAATACCTGAGTACGTTTACAAAAATCATCAAGGCGAACTCGTTGATGGTGAGAAATGGGGAATCATCAAACTGTCTGTACTTCCTGATGAAGACGGAAAGAAAAATCATGTTGAAATGGTTGACTACAAACCATTCAAACCTTACCGCAGTGTAGATATTGAATATTTGCGAAACGCCCGTGCCTTTTTCTCTACAGAGGAGTGGGTAGATGTACTTCTGTCATCTATGGAATACGAGGCGGAGGGTTTTGAGTCAATGACTCAGAAGATGGAGTTCTTGACACGTCTTCTAATCTTTATCGAGCCTCGCCTAAATGTTATAGAACTCGCTCCTAAAGGAACAGGCAAGTCATTCGTATTTGGAAACCTCTCAAAGTATGGATGGCTTGTGAGTGGCGGTAAGGTTACACGTGTCAAACTTTTCTATGACAAAGCCAAGCAGCAGAATGGCATCATCAAGAACCATGATTTCACTGCCTTTGATGAAATTCAGACCATCATTTTCCAAGAACCGGCAGAGATTCAGGCTGCTCTCAAATCGTATTTAGAGTCTGGTAAAACAACGATAGACAACAATGAATTCAGTTCAGAGTGTGGGCTTATGATAATGGGCAATATACCTCTTAACGAGCAGCGCCGACCTTTGAACTACCGATACTTTGATTCTTTGCCACAGTCATTCCGCGAATCTGCTTTACTTGACCGTTTCCATTGTTTTATTGAAGGTTGGCACTTGCCTCGTATCAACAAAGGCATTATTTACAAAGGTTGGACATTAAATGTAGAATACTTCTCTGAAATACTGCATTCGCTTCGCACTCAAAATGTATATGGACTGTTGTTTGACGAATTAGTGGGATGTGACAAAAATGCTGATACACGAGATTTCAATGCGGTTAAGCGTATAGCTGTAGCATACATGAAGCTATTGTTTCCTCATTGGACTCATGTTGAAGATGTAAACATTGATGATTTTGACACTTACTGCCTACAACCGGCTATTCGTCGTCGTGGCATTATAAAAGAACAATGTCATTTCATTGATGTAGAATTTAAGACTGTTATGCCCAATTTTTGGATAAAGAAAAATATGTAGAATAACAACTGCGAAAACCTATGGGATTTATACTCTCATAGGTTTTTGTTTTGCTAAAGACCATATTTTTATAATAACAAACCAATATTTGTGGCAGACTTCATAAAACACTAGCTCTACATTATACCTTACAGATGATTTTGTTCACTTTTCTCATCTGCGCATTATCATACGCCAAGAATATCGTCAGGAACACAGATATAGCAAGGAGGCAAGTCATGCAGATAATCAGGAACTGACGAAAGTACTTACTTCGATACATTCTTTTTATCCAATACCAGGGATATGTCATGAATATAAATCGTGGCAAGGCTTTTATGGTTTGCGGTATGGGTGGCTGCTCTATTGCCTTGGACTTCTTCACTTGCATAAGTACCATCATTGCTGCATATCGCTTTTCCGTCAGTTGGATATCTTGACTGTTAGTAGAATCACCTCCGCATTCCGCAGTCTGGACGTGGGACAGAAAGATCAATTCTTCCAATGCATGACCGAAGAATATACATAAGTTGTAATAGCTGAGAGACGAGTCTAAACGTGTGCCGGCACTAACAAAGGCATAAGAAACAAGAACCCCATAAACGCAAAAAGCGTGCAACTCATTGAGCTGCACGCTTTTCGCTTATTGTTTATTATGTGTTTACCTTTCGGAATTATTTCACTTCCTCAAAATCTGCGTCCTGTACAGTGTCATCAGATGAACTGCTTTGGGTTTGCTGACCGTCACCTGCTTGCTGTGCACCGGCTTTGAAACCAGCGTCTGCACCTGGCTGTGCCGCCTCCTGGCTGTACATTTGTGCGCTGGCAGCCTGCATTACGGTGTTGAGGTTGTTGATGGCCGAGTCGATGGCGGCCACGTCGGCATTCTTGTGCGCGTCCTTCAACTGTTGCAAAGCACTTTCGATGTTAGGCTTTTGATCGGCTGGAATCTTGTCACCGTTGTCTTTCAAGAAGTTTTCGGTGGTGAAGATCATCGAGTCGGCCTGATTCATTTTGTCAACCTTCTCACGTTCAGCCTTGTCGGCGGCAGCGTTTTGCTCTGCCTCGGCCTTCATGCGGTCGATTTCCTCCTGGCTCAAACCTGACGAAGCCTCGATGCGAATCTTCTGTTCCTTGCCCGTTGCCTTGTCTTTAGCCGATACGTTCAAGATACCGTTGGCATCGATGTCGAAAGTTACTTCAATCTGTGGAACGCCACGACGTGCCGGAGCGATGCCTTCAAGATTAAACTGTCCGATGCTCTTGTTCTGTGCAGCCATGGGGCGTTCGCCTTGCAGCACATGGATGGTCACAGCCGTTTGATTATCCACTGCGGTAGAGAACGTCTCACTCTTCTTGGTAGGAATGGTCGTGTTGGCGTCAATCAATTTGGTCATCACGCCACCCATGGTTTCGATACCCAGTGTCAGCGGAGTTACATCGAGCAATACGATGTCGCCCACGCCACTCTCTTTGTTCAAGATGGCACCCTGTATGGCAGCACCTACGGCAACTACCTCATCGGGGTTCACTCCCTTTGAAGGCTCCTTGCCAAAGTAGTTCTTCACCAAAGTCTGCACGGCAGGGATGCGGCTCGAACCACCTACGAGAATCACTTCATCAATGTCTGACGTAGAAATCTTGGCATCTTTGATGGCATTCTGACACGGAACCAGACACGCCTGAATCAAGTCGTGTGCCAATTGCTCAAACTGAGCGCGTGTCAAGGTCTTCACCAAGTGCTTGGGCACACCGCCCTCGGCAGAAATATACGGCAGGTTGATTTCGGTAGATGTGGTGCTCGAGAGTTCAATCTTCGCCTTCTCGGCAGCCTCTTTCAGACGTTGCATGGCCATCGGGTCTTTGGTGAGGTCGATGCCTTGGTCGGCCTTGAAATCCTTTGCCAACCAATCAATAATCACCTGGTCGAAGTCGTCACCACCTAAGTGCGTGTCACCGTTGGTAGAAAGTACTTCAAACACGCCGCCACCAAATTCCAAGATGGAGATATCAAAAGTACCACCACCAAGGTCGAACACGGCAATCTTCATGTCTTTGCCCGCCTTATCCACACCGTATGCCAAAGCTGCGGCGGTAGGCTCGTTCACGATACGCTGCACTTTCAGTCCTGCAATCTCACCTGCCTCTTTGGTGGCTTGGCGCTGTGAGTCGGAGAAGTAAGCCGGAACGGTAATCACCGCATCGGTCACCTCTTGTCCTAAATAGTCCTCGGCCGTCTTTTTCATCTTCTGAAGAACCATGGCCGATATTTCCTGTGGGGTATATTTGCGCCCGTCAATGTCTATTCTTGGATAGCCATTTTCGTCAACCACCTTGAAAGGTACACGCTCGGCTTCTTTCTGGCTCTGTGCATACGTCTCACCCATGAAGCGCTTGATAGAGTACACCGTGTTCGTAGGATTGGTAATGGCCTGTCGCTTGGCAGGGTCACCCACCTTGCGCTCACCGTCTTTTACAAAACCAACGACCGAAGGTGTTGTACGTTTTCCTTCACTATTGGCAATAACCACTGGTTCATTGCCTTCAAATACAGCAACACATGAATTTGTTGTTCCTAAGTCGATTCCTATAATTTTTCCCATAATATGTTGTTTTTTAGTTTACGAGTTAATGAGTTTACGAGTTTGCTAGTTGATAGTTCACAAGTAATACTACTGATTTCAATACGCTCATATAAAAACAAATGTCATGCCAAAACACAACATATTGGCTCGGGCTGACATGAAATATGCCAACCTGTCACTTTGACATCATTGCTGTCATGTTAGGAAAATGCTGGGGTAGGGGGATGCTCCTACGCTGTCATCCTATTTTTGTCATGTGATTGCCCATGGACTTCAGTTGCATGGCGACACCCATTAAATACAGCTGGTGCAGTGCCGCTATGACAGCCCGGTAGGCATCTTCCGATCCTGGTGTGATGGATAGATGGTGCAACTGGTTGTTGGTTCTGGCGGCACATTCGCCAACCGTGTCTTGCAATTGTTGGGCTTGTTCGCGGTTCAAGAGCAGAACTTTCTCGCGTATATAGTCGTCCATGTGGTCAAAATCAATGCGGTCGCGCAGGTAGGTGTACAGGTTTTCCACCTTATTATATAGTTCCCAATCCTCATCCCAGTATTTAGCCACGGCCATGCCCACGTACATCATCCAGCCGAAAACCACCGTTGGGTATTGATTAAATTCGCGCACGGCGTCAGGCATATAGGCGTTGGCAATGTCGTACCATTTTCCTTCGATGTCAGGAGCATCCGGCAGCTGTTCGTCAACCTTGTCCAGTGTGCGCAGATAGGTGTATAGGTCATGCCTGAAGATGGCTTCCGGTATTTGTGATTTGTCGCTTGGGTGCATCATGTTTTTATTCGTTGTGGTTAAATGAGGTGAAGGTCATCCTTTTTCGATGGCCAGCTATTCAGCATGATTGCTTGTATCATGTGCATCATCATGCTGTTTGCAAAGATAAATACTTATTGGGAAAAAACAAAATGCTGAATCGCTGCGTCCTTGGCTAACTCGTGGTCATGCGGATAGTTGACAGTGAATTTTATTGACAGCGATGCTCTTTCTCTTTCGCGTATTTACAACCAACGCTACTTAGGATTACAAATACGCCAAATATGAGCGACTATTATATCTTATTGTGAGCCAAAGCGTTACGTTTTCTTTGCGACAATTGCACCTCCTTATGCGAGCATTAATTGGCCAAAAGCATTACTTTAAGCAGGTAAGGTGCATGCTTTTGGCTAGCAATTGCATGCTGATTGCACCGAAAAAGGATGCTTTTGTGAGAACAATCCCATAGCAATTGTGGCAAAAAGTGATTTTTCTAAAGAAAAAATAGTCATGCTTACCTCCTGTGTGCCTATCGTTTTTTTCTAGATTGAAAGTTTTTATGAGCCGTTTTTTGGGGGTGAAAATTCAGAAAAAACCGAACAATTTTTGTCAGACGCATTACATTGGCGGGGTGGGGATGTGGGGGGTGATTGTCGCTCAACCCCCTTGGGTAAAGGAGGATGTTTATTATCGAAGGACGTATGAAAAATTGGCAGTAATGCTTTTGTGGTTCAAAAAAACGCTGTATCTTTGGAAATGAATAATAGAAACAACCTGATGGCAAAGAAGAAACATAAAACGCAGGGCGGACAACAGTTCTTATCAGATACCGACTATCTGAAACAGCGTATGCGGTCGGTTGAAATAGGTACATGCTATATTTCACCATCCATTCATGAAATAGGATTGGGACATGTCGTGGTTACCCGTAGGCATACTGGAGGTAATGTCAGTGTGGGGTGTTATTTTGTGGATACCTTTTGCCTGGGTGTGAAAGATTCGTTTTATCACCTGCGGATGACTCCGTACGAATTTTCCTTCTTCATGAAGCCGCTGGAACGGGAGGGTGTTGAGAAATGCAGCTACGAGGAGGCTCACAATTGGATATATGGTGCCATTGACTTTGCAGAGGAAGGCGGCATAAAGCCCGACAAGAGCTTTGCGTTGACGAAATATATACTGGAGGAAGATACGGACGACGTGCCGCTGATAGAATATGAATTCGGAAAAGACGGCCAGCACCTACTGGTTGTAGATAGTGAGCTGGAGGCAAGCAAGTACCTCCCCACGCTGCGGAAGACGCTGGGCGACGATTTTGACTTCATGATTAATGACGACTTGGATGACTTCGATGAGGATGACGAAGATGAGTTTGACGACATGGAGGACGATGACTGGGACATGCCACGCGGCGGGACAGATGCGCTCGTGGACATGCCTTATACCTACAAGCATCCGCCTTATCCATTGACCTGTACCATCAAACACGAGTGGCTGTTGCAGGAACTGGGTAAAAAGGAGAATGCCTTTGGACTGGAAGACGAGCTGACAGACCGTATTCTGGCACTGCCCAAGGAGGAATCGCGGCAAGACTTAGAGCAAATTTTAGCGTTCAACCTGGGGTTAACCTGCGATGAAGAATTGACTGATGGCGATGATGAAGAGTTTATTGGCATTGTCAGCTCGTGCATTCTGTTACTGGGAGAAGTAGGGAACAGTGACAGTAGTTTGGATTTGGTATTGGAGATGATGCGACAGTCGCCCGATTTCTACGAGTATCATTTCGGTGATTTTGGTCCCGATATCTTGATTCCGACGCTGAATAAACTTGGGCAACATCGAACCGACAAACTGCTGGACTATTGCAAGGAAGCGGGACTGTATACATACGCTAAGTGCCAGGCAATAACAGCTTTGGCAAGCATTGGTGTTCTACAGCCTGATAGGCGGGACGAAATAGTAGGCTTGTTCAGAGAGCTTCTTGTGTTTGCCACAGAGCACTTGGCCGAAAATACCACCTTCACTCCTACGCTGGCCGGACTGATGACTTGTGATGTGATGGACTTACAAGCCCAAGAGTTGTTGCCCGAATTGAAGGACATGTATGATACCGGGTTGGTGGATGAGGGCATTGCCGGACATTTCAGTGAAATAGAAAAGCAGCTGACAGGGCAGCTTCCCATGCTCAGTGGTATACAACAAGAAATGGACATTCGAAAAATATTTGCCAGAATGCGTACAATTCCATCAGATTAACAGTAGGCAGGTTTGATGGATGGCACCTTCCTGCCGTCTCCAATGGAATGGTGAGTGAGGCTGGAAGCAAAATAAAACCCTATCAATCGCATCGTAGCGAATTGATAGGGTTTTGCTATTCTGGCTGTTGTGCGTAGTGACATGACAGGCAGAGGATTCAACAAATGAGGGGTACCATGATGTTGATACACCCTCCT
>JAQYPT010000019.1 GCA_028726625.1 Prevotellaceae bacterium | reverse complement strand
TTTGACGAATTTTGTATAAAGGTTGTACATACGATGGTTTGAACTTAACGTTTTGAATACTACTAAGTTACTAAAAATCAACGTTATGTACAACTTTTTGCTCATATTTATCAACTTAAATTAATTCCGCCAACGGGTATTTTTTTCATGACTGTATATGAATTTGATGATGTTAAAATCCAATTTGAAGTCCAAACGAAACGGAGGTTGCCAATGGATAGGCCCAGTTTGGGTTTTCAGGATCTGAGCAAGTAAGACTACTGCTCTTCAACGTGAATAAGTTTTGTCCCGAAATATAAACTCTTGCACTTGACATTTTCAACTTATCCATAAACTTGTGTGGCAAGTTATAGCCAACTTGCAGCGTGCGAAGCTTCAGATAAGACCCGTTCTCTACATAATAAGAAGATACACGTCCTTCATCAGCAGTATTGTTAGTCGTCAAGGCCGGAATGGTGGAGCTTGTGTTGTCGGATGTCCACGCCTGAAGCAGACGGTTGCCCTTGTTAGAGCCAGCATCGACGATACTCCAGAAATCGGTCTGGAATTTCTGGTTGTTGTAAACATCCTGATTAACCACACCTTGCAAGAACATGGTAAAATCAAAATTATTATAACTTAGCCCTACATTGAGACCGTAGGAAAAAGCCGGTACCGGGTCAAGAATCCAAGTCTCGTCATTTTCGTCAATGACGTTATTATCGTCAAGGTCTGCATATTTCAAACCACCTACACGGGCATTTACTTGTCCGGAGGCAAGCACTTCTTCTTTGCTTTGGAAAATTCCCTCGGCCACGTAACCGACGATTGAGCCGTAAGGTTTACGAGCCTCAACCAGATTTTGCTTCGTTGTATGGGCATAAGAACCTGTAGTAGAGGTTGGCAATTTGGTGACTCTGTTACGGAAGAAGTCTATGTTACCGTTTACATCGAGACCCAGTCCGCAAGCAAACTTATTGCGATAGCCCGCAGTGAACTCCATACCCCAGTCTCGCAACGAGGGACCATTAGACCAAGAGGCGCCACCTTCGCCCATTACAGCTAAATAGGCCGGGTTAATAAGCATATCGGTGATATTCTTGATATAGGTATCCACTGTTCCGTAGAACGTATTTCCAAAGAACATATAATCTATTCCCAAATTATATTGCGTAGTCGTTTCCCACTTCAAATTTTCGTTACCGGTCTGTGTGGCACGATAGCCCGATGGAAATGTTCCCGATCCCTGGAGATAAAGATCATAGGCCGTGGATGTTACGCGATCAAGACCATAATCGGCTACATAGAGTCCAAAATGGGCATTGTTGTCGATACCTTGGTTACCGGTCTTACCCCAAGATAGTCTCAACTTGAGGTCGTCAATCCATTTTTCCTTCATCAGTTGTGAGATACGGAATCCTAACGATGCTGCGGGGAAGTCGCCCCATCGATTGTTCTTGCCAAAGCGTGAAGAACCATCATGTCGTAGCGTAAATGATGCGAGAATCAAGTCACGATAGTTGTAGTCTGCCTTACCAAAGAAAGAAGCCAGTCTATATCCGACCTTCGCTCCAACGTTGCGCATCGTACCAGTAGCAGCATTGGGCCACATATAATCAATGTTTTCCAAAGCATATCCTTCTGATATGGCATGAAAGTCCACAAAGGACTGCTTATTGATTTCAGAGCCCAGGAGTACCGAGAAATTATGTTTCTTATTAATGTCGAATATATAGTTCAATGTGTTCGACCATGTATAGTTGGTGTTGTTCGTCTGTCCCAAATCGGTTTTTGCTATATTATTTTTTACGATGTCCGATTCGTATGTATGTGTTAACGCATTGATAAACGAGCTTGTGAAATCTATACCGAAGTTCGACTTAAATGACAGACCCTCAATAGGCTTTAGCTCTACAAAGGCATTGCCGAACAGTCGCCAGAAATCAAGATGATTGTCCTTGTTATGATATGCCTCACGCATAGGATTCTGCCTATCACTCATACCTCCAACGGGTCCGGCAAAGGTTGTTCCATCTCTCTCATAAACAGGTACAATGGGTGACATTTTCAAAGCATTTTCCATCGGTGCACAATCCACCTGATTGGTATAAGAGAGAGTGAAGTTCTCGCCAACGGAAATCAGCTTGTTCACTTTGTAGCTGCTGTTCAATCGTGCAGAGAAATTTTGGAAGTTGGTATATTTCAAAATACCATCATTCTTTTTATAACCTAATGAGAATAATGTGGTAGATTTTTCACTGGCATTTGAAAGCGACACATTATAGTTGCGTGAAAATCCAACTCGCGATATTTCGTCAACCCAGTCTGTGTTTGAAAGGGTCATTGTTTGCTTTTTGTTGATATAGCCGTCATAGAGTCCATTCACCGTATAATTCTGATATTGTTTCGTTTCCGGATTCCATACCTTGATACCTAAACCATCTGTTGCTTGCAGATTTAGTCCGTAGTTGCTGGCATAAGCAATTGGGTCTATCCCGTCGTTCAGGGCGGCTTGTGCCATGGCCGTGGCATAACCCTTAGTATCAAGTAGCTTCATTTTTGACTGTGGCGTATAGAACTGCGCAGTAAGGTTAGTCGAGAAGTCTACTTTTACTTTGTCTCCTTTTTTTCCTTGCTTTGTCGTGATTATAATCACACCATTGGCAGCACGACTACCATAAATAGAAGCCGAGGCAGCATCCTTGAGAATCTGCATACTTTCGATATCGTTGGTGTTGAAAGTATTCATAGCCGTAGTGAGTGGAACACCATCGACTATATAAAGAGGATCTTGAGATGAGTTAAAAGAGCCGATGCCTCGTATTCTAACAGTAGCCGTGCCGCTCGGCGACCCAGTGTCGGTAATAGTAACACCAGCCACCCGCCCTTGAAGAGCTTTCATAGGATCAGCATCGGGTGACGTTCTTATAGCGTCAGTCTTTACTACCGACACCGCACCAGTCAAATCGGCCTTTCGTTGAGTGGTATAGCCGGTCACGATGACCTCGTTCAGGTCGTTGGCACTCTCCTTGAGGGTAACTTTCATGCCCTCTGCGGCCGCAAGTTCAATCGTCTGATAGCCGATATAAGAAATGACAAGCGTCGCACCACGACTCACTTCCAGCTTAAAGTTACCGTCCAAGTCGGTCACCGTTCCGTTGGCTGAACTTTTTTCCATGACCGTCGCCCCGATAACGCCTAAGTCGCTTTCGTCGACAATGGTGCCAGTGGCTACAATTTTCTGTGCACTGACGACCATACAAACCATGATGAGTGTAAAACTCAATAGGATTCTTTTTAGGTTTTCCATTGATTAATTGTTATTGTTAGTATTCTGGTTTTGCTGGCAAATTTATACCATGATAGCCATAGTGCACACAAAATTTTCGTTCATCTGTCCCCAAAATATGTTTCATGTAACATTATTTGGAGCAAATGAACGAAAATTACAGCATCCAATAGCTATGAAAGGCTTGAGGTAGACTCAGCCGTTAAGTTCGCTTGGACTGACGTTAAACTCGTCTTTGAAACATTTGGTGAAATAAGAGGGGGAAGTGAATCCTACGGCATAAGCCACTTCCGAGATAGTTTGGTCGGTGGTTTCGAGAAGTTTCCTGCCACGTTGCAGGCGGGCAGTGCGGAGAAGTTCCACAGGCGAGTGCCCCGTGAGCGCCTTCACTTTGCGATAGAGTTGCACCCGGCTCAATCCGATTTCCTCACCAATTTGCTCCACATTGAGGTCTGAGTCGTGGAGTTTTTGCTGGATAATATCGCGCAGACGGGCGATGAAAGTCTTGTCTCTGTCGCCCAAAATCGTGCCTGATGCCATCGCCGCACCATCAGGTGCTGTATTCGAGATGGAAGACCGCACCTCGTCGTTGGCAAACAGCTGTCGCAACTGCGCACGATTTTTCAGCAGGTTGCTGATGCGGGCCAACAGCACTTTGGCGCTGAACGGCTTGATGATATACGAATCGGCTCCCGTTTCGTACCCTTCAGCCATCTGTTCGTTGAGCGACCGCGCCGTGAGCAGAATGACAGGAATGTGACTGGTGGCGGTGTGCGTTTTCAGTTCGCGCGTGAAAGTCAGTCCGTCCATCACGGGCATCATCACGTCGCACACCACAATGTCCGGCACAACCCTGTGCGCCAAAACCAGTCCGCTCCTACCATCTACGGCTTCGCTCACATGGTATTGATTCTTCAATACTGACCGCAGATAGGCGCGCACGTCGTTGTTGTCGTCGATGACTAGAATTTCGGACTTGTCGGCTTCTTCGGCCGACACCACATCGTCCGTGTGGCGTTCAGTATTGACCTGTGTGCCGACATACTGTCCGGCTGCCACCTCGACCGACGCGGCCCGTGCCGACGACTCCTCGACCGCACCCTCCTGCCGTATGGGAAGTTTTACCGTGAAGCAGGTGCCCCGCCCTTTCTCACTCTCCGCGCTTACCTCACCATGATGCAGTTCGGCAAAGGCCTTGACCAAAGCAAGTCCGATGCCCGTTCCGCCGGAGGCTTCCCGACCCTGATAGAATCGCCCGAATATGTTTGCAAGGTCTTTCTTCTCGATACCCACGCCCGTGTCTTCCACACGAATGACATAGCGGTCACCCTCGCGGCCGAGCGACGTGGTGATCGTTCCGCCAGCCGGCGTGTACTTCAGGGCATTGCTCATGAGATTGAGATAGAGGTGGTTGAGTTTTTCCTCATCGGCGATAATCATATCGTCATCGCCAATATCGCTTTCTGTCTTCAAGCTGATATTAGCATTTTCGGCAACCGATGCAAAGGCTCTACACCATTCATGCAAGGCTGTGCCAAGCGAGAAGCGGGTAAGGCGAAGTGTCATCTTGCCATTCTGCACCTTGCGGAAATCGAGAATTTCATTAACCAGCTGCATCAACACATGTACGTTGCGTTGCACCATCCGGAGCATTTTGTGGCCGTTGTCATCCGTTTTACCGTTTTCCAACAGGCGGTCCACTGGGTCGGCAATGAGGGTGAGGGGCGTACGCAACTCATGGCTCACGTTGGTGAAAAACGTGAGTTGTGCCTGCGTCATAGCTTTTACCTCGTCGTTCAGTCGCTGCAACTCATGGTTGCTGTCGGCCAGCTGCGTACTGAGTCTGGCCTTGGAGAGGTAGGCTCGATAGGTCACGAGGATGGCGATAGCGATGAGCGCCAATGCACCGACGAGCACCACGATAAACCATCGCTGCATAGTGTACTGATTGAAGTAGGAGTCTACTTTCTTGTGCATGATGTCGAGGTTGGCATTCTGCCGTTCCATGTCTTTGGCCTGCATGAGCAGCAGTTCGGCATTATCGCGGGTGACAATCGTCGTTGTGAGCGGATTCTCTCGTTTGAACGGCTGTCCGCGTAGTATTCTCATGGCCAGCGCAATGACCTCATCGCCCTTGGTGGGATAGAGATAGGATGCCTCAAACAGGCCGTCGCGCACCAGTTCGAGCCCGCCACCTTTTGTGGCCATGCCGTCGATGCCCGTGAATTTCACCTGTTGTTCCAGTCCGTGCTGCTTCAGTGCTATGTAGGCACCCCACGCCATGCGGTCGTTCTGTCCAAACACATAGTCGAAGTCGCGGGTCTTCCGCAGGATGCGGTTCATGGCATCGATGGCACTTTCCTCTTTCCAGTTTCCGGATTCCGAAGCCACCAGCTGCACACCGGGGAAAGCTTTCAGTCCGTCCACAAATCCGCGATGACGTTCCTCGGCGGGCGACGAGCCATCAAGCCCACGGATTTCCACCACACGTCCCTGTCCCTTGAGCTGGCGGGCTATGAACTGTCCCATCGTCTTGCCCATGTTGTAATTGTCGCCTCCGATAAAGGCGGTGTACTTGTCGGTGTCCACTTTGCGGTCGAAGAGTATCACAGGTATACCCTTGTCGTAAGCACGATTCACGGCACGGGTGATAGATTTATATTGGTTGGGAGCCACGATGAGCAGGTCCACACCATCGTCTACAAACTTGTCGATTTGTGCGATTTGCTTTTTGCTGTCGTCGTTGGCTGAAGCCAGACGCACTTTTATGGAGTCGTTGAAATACTCGCTCGTTTTCAATTCCCGGTTGAGTTTGTCTCTCCAGATGTCGATGCTGCACTGCGAAATACCAATGACAAACTTGCGGGGTTGCTGTTGACAGGAGGTGAGCAGCGATAGAATTAGCATAAGATATAGAAATTTCTTCATGATGTCATGGCTTCGTCATACTGCAAATATAGAAAAAACAGCAGTAGGAAAAAGTTATCAGGAAACAATTTGATTATATTTCATGTGCATTCGAAACGTGCTCCTTCAGAATAACCTACTTTTTTCATCAACAGTTTGCTGTTGCCAGCAATCGTAGGCTTTTTATTGAGTTATGATTTTTTGTTCACAAAAATAAAATATGTTTTGCTTGTTAGCCTTTGGTTTTTTGTAACTTTAAGGTGAACAGAATCCTAAATATCAGGGTGACTAATTCATCTCCCCACCTTATTATATAACATCACTCTTGTAATCGCGGGCATATTGCTTTTGGGATTCCTGCTCATTGCCACCGAGCATGTCATTAACGTGAACAAAGCGGTAGTGACTATCTTTGCGTGTACGGTGGGGTGGGTAGCCTAATGATATCATACAATAATAGCTTGGTTCATTCGTTGTAGCAATATGCAAGAGCATTGCTTTAACTTTTTGTTAAGCAAGAATCTATATTTTATAATCAGAAATCATCATGAGGCGTTGTTTACCTTTTTTCTTTTTGTTGTTGATGGCGTTACCCATGCGGGCTTCGCACCCTGTTTGTGTGAATAATCGTGTTGTTGAAGGAACATCAGGTCCGATGGTAATTAATCAGAAAAACAAAGCTAAATCCCGCATCACCGCTCCAAAGGGTTACAAACTGGTGTGGCACGATGAGTTTAGCGGTACTGCACTTGGTAAAGATTGGATGCATGAGTTGAAGCCGGCGGGGTGGGTGAATCAAGAGTTGCAGACCTATGTGAACGACGGGAAGGTGACCCAAGTGTATGATGGTACCTTGAAAATCAACCTTCGGCAGGAAGGTGATCGGTTTTTATCGGGACGTGTGTATGCTAAACGGCATTCGGGTTGGCAATACGGTTACATTGAAGCGCGCATCAAATTGCCAGAAGGGCTCGGCACGTGGCCAGCCTTTTGGATGATGCCCGTCAAAGATGGTCCGTGGCCGGGTAACGGAGAAATAGATATCATGGAGGCAGTGGGGCATACGCCCAACGTGGTTTATTCAACCATTCACTGTAACAAATACAACAATGGTGGCACGCCGATCGAACATGGTTATGTGACTATCGAGCAGGCGGCTGACTTTCATGTCTATGCCATGGAGTGGACAGCACATGAGATGACATTTTATGTGGACGGCCAAAAAATCCTTTCCTATCAGAATGATGGAACGGGTAAGGATGCGTGGCCTTTCAATCAGCCTTTTTACATCATCCTCAACTTGGCTTGGGGTGGTCAATGGGGTGGTCAGAAGGGGGTAGACAACAGTTTGTTGCCGCTTACGATGGAAGTAGACTACGTTCGTGTGTTTCAGAAGCGATAACGTGAGGTCATCGCTATTGCTGTCGTCGATGCGACAATTGGACAAGCACGAACCAGAAAAGCCCCATGGCATGTGCCGAACATGCTATCATGAACACATCCAGGCGATTACGCTCTTTAGAAATTTTACTTATTTGTGTCAATCTCAAGAAAAATATTTATTCTTATGATTCGCGGATGAAGTTTTTTCTCTATCTTTGTGAAAACATACTAACATCTATCACATGAAAAAATCATTACTCCTTCTGTTGTTCCCATTGATTACGCTGGGAATTAATGCGAAACAGTATAAACTGGTTTCGCCCAATGGAAAACTTACCGTTACAGTAAATAACGACAAAAACCTTACCTACTCATTGTCGCTCGATGGCCAACAACTCATCGCTCCATCCCAGATAGCCCTGACCCTTGATCAAGGAAAATCGTTTGGCGAAAACGCTACCGTTCAGTCTGTAAACACCACTACGAGCCATGGAACCATCAACGCCTTGTTCTATAAAAAGAAGGTTGTCGAGGATCATTATAATCAATTGGCGTTGAAATTCAGACAAGGGTTCACCTTGATTTTTCGTGCTTACGATGAAGGAGCAGCCTACCGATTTGTTTCTGATCGAAAGAAAGAGATTATCGTCAAGGACGAAAAGGCCGAGTTCAACTTTGCCAAGGACTGGTCGTCGCTGGTGCCTTATACAAGTCCCAACGGCAGTTTTGAAAACCAATTCAACAATTCTTTTGAGAATACCTATACGCAAGGACGCCTCTCTCAACTCAAAACGGATAAGTTAGCGTTCTTGCCTATCTTGGTGGAAGCCGACCATGGGGTAAAGATTTGCGTGACCGAAGCCGATTTGGAGAACTATCCCGGCATGTACGTCAACCGCACGGAGGGTCATGCTTTGCGTGGCGTCTTTGCCAAATACCCTAAGGAAGTCAGGCAAGAAGGTCACAACAAGTTACAACTCTTTGTGAAAAGTCGCGAAAACTATCTTGTCAAGGCCACGGCGAAACAGCAATTCCCATGGCGCATCATCAATGTGTCTACGGATGACCGCCAACTGCTGGACAATGACATGGTGTATCGCCTGGCCTCCCCATCACGCATTTTTTCCACAGAGTGGATCAAACCTGGTAAGGTGGCATGGGAATGGTGGAACGACTGGGGACTGTACAAAGTTCCGTTCAAGGCTGGCGTTAACACTCAAACCTACAAGGCCTATATAGATTTTGCGAGCAAGCATGGCATCGAGTATGTGATTTTGGACGAAGGGTGGGCCGCCAATCTACAGGCAGACCTCTTCCAAGTGGTACCCGAAATCGATTTGAAGGGCATTGTTGATTATGGAAAACAGAAGAATGTAGGCATCATCCTGTGGGCAGGCTATTATGCATTTGCGCGCGATATGGAGCGAGTTTGCCACCATTACAGTGACATGGGTGTCAAAGGATTCAAGATTGATTTCATGGATCGCGACGATGCAGCCTGTGTCAATTTTCTCTACGACGCTGCTCGAATGGCTGCTAAATATCGCATGCTGATGGATTTTCACGGAATCTTCAAACCCACAGGTCTGCAAAGGACTTATCCGAACGTCATCAACTTTGAAGGCGTCAAGGGACAAGAGAACACCAAATGGGCGTCCGTGGAATCCTACAATCAAGTGCAATACGACGTACAAATCCCATTCATCCGCATGCTGGCCGGGCAGATGGATTACACGCAGGGTGCCATGCTGAATGGTACCAAGGAAACTTATCATGCCTCTAACAGCAATCCCATGAGTCAGGGAACCCGCTGTCATCAGTTGGCCATGTACACCGTATTCTTCTCTCCGCTCAACATGCTTTGTGACAGTCCGACGCATTACGAAGAAGAACCCGAATGTACAGAATTCATTGCCAAGATTCCTGTGGTATGGGATCAATCTATAGCCTTGACCAGCAAGGTGGGTGAGTATGTGGCCATGGCGCGTCGAAGCGGTAATACCTGGTATGTCGGTGTCATCAACAACTGGACTGCCCGCGACCTCACAATCGACCTCTCTCCGCTGGGTGACATTCCTACCCGTGCGGAAGCTTATTTTGACGGTGCTAATGCCACCAAGTTCGCGCAAGATTATGTGAAGAAAACCATCAGCATCCCATCCAACAAACAGCTCACCGTGCATTTGGCTCCAGGTGGTGGCTTCACCATGAAAATGAATTAAAGCATAATTTCGCACAATGTTTATTTTCCTTAGGTGTTAGGTAAACCGTGATGCCGAGTTGATGAGCACGGCGAATAATCGTGTCCCCTAATTATTTTTTTACCAAAAAGTGATTTTGTTGGAGATAAATATATAACTTAGCACCGAAAATATGTGTCAATCAAAAAATCGGTATAAATTATGATTTTTCAAAGGCAACAATATATAGACAATTGGATTGCAGGGCGTAGCAACGACCTTGTAAACATAATAGGCTGTAATAAACGATTAGACTATCTATGCGTCAAATTCATAACAAATATTAAATCATCAAATCTATGAAAAGACTAGTAATTCCTGTACTTGCATTAGCCTCTAATCAAGATTATTACGACTATGATGAATTCTTCTATGGTAACATATATCATATTATTGGTCTATAATTAAAAAAATAAAAAAATGAAAAAAACTTTTTAATGATGTTTTGCCTATGCTGCTCATTGGTAATAATGACATCATGTGGCGATGACGATTCTGTTGAAGATATTTCCTTTGTAAAGGGGGAATTATATCAGACGACTTGGAGCGGTCAACAGGTCTACTACGATAATCAAGGGAATGTTAAGGCAGTAGACCACTTCTATCTGGAATTTCAAAAGGAGCCTACTGCTTATTACATACAAACGGATGAGGAAGATAACCAGCGTAAATCCTTCACATATAAAATAGAGGGAAAAATGCTGTATGCTGTTGACGGTGTAATCTTTGGCCACTGGACTATCTTAGAGAAAACCAAAAACAAGATGACCATGCAGGCATTTAAGCCGAAAAAATGCTTGGTAGTATTAAATAGAATTAGCTAATAGTGACAGGAGTAGAAGATTTTCTGCTCCTGCTCATATAACCATCATAAGAAATAGATAATAAATAAGTTTGTCAGTCATAATTTTCCCTTTGGCTTTTGTTTCGTGTATATGATGATGACCAAGACAATATAGAGTTTTATCGTGAAAAGGTGCAACATGCATCGATAGGGTTCCTCTCTTGTTAATGCATACAAACACTACAGTTATTGCTCTCATGGTTCACTATCCAATAGATAGTCGTCCCTTGAAAAGTATTTAACTATTTGGTTTGTATATCGTTAAAGCGATGAAACGCCTTTTCAAACAAAAAGCCCTGCCAATCTTTCAACAGACTAACAGGGCTTTTGTAGCGGGAACCGGGATTGAACCAGCGACCTCATGATTATGAATCATATCTAACATATTTCTTCAAGTTGCTTAATATTTATAAATAGCTGAATATTAAATACTTGAATATTTTATAGATTCCATGAAATTACTTGAATTTGCACGGAATTTAGGTAGCAAAGTTCACCGTAAGTTCACCGATTTCGTTCTTAATACTATATAAATATATTAGCGATAGTATGGGACATAGTGGTAATGGATATATAACTTCCAGCTATATAGGTTCCTATCCGATGGATAAAATGCTGGAATATAATGGTACCTGCTGTATGAAGAAAAGAAAGATTATGACAAGCAGGCATTATTGAAACTTTTGAAAAATATGACGGAGGCTGAGCAAAGCGAATTAATAGATTCCATTTAATAATTGCTCTGTAGGATAGAAATTTAAAGAATTATTTGGAATATGGTAATATAATCACTACCTTTACCTATGAATTATTGGTAAAAATTACTATAAAAGAATGTTAATTGATTCTGGGAGTACAAAACAAATACTTGATCGCTTGAACAAGATGAAAGCACCTTGTGTGTTTTTTGTCAGCGATTTTACTGACATAAGCAGTGCTAATTATGTTCAGCAGGTGTTGAGTATTGCAGAACAAAAAGGACTTATTGAGCGTCTGGCACCTGGCATATATTGCAAGTCTGTTATTACCAAATTTGGCCCTCTAAGACCGTCTATATATGAGATAGCCGAAGCCATTGCAAAACGAGATCAAGTAGAGATTATGCCTACGGGGGCTACGGCTCTCAACATTTTGGGACTATCTACCCAAGTTCCAATGAAAGTGAATTATTTGACGACAGGATCTTCAAGAACTGTAAAAGTGGATGGGCATGAGATTAAATTTGTTCGAAGTGTACCACGAAACTTTGCTTATAAAAGTAGATTAATGTCAATGTTGGTTCAGGCTTTGCGCAATATAGGAAAGGGAAAGGTTACAGAGGAAGATTTGTCTGCCCTGTATAAACTTATTCAGGATAATCCTGCAGAGGTTCCATATATTAAAAAAGATATACCCTTGGCACCCGCATGGATGCAAAACGTTTTTAAGGAAATAATAAAATAGTGACATGAAACATTGGCAACAATATAGTTCTCAAGAACGTTTGGTTATGCTGGATGCTGTCAGCAGAGAGCTGCATCTCTCACCAGTCGCAATAGAAAAGGATTGGTGGGTGACAATAGTGCTTAAAGCTCTATCTATGACCTCTATTTCCCATTTGCTCAATTTTAAAGGTGGCACTTCGCTTTCTAAAGGTTTCGGCTTGATAGAACGTTTTAGCGAAGATATCGATTTATCAATTAGGCGTGAAGGAGATTTCTCCATATTGTCAACATCTAAAAGTCAACGTGAACGACTTAGAAAGAAATCACGTTCTTATATTCAGGAGTTCTTGAAACCTGAATTAGAGCAAGCCTTGAATCAAATGGGTGTTGTTGATTTTGACGTGAGGAATGTGACGCATGTAGAAACTAAGGATGGATCTAAGCCTATAGATTCCGATAAGGATCCTACAGTAATCATGGTTGATTATAAAAGTGTCGTTCCCAACAGCAACAACTATGTTTCATTTTGGGTTAAAATTGAAATAAGTTGCTTGTCAATGGAAGAGCCTACGACTAATGTCAATTTACAATCGTATATATCTCAGCTTTTTCCGGATGATGATGCCGATTCCCAAGTTATGTTTGGGACAGTCCTTCCAACAAGGACATTCCTTGAAAAGGCTTTTCTGTTATGTGAGGAGTTTCAGAAGGAGCATCCGCGCGCAATGAGAATGAGTCGCCATTTATACGATTTAGAAAAACTAATGGATACCAGTTACGGTATTCAAGCGTTGAAAGACAAACAACTTTATGACGAAATTGTAGAGCATCGCCGTACTTTCTATGCCCTCAAATACGTAGATTATGACATACTGAAAAGAGACACTATCGACTTTTATCCACCTTCATCCGTATTAGGCGACTGGAAAAAAGATTACGAACAAATGACACATGACTTCATATATGGCAATCATTTGTCTTTTGAGAGTTTGTTAGAAAGAATAAAGGAACTTATAGACAGATTTAGGGGACTGGCTGAATAATAAAATAGAAGTAGCGGTGAAAAATAGTATAGAAAAAGCTTCGGTATTAGCTTGGTATCAAAACAACAAAATCACTGCAGACCGTATCATCAATGACCTCGAGTTTCTGCATCCAGAAAGTTCACCAAAAGTTCACCGATGGAAATAAAAAAGGAGTTACGTTGCCGTAACTCCTTAATTCTCAATGTAGCGGGAACCGGGATTGAACCGGTGACCTCATGATTATGAATCATGCGCTCTAACCAGCTGAGCTATCCCGCCATATCACTTATTTGCGACTGCAAAGATACTACAATCTTTTTAAATACACAATAAAAAAATATTTTTTTATTCCGTTACAATATATTTTGCTATATTTGTACGTATTACATCATTATCACCAAGAAACTATTCGATATGCCCAAACAACAAGTCAAAATAGAGAGAGAGTTAAAGTCTAATTCGCAAAATATCATCTGGAATCTAATCAGTGAGCCAGAACAGTTGGCTCGATGGTTAGCCGATGACATACAGAAACAAGGTGACCTATTGAATTTTAGGTGGGGTGAACCTTATGCGCATCATGAAACAAGACAAGCTAAAGTGGTTGCTAAGGTTAAATTTAATTACCTGCGTTTCAGATGGCTGGATGAGGAAGACGCAAATGCATACGTGGAGCTGCGTATGGAAAAGTGCGACATAACGGACGATTACATTCTCGTGATTACCGATTTTGCCGATGATGACGATGTAGACACCTTGAAAGATTTGTGGGAGGACAACTTGTTGCGTTTGCGACAGTTCAGTGGTCTTTAAGCAGGCGGTTGGCTTCCTCGCACAAGTTTCATCACGTTCCGATGTTATTCCGTAGGGGCGTGATTATTCGCTGGGCTTGTCAACTCATCATCACGTCCCGTTGCCACACAAAAATAATCGGCTTTTTAAATCACGCCCCTACCTTGCTATTTGTCTGCATTAATGACAATAAAAACCCTCCTGTAAAATGTTGAAATAGAAAAAATCAGTAGGCAAATGCACTACATTCATCGCTTGCCGAACAAGAAAAGCGGCTTGTTGGCGACAAAAGCATTGCTTTATGATGCCAAACTGCATGCTTTTCTCCTCCTATCTACATCACTTTAGACCATCAAACGCATCCTTTTTACGGCTAAAATGCGGTTTAACACGTGAAAAACCATGAATAAAACGTGCTATGATGAGCCGTGGTGGATGCAACAACTTGACAGATAAGGAGATGTGGTTTTTTACGCATATTTTCAATATTTGCAAGCACTTGGCAGGCTGTTGGCAAATAAACGAAATATGACGGGGCGCTTGTCAAGAAAATTGATTACGTTTACCAAGTTGCTATTGCAGGGGTGGAGGGTGCTCAATCACGCTGATTTTTTCGTATTTCCCGTGGCGGGCCGTGCTCAATCACGCTCCAACAGATATGGCAGACCGTGATGACAAGTTGATGAGCCCAGCGAATAATCACGCCCTTACGGATAGGGTGTTCAAAATCTGTATATACATCTGATGCAAAAAATGCAAGAATTCAGCTTATTAAGTTGCTGATATTTAGCACTTTATATCGCAAAATATCTTTCTAAAAAGTTGTGTAACTCGTTGATTTTTAGTAACTTTACATAAATAAAACATGTAAAAGATATGAAAAAGTCAACGCAAGAAAAAGAAATAGAAAAGCTTAAAAAGCTGGTGGAAAAACTCAAGAATGATAAAGAGACTCTTCAACGAGATAATCGCAATCTCAAGGGAAGATTGTCCACGGCTCAGTCAAACAATGCCAAGTATCGTTCCGCACTCAAAAAAAAAGAGAGACCGAGTGTTGGATTGGACAAGGAAACTTTCGAGCAACTGATGAATCTATCAGACGACATCATTACTCCAGTTTGATGGTTGCCCTTAGTGTGGCTTTTTATGCGCGTTTGTCAGTAGGCTCACGGCAGATTGTCGAGATATTCAATATTCTGAATGAGTTTATGGGCAATGTGTTTGGTAAAGTTCCTGCCTATACAACGATTGGATATTGGAGGCAAGAATTGGGACTTAGTGTCTATAAGGAATCATGCAGTCTATTCAAAGACAAGCGATATGCCTTGATTGTTGATGAAAGTATGATGATAGGCAGTGAGAAACTTCTGCTTACCCTTGCTATACCCGCCGTTAATGCCGGTTCTGCAATTACGGAAAAAGACATAACCATAGTTGATATTTCCATTGCAAAAAGTTGGAACGGAACGACCATTAAAGAAGTTTTGGAGAAGGTTGCTGATAAAATAGGGCACAAGCCAGAATATGTTATCAGTGACAATGGCTCCACGGTATGTAAGGCAATAAGAGATGCGGGTTATGCCCATCATTTGGACATAAGCCACACGCTTGGCATGTTTCTCGAAAGGGTGTATAAGAAAGAAGCTGATTTTCAAGAACTTTCCAACAAAGTTCAACTTGCGCGTCTGAAATACAACATGCAAGACATAGCGTATGTGCAACCTCCTTCACAACGTAGCATTGCACGCTTTATGAATATGTCAAAATGGATTGACTGGATTAGCCGGATGCAATACCTGTATCACACTCTGCAAAATGACATAAAGAGCATTTATGCCTTTATTCCACAAAACGCCTCTCTTGTAGACGAACTGGCAGAAACTATGGATTGTATAACAAAAATAGAGAAGGATATCAAAAACAACGGCTGGTCTCATGGTACAATCAGCCGGTGCAAGCAACTTGTAACAACAAGTCTGATGTCCGGGAATGAACGACAAAGTAAAGTCGGATCATTCATCTTGGGATATATAGAACGTGAACGAATATTCGTTAATGAGGGGGAATCGCAGAATGCAAGTTCAGATCCGGTAGAGTCAATCTTTGGAGTAGTGAAAAACAGAATGTCTGATGATAAACTTTCAGGAGTTACTCCAATAATTCTGATGATGCCGCTTCGCCTTAATTTGGCTGATAAGGACAGACGGGTTAATTTCAATTTCAAAGAAAGATTGGAGGAAGGTAGACACCGTCACATTGAGGAATGGACGAATGAAAACCTTTCTCCAAATTTGGTGGTCAAGCGTATCAATACCATTGGTAAAAAATGCGCAGGATTTTAAAGCGATTTTGAACACCCTACCTTACGGAGCTATTTATAACGAAATTTTAACAAATATTAAATCACCAAGCAATGTATTTTTGTGATTTATTTTATAATTTTGCACCAATTTCATAACAATCAGTCACCTGATGAACCAACATTTTAATAAATCCATATCCGTCTCTCAGCTGACAAACAAGAGCCATGATAGGGTAATAATGTTAATAAACATTATTACCCCCCCCCTCTATTTATTAAATTTAATTAACAACTTATTGCGCTGCCTGCCGCACCTTGTGGCGACAGGCACCCATGTATGTACAGGGTTGCTTCACAGCCTTGTACAGCAGCGCTATGCGCATACGTTACACAGATTTTTATCACAAAACAATAAAACAAATATGATGAAACAATTATTTTCTTTCAAGACAAAATGTTTAAAGACATGGCTTGTTGCCGTGTCGCTACTCATGGCACTGCCCATGGCAGGACAGAACGCAAATTTTAAAGTAGGTGATCTTTGGTACCAAGTAATTGACGAAACAAGTCACACTGTGACCGTGACCAGCCCACAAGACCCTGATCAAACAGAAGCCTACAATAACACGCTATCTGCAGCAGTCACTATTCCGCAAAGCATTACTTATAGTGATCAAAGCTGGACTGTTACAGAGATTAAACAAGCGGCCTTCTTTCGAGTTACGAGTATCAAGGAAGTCACTCTTCCTGCTACCATTGGGGTGATAGAACAAACTGCTTTTTATGGGTCAACTTTGGAAACCATCAATTTTCCTGAAGCACTGTTGTACATCGGTGTTAGTGCTTTTGAAGGGAGTAAATTAAAGAAAGCTAACATTCCTGGTGAAACGTTCATAGCATCGACAGCTTTCAAAAGTTGCGCGGAACTTAATGAAGTGACAATCCCCAAGGTTACCTGTTTGGGAGTACAATGCTTCGCCTACTGTACGAATCTGACAAGCATTACTGTTCCTGCATCTGCTCGCTTACAAGAACAAGTGTCACTCACCACTGTCTCAAACTCAACCTCGGAACAATCAGGTGTAAATGCTTTCTTAAGTTGCTATGATCTGAGTTCGGTGACGATAGAAGACGGTGTTAAAAGCATTGCTGATGGGATGTTTTCATATTGTAGGTCTATTAAGACGATGGACTTACCAACGTCAGTAGAATATATTGGAATAGGTGGCTTCTCTACCTGTCGCAGCTTGGAGAGCATCAGCATGTCCACAATCACAACCATTGCATCGAGTGCATTTGCGCTATGTGGATTCAAGGGAGACTTGGTTATCCCAGCTAACGTCAAGAAAATTGGAGAATATGCTTTTGCCTATAATGACGGACTAACAGGTTTCACCTGGAAGGGTGAAACAGGGTGTACGCTCGGTGCTGGTAATTTTAGCGACTGTGTTAACTTGGAGTTCATAGACCTGCATACATTAGATAATCCGACCATAGGTAACACCGAGTTGACTCGGAAAGGAGGTGGCGGCGTCTTTGGTGGACTGGCAACCCATACTGTGGTTTACCTGCCGACAGGCACAGCGTTTACATTTGCTGAGGGCGAGGACGTGAACTTTGTGAAAGCCGATAACACCTGCACACTGCTAAGCATACAAGACGGGACTGACTATGAGTTCCCCAATGCATTCAGGGCTACGAAGGCTGTGTATAACAAGTACAGTGCTACCGTGTCAAATAACGATTTATCCTACGAGGATGGACATCAATTTCAATGCCCAACATTGGATAGCGACAACTCTTTGTCGGCGTACCGCGACTTTTCCGGCATAAGCACCGGCAAGAACTGTTTCACCATGTTGCTGCCCTATAAGGTAAAACTGCGCGATGGTATTCGCGCCTATAAGCTCAACCTCAAGAACAAAGGAACGATACCCGGAACCAACTATACCGAGTATTATCTATTTACTTCCATCTCTGACGGTAGCACGCTTGATGCCAACAAACCCTATTTGCTGCGCATCACCGATGGCAATATACATAACTCCTCGGTGTTTACTGCTGAGAACGTTGACATCGCGGCTTCGGGTACCGATAAGGTGGACAACACGATTAAACCCACCGGCTTTGCAGCAACCACAGAGGGACAGAGCTTCAACTTTGTGGGTAGCACCGAACGGCTTAACAATGCCACGGCAGTACAGCTCGATACTTGGTTGCTGAATACGGACAACGCAGGTTATGACGTATGGAGACCAGTGACAGACGGCACAGAGGCCACGGCGGCACCTTTCCGTGGATATATCCAACCAATGAATAAGGCAGCGGCAGCCAAACGCTTCATCATCCTAACGGACAACGAGACAACGGGAATTGACAACCTAGAACAAAGCAAGGCACAGAATGGCACACAGCGCATCTATACACTCGACGGACAATACGTTGGTACCAACTTAGACACACTGCCCAGCGGCATCTATGTCATCAAAGGAAAGAAAATAGTAAAATAAAGAATAGACAAAACAACACAACAATGAATAAGAAAATAATCATGACTGACAAGCGTTTGTATCTAAAGCCTCATACCAACATCATCAAGATGGACACAAGCTATGGCGTGATGGAGAACAGAAGTATATCTATAGACCCCAACACCCCAGCCACTGGCGACGGCAATGCCAAACAATTTGACATGACAGATGACATGTGGAACGACAATCACGAAGAAGATATAAACATCTTTAAATAAAGACACCTCCGCTCCATGGTGCCGTTTGATCGCCATGGAACGACATACAACGACAGGGTCACCGCTCGACCGAAAGGATTGGGTGGTGACCCTGTAGTGTGTGTTGGCCTTGGGTACTTTTCTTTCATTGAAGGGTCATGTTGTATAAGCAAAGGCAAGGACTGGTTTTTGACATCCAACCATCTTTTATACATGCAAGAGTCGTGGGCATCATGCTTAAAAAAGCGAAAATTGGGCCATATCTTATTTTTTTATGTTATTTTTGCACATTGTTCGTACACGTGTACAACATATCAAGGGCTTAGATGTTTCGTATCAAGAAATTAGATTTATTCATCGCCAAGCAATTTGGACTGCTGTTTGCCGGAACCTTCTTCATCTGTCAGTTTGTGCTGATGATGCAGTTCTTGTGGAGGTATGTCGACGTGCTCATCGGCAAAGGACTGTCCATGGAGGTCATGGCGCAGTTCTTTTGGTACATGGGCTTGTTTTTGGTTCCACAGGCTTTGCCGCTGGCCATCTTGCTGTCGTCTCTCATCACGTTTGGCAATTTAGGCGAGAGCAGTGAGCTCACGGCCATCAAGTCGGCAGGCATATCAACCATGCGAACCTTTCGTTCGCTCATCGTCATCTCTGTTTTTGTCTGCTTTTGTTCTTTTTATTTTCAAAATTATGTAGGTCCCAGCGCTAACATGAAGATGGCGCAGCTGATGATTTCGATGTCGCAGAAGAACCCGGAGCTTGAGATTCCTGAAGGCATCTTCTACGATGGCATCCCCAACAGCAATCTTTATGTGCAAAAAAAAGACATGGACACCGGCAAGTTGTACGGCATCATGATTTACAGGATGACGGGCAGCTACGAGGATCAGGCCATTATTCTGGCCGATTCGGGTATGCTGCAGGCTACCGCCGACAAGAAGCATCTGCTGCTGACCCTGTGGAGTGGCGAATGGTTTGAGAACATGCAGTCGCAGGAACTGGGCGCCAGTGCCAGCATTCCTTACCGCAGAGAAACCTTTGCCGACAAACGAATCGTGCTCGACTATGATGGCGATTTCAACATGACCGATGCCGCTGCGCTATCCAACAACGCCAAGGCAAAAAGTTTGTCACAACTCACTTCGGGCATCGACTCGCTCAGTATGACGTACGACAGCGTGGGACGCAGCATCTATGACGATGCACAGAGAATGTATTACCGCATTCCGAAAGTCAACAAAAGAGATTCGTTAGCCGCTGTGAAATTAGCGCAAGGCAAAACGTACCATTTTGACTCGATATACAACAAATTAACCAAAGACCAGAAATTGAGTGCGGTGAACATGGCACTCAGTTCCGTTCAGTCGGAGGTGACCGAGCTTAATTTCAGAAGCATGATTACCAGTGACGGCGACAGGTTGCTCCGGGAGCATTACATTGAGATGATTAACAAGTTTACGCTGGCTCTGACGTGCATCATCTTCTTTTTCATCGGCGCACCGCTGGGCGCCATCATCCGTAAAGGCGGTCTGGGTATCCCCGTGATTGTGTCGGTGCTGGTCTTCATCGTGTATTACCTTCTTGACAACACGGGCTACCGAATGGCGCGTGGCGACATGTGGACGGTAGAATTCGGCAAGGGGTTGGCCCCTGCGGTGCTCATCCCCTTGGCGGGCTTTGTAACATACAAGGCCAACCGCGACTCCATGGTATTCAACATCGATCAGTGGAAAGCCGTTATCATGAAAGCGCTGGGCTGGCGAACCAAGCGCCATGTATACGGCAAGGAGGTGATTATCGAAGATCCAAACTATCTCGAAAACCGCCAATTGCTGCTGAACATGAACGACGACATCAGGCGATATGTCGAGGAACATCGGTTGAAATCGCTGCCCAACGTGGTGCAGGTGTTCTTTAGATACCAGCCCGACCACGAGGTGGAACGCATCAGCGATGAGCTTGAAAAAGTGATAGATGACCTCACGAACACCCGGGACAAAATGATCTTGAACGAGCTGAACAACTATCCCGTGCTGGCAGTAAAGGCCCACACGCGTCCCTTCGAGCACAAGTGGCTGAACATCGTGTCGGCTATCATCATCCCGCTGGGACTGTTCTTCTACTTCAGAATGTGGCGATTCAGGATTCGGCTGCTGCGCGATCTCAAACAAATCGTGCAGACAAATGATGCGGTGACCGAGCAAATTACGAAAATAGTTCATTCAAAATAACACCTCTTTATATATAGCTTTATACGATATGGAAAACTTTAAACTGTCCAGCATCGAGGATGCGCTCAAAGATTTCAAGGAAGGCAAGTTCGTCATTGTTGTGGACGATGAAGACAGAGAGAACGAAGGCGATCTCATTATCGCAGCTGAGAAGATTACTGCTGAGAAGGTGAACTTCATGCTGAAACATGCCCGCGGCGTGCTTTGTGCCCCCATCACGTTATCCAGATGCGAGGAGTTGGATCTTCCGCACCAAGTGATGGATAACACATCGGTGCTGGGAACCCCATTTACGGTGACCGTAGACAAGCTGGAAGGATGCACTACGGGCGTTTCGGCTCATGATAGAGCTGCCACCATCAAAGCCTTGGCAGACCCAACATCCACTCCACAGACATTTGGCAGACCGGGACACATCAACCCGCTGTATGCACAAGACAACGGTGTGTTGAGGCGTAGTGGGCATACAGAGGCAGCCGTAGACCTGTGCAGGTTGGCCGGACTTTACCCTGCCGGCGCCCTGATGGAAATCATGAACGAAGACGGCTCCATGGCCCGCATGCCCGAATTGCAAAAGTTGGCCACGGAGTGGGGACTGAAAATCATCACCATCGCTGATCTCATCGCCTACAGACTGGAAAAGGAATCGATTATAGAAGTGGGCGATGAGGTAGACATGCCCACCCGATACGGGCATTTTCACCTCATACCTTTCAGGCAACAGAGCAACGGCTTGGAACACATGGCTTTGGTGAAAGGGCAGTGGGAACGGGACGAACCGGTGCTGGTTCGCGTGCACTCGTCTTGTGCGACGGGCGATACTCTGGGAAGTTTGCGTTGTGACTGTGGTCAGCAGCTGCAGAAGTCGATGGAACTGATTGAGAAAGAGGGGAAAGGCGTCGTTATCTACATGCAGCAAGAGGGTCGCGGCATCGGCCTTATGAATAAGGTGGCAGCCTATAAGTTGCAAGAAGAAGGTTACGATACCGTGGATGCCAACATACACTTGGGCTTTAAACCCGATGAGAGGGACTATGGCTGCGGCGCGCAGATGCTGCGTCACCTTGGCGTACACAAGATGCGACTGCTGACCAACAATCCCGTCAAGCGCGTTGGACTGGAAGCCTACGGGCTGGAAATTGCCGAAATCGTACCTATTGAAGTGACGCCCAACCAATACAACGAACGATATCTGAAGACCAAGCAGGTGAGGATGGGGCACAAGTTGCACCTCAAATAAATGCCGAATGTTACAAATGCAAAACATTTGTTGAAATAATATCACTTTTATTTCGCTTCAAAGAATAAAAATGCTACTTTTGCAATCAACAACTATTCAATCGTAAAACAAATGGCACACCTATCAAACCGTCTGAACCGTCTGGCTCCTTCAGCCACGCTCGCCATGTCGCAAAAGAGCAGTGAAATGAAAGCTCAAGGCATCGATGTCATCAACATGAGTGTGGGTGAGCCTGATTTCAATACGCCAGACCACATCAAGGTGGCCGCAAAGCAAGCTATCGAGGAGAACTACTCGAAATATTCTCCCGTACCAGGTTACCCCGACTTGAGGAAGGCTATCGCAGAGAAGTTGCAAAGAGAAAACCAACTTAGCTACGATACCGCCGAGATCATGGTGTCTAATGGTGCCAAGCAGGGCGTTTGTAACACGCTGATGGCGTTGGTTGACGATGGGGACGAGGTGATTATCCCAGCACCTTATTGGGTGAGTTATCCACAGATGGCTAAACTGGCAGGTGGAAATCCGGTGATTGTTAAGGCTGGTTTTGAACAGAACTTCAAGATGACGCCCGAGCAGTTGGAAGCTGCCATCACGCCTAAAACGCGCATGTTGATACTTTGCTCGCCCAGTAATCCTACCGGAAGTGTTTACTCGAAGGAGGAACTGGAGCAACTGGCCAACGTCATCAAAAGGCATGAAGACGTGTTTGTGCTTGCTGATGAAATTTACGAGCACATCAACTACATCGGTCGACACGAGAGCATCGCACAGTTTCCAGGCATGAAAGAACGTACCATTCTCGTTAATGGCGTTTCAAAGGCGTACGCTATGACAGGCTGGAGAATAGGATACATCGCCGCTCCCGAATGGATTGTGAAGGGCTGTAACAAGCTGCAAGGACAATACACCAGCGGACCGTGCTCGGTGAGTCAGCGTGCCGCGCTTGCAGCATACGTCACAGAGCAAGCCTGTGTGGAGGAAATGCGTCAGGCTTTTCAACGCAGAAGGGATTTGATTGTGCGGTTGGCAAAAGAGATTGACGGGTTTGAGGTGAATGAGCCACAAGGAGCTTTCTATCTGTTCCCCAAGTGCAGCAGTTATTTTGGTAAGAGTGACGGTCAGCATACCATCAACAGTGCTACCGACCTGGCTATGTATCTGCTTGAAACAGGCCACGTTGCAACTGTTGGCGGTGATGCCTTTGGCGATTCCGAGTGCATACGCATGAGCTATGCCACCAGCGATGAAAACATTCGGGAAGCACTCAGGAGAATGAAAGAAGTTCTCGCAAAATTGAAATAATGAAGTCACAAACGGAGATAAATTACAAGAAAAAGTAAAAAATCACTCGTTAAAACTTCTTAATTTCACAAAGATTTATCTATAATTTATATATCTTTGCGATGTTAAACCCAAAAAATTCTCCTTTTTGAAATAAGATTAGCGAGAATCTTGAAAAACGATTAAGCATATTAACAACTTAAATTATTAATAACCAAAAATTAAAATTTTAAATTATGGCAACAACAAAAGCAGCCCCTCAAAAGAAGTCTAAAGGCTTTCAGGGCGTTAGACATGCGTTCATTATCATTATCTTGGCATTCATTGTAGGATGGGCATTCTACAACTTTATTCTTGGTGATCCAGCTAACTTCGCTAACGGCGATCGCGCAGGTCATCCTCTGAATATGCTGGGTACCGTTTACAAAGGTGGTTGGGTTGTGCCTATTATCTTTGGTTTGTTGTGTACCGTAATTGCAATGTCTGTTGAGCGTTGGCTTGCAATCAGCGCTTGCTCGGGTAAAGGTAGCGTGACAAAATTCACTGAAAACGTGAAGGCAGCTCTGAGAAATGGTGACATCGCCAAGGCAGAAGAGCTTTGCCACAAACAAGGTGGTTCTGTGGCTAACGTGGTATTAGCTGACTTGAAGTCTTACAGAGAGATGGAAACAACCAATATCAAGTTGAAGGAGAAAATCTCAACCATCCAGAACTCACATGATGAGGCTACCGCACTTGAAATGCCTACCATGACGATGAACTTGCCGATTATCGCTACGATTGTAACATTGGGTACACTTACCGCTTTGTTCGGTACCGTGCTTGGTATGATTCGTTCGTTCGCAGCTTTGGCAGCTGGTGGTGGTGCTGACTCTATGGCACTTTCTACTGGTATTTCTGAGGCCTTGGTTAATACAGCTTCTGGTATTGCTACATCTTGGTTCTCTGTAGTTTCTTACAACTACTTCACCAACAAGATTGACAAGTTAACATTTGCAATGGACGAGATTGGTTACACAATCGCTCACACATTCGAAGAAAAGCATCCAGAAGCTTAATTTTAGCTAACCCTTTTAAAATTATTCAGTTATGGGTAAGTTAAAAATTAAGAAACATGACATCTGGATCGACATGACTCCTATGTCAGACGTGATGGTGCTGTTGCTGACGTTCTTTATGTTGACTTCAACATTCGTTAAGAACGAGCCAGTGAAAGTAAACCAGCCATCGTCTGTCTCTGAGATCAAAGTTCCAGAAAACGACGTGCTAAACATTCTTGTCAATGACAAGGGCAGGGTGTTTATGAGTATGGATAATCAGAACGACTTGCTTTCGCTCATTCAGGGAATGAATGAGACAGCCAGCCTCGGACTGAGTGATGCTGAAATGAAGAAGTTCCAGACCGACCCAATGTGGGGCGTTCCTTTGGACAACTTGAAAGGCTATTTGGGTTTGCCTACTGAGAAGATGACTGAGGTGATTACCAGCGCTGAAGCTGGAGTTCCTTTGGATTCTATCGATGGTGGAAAGAGTGAATTCCAACACTGGGTGACCGAGGCATTGAATGTCAATGAAGACATTAAGATAGCTATCAAAGTTGATGCGAAGACACCTTATGCTAATATGAAGAAGGTGATGTCTGAACTTCAGGATATGAATCAGAACCGTTATTACCTTATCACTACATTAAAAACGGGGGAGGATAAATAAGTATGGCAAAATCAAAAGATACAAGTAAGCAGAAGAAATTTGATGTCCGCGTAGACTTTACGCCTATGGTGGATATGATGATGCTTCTTATTACTTTCTTCATGCTCTGTACTTCATTGGCCAAACCACAAACGATGGAGTTGAGTATGCCAAGTAACGATAAGAACATTACTGATCAAGACAAGTCGGTAACGAAGGCTTCATATACGATTACCGTTTATGTGGCTGGAAACAACAAGATTTTCTACACTGCGGGCTTGCCTAAGTATGACGATCCTTCAACCCTCAAGGAGACTACTTGGGGTAAAGATGGAATCCGCAAGGTCTTCATGCAGCACGTGACCGAGGACAACACGCAACCCGTGCTACAGGTGATGAAGGCCAAGGCCGAACTCGACCAGAAGAAAGACCAAATACCTGACTCCGTATACAAGCAGGAATTGGCTAAGATCAAAGCCGGTGAGATTGGTGGTCAGAAGATTCAGACAATGACTGTCATTATCAAGGCTACGGATAAAGCGTTAGCACAGAATGTTATAGATGCTCTCGACGAGATGCAGATTTGCAGCATAGCTAAATACGTTCTCGACAAGATTTCCCCAGACGACGCAAAGTTGTTGAAGTCCAAGGGAGTCGAGTAAGAGAACAAAGTATTAACTATTAAAAAGGAGTAACAATGTCAAAAATTGATTTGATCTCTGGTGAATGGACCGACCTTGTTTTTGCCGGACGTAACCAGGCTTACGGTGCCTATCAGCTAAGAAAAGGTACTGGTAAGAGAAATGTTATCTCTATCATTGCTGTAGTCGCATTAGTCTTGTTGTGTCAAATCGGTCTTTCTCTAAAGAAAGCCGCTGATGCAGAAGCCAGAAAGAGAGCAGCCATGACAGAGGTCGTTGAACTTTCTAAGTTGGAACAGCCTAAGAAAAAGGCTGAAGTAAAACAACAAAAGAAAATTCAAGTAGAGCCTGAAAAGGTTGTTGAGCGAGTAAAGAGTTCTATCAAGTTTACCGCACCTGTCATCAAGAAAGACAACGAGGTGAAACCTGAAGAAGAATTGAAAACTCAAGATGAATTGATGAATACGAAAACTGCCATCGGCGCCATTGACGTAAAAGGTAATGACGACAAGGGTGGTGAAGTATTGAAACTTAAAGAAGCAGTGGCTCAGCCAGAGCCAAAACCGGAAGTTGAGAACAAGGTATTCGATGTCGTTGAGCAGATGCCATCATTCCCTGGTGGTAATGCTGCCTTGATGAAGTATTTGAGCGAAAACGTTAAGTATCCTGTAGTGGCACAAGAAAATGGTGTGCAGGGACGTGTGGTTGTTTCTTTCGTTGTAGAGAAAGATGGACATATCACAGACGTTAAAGTAGTTCGTTCAGTAGATCCATCATTGGATAAGGAAGCTGCTCGCGTAGTTAGAAGCATGCCGAGTTGGATTCCTGGCAAGCAAAATGGCTCAGCCGTACGTGTGAAATACAACGTGCCTGTTTCGTTCAGATTGCAATAATATGAATTATAAATTATCTTACTTTATCGTAGGATTAACACTCTCTGCTTCTCTTTTGGCTTCTTGCCAAAACAAGAAGTCAAAAGATGGCAGAACAGATACTTATTCGTCAGGAGCAATAACTTTTGCTTCTGACGAAAGTTTTAGTCCTGTTATCGAAGAGGAGCGCGAGCTCTTCGAGTTTACATATCCGGATGCCAAGCTGACTCCCATCTATACGAACGAGTCAGATGCCATTAACAAACTTCTCAAGGGAGAGGTGTTCATGGCCATAACGTCGCGTGATTTTACAAAAGAAGAGCTGGAAAGTTTGAAAGCAAACAAACAGTTTCCTCGCTCTATCAAGTTCGCATACGATGGACTTGCATTGGTTCAGAATAAAAGCAACACGGATTCTTGTATCAGTGTTGACAATATAAGAAAAATATTAAACGGAGAAATTACTAAATGGAGTCAAATCTATCCCCATTCCAAGATTGGAGATATCACGGTAGTATTTGACAATCCTAACTCTTCAGCCGTGCACTACGTCGAAGATTCCATCCTTGGAGGGAAACCTATTGCGAATAAAAACGTAGCCGCAGTCAAAAAGACAGAAGAGGTTATTAAATATGTAGAAGAAAACAAGGGAGCCATTGGCATTATTGGCAGCAATTGGCTCAATGATAAACGTGATACCACCAACTTAACTTTCAAGAAAGAAATACGCCCGATGGCTGTATCGTCAATTCCTGTGGCAAATGTGCAGAACAGTTGGAAACCTTATCAGTACTACTTCTACAATGCCAATTATCCTTTGGTGCGTACCTTATACATTCTATTGAATGATACCCACATGGGACTACCCACAGGCTTTTCCAATTTCATTATCTCGCAGGATAAGGGTCAGAAAATTATTCTGAAGTCGGGATTGCTGCCCGCTTATGGAAATTTAACTATACGAAATGTACGTGTTTCAGAATAAAAATGTACTTTTGACCACGAAAAGACTGACAAACAAAACGTGAGGAGCGTTGAGTTATCAACAAACAAAAGAACGTAGAAGATTATGAAAGCAGTTAAATATTTACTGATAGGAGCATTGTTACTAGGATTTTCAGCTCCATCAATGGCGCAGAATGATGTAGCCATCAAACAAGCGACTCAGATTATCAAGTCAACAAGTCCTCAGACTGTCGAAAAGGCATTGAAGGATATTGTAAAAGCTAACAAAAAGAATCCTGCTGTATTAGTGGGAATTGGCAGAGCTTTCTTAGAACAGAAAAATACTGAATTAGCGATGAAATATGCTGATTTGGCTATGGCTCGTGATAAGAAATATTCTCCTGCTTACATCTTAGCCGGTGATGTTGCTGTGGCCAAAGACGACGGTGGTGCCGCAGCAGGATGGTATCAGCAGGCAAAGTACTTTGATCCAAAGAACCCCGATGCCTACTTTAAGTATGCTAACATCCTCCGGGGACGTAGCCCAGAAGAGGCCGTGGCGAATCTTAATGATCTTAGAACACAGCGTCCAGACATTGCGGTAGATGCGCTGGTTGGCCGAATTTATTACAGTTCCAACCTGCTTGACAAGAGTATGCAGGCTTATGAAAAGGTCGATAAGAGCAAGCTCGAGGATGTTGATATCACCAATTACGCCATGGCAGGCTACCTGTCGCAGAAGCGTCAAAAGAGTTTGGATATGGCTCTTTATGGACTCAATAAGAATCCACGTAACGCAGCTTGGAACCGTCTGGCGTTCTATAACTACACCGATGAAGGAAAGATTGAAGAGGCGCTTCGATATGCTGACCGACTTTTCAACGCTTCTGACAGTGCGAAGATTTCTGGATACGACTATACATATTATGGTCAGGCATATTTAGTCAACAAGCAATATGACAATGCTGTAGATATGTTCAAGAAGGCTTTGACCGCCAATGCTGACAATAAGGATTTGGCTAATAGCAACAAGAAAAGTCTTTCTGATGCTTGTTTGGCTAAGGGCGACTATGCCAATGCCATCACTTATTACGAAGAATATCTAATCAATGTCAAAGAACCTACTGCGACAGATTTGGCTGGGTTGGGATCAATCTATACGACCATGGCAGCAAGCCAGACAGGTGAAGAGCAGAAAGCCACTTATCTGAAAGCTGATGAGGTGTACAAGCAGTTGGGTGAGAAATTCCCAGCCAACATCGATTTCGCTAATTTCTTGCGTGCACGTGTAAATTCTAATCTGGATCCCGAAACAAAGGAAGGATTGGCCAAACCATTCTATGAGGCACTGGCCAGCTCTTTGAGCCAAAAGACTGATCGTGATAATGTGGATAATACTCGTTTGATTGAGGCTTACAGATACTTGGGTTACTACCACTTGCTTAAGGACGACAAAACAACAGCTGACAGCTATTGGAAGAAAGTCTTAGAGTTGGATCCCGAGAACGAAACAGCCAAGCAAGCTTTGAATATGAAATAATCAATAAAAAAGAATAAGTTAAGGAGGGTGAAATCACATTTCATCCTCTTTTTGTTTGGATGCTCCATTATTAGTTTATTGTGATCATCCAATATTTGCCGCCTTTGACAATACAAATAATCCTTATGTGTCTGGCAGCAAATAACTGTTACTTGGTAACCATCCAACATTAGTTTATTCAAAATACAGACCTAGTACAGGAAACATCAAATAATAAGAGGCTGTTTTGACTCGCAAAACAGCCTCTTAAACTTTCAACCCTAGTGAGTTGTTCAATCTTTTCCAGATTTACCTTTCATGTGTCACCGGGTTGTGACTTTCGTTCATTCCATGTTTTTATTCCGGAAGAGAAATAGCCTCGTTAGGGCATACCTCTGCACAAGTTCCGCACTCTGTGCAAGCTTCAGGATCAATAGAATAAATGTCGCCTTCTGAGATGGCGCCTACTGGGCACTCATCGATACATGTACCGCATGCGATACAGTCGTTTCCAATTACGTAAGCCATAGATGTTAACTTTTAAGTATTCAATAATGTTTTTGTATAATAGTCTTGGTAGATACCTACTTTTAACCATGCAAAGATACATCTTTTTATTTTGAATACCTATAAGTAGGTAGTGTTTTTTTGTTAATTTATCTCTATTCTTATTTCGTAAGCATCTACGAGGGACATTTAAATGCTGGTTATTACATCTTGATGATGTGTTTTTGGACATTCATTTCCGTTTTATTCTTAGCCGGTTTTTATCTCCGTCCTGTGACTTTCATTGGCGTGTTGTCGCATGTTTATGATATTTTTCGTAACTTTGCCATTGATAATCATCAAATTTAGATTCCATGAGTAAAGTAACGATCAAGGACAAAACGTTCAGAACGTTCATCCCGGAAGCTGATATCTTGGAGCGGGTGAAGGCGGTTGCCGAGCAAATCAATACCGACTTGGCAGGCAAAGGGCCGCTGTTTCTCGCCGTGTTGAACGGCTCTTTCGTGTTTGCGGCCGACCTGATGCGATACATCACGATTCCCAGTGAGATATCGTTTGTCAAGTTGGCTTCGTATCAGGGCATCGCCTCCACGGGTGTCATTAAGGAAGTGATAGGTCTCAATGAGGATATCACCAACCGACATGTGGTCATTGTCGAGGATATTGTCGATACGGGGGCTACGATGCGGCGTATGATTGAGACGTTAGGTACGCGCGGTCCGGCATCGATAGATATCTGTACTTTGCTACTGAAGCCCGGCAAGTTGAGCGTTCCTTTGGACATCAAATATGTGGCCATGGAGATTCCAAACGACTTTATCGTGGGCTATGGACTTGATTACGAACAACAAGGAAGAAACTTAAGAGACATTTATACATTAGTAGAAGAATGAAAAATATTGTAATATTCGGTGCGCCTGGATCAGGAAAGGGCACCCAGAGCGATCGGTTGATTGCAAAGTATGGTTTGGGACACATCTCAACTGGTGACGTGTTGCGCAGTGAAATCAAGAACGGTACGGAACTGGGCAAGACTGCCAAGGCCTATATCGATAAGGGACAGTTGATTCCCGACGAACTCATGATTGACATCCTGGCCAGTGTGTACGATAGTTTCGGCAAGGATCACAAGGGAGTCATCTTCGATGGTTTCCCACGTACCATCCCTCAAGCCGAAGCTTTGAAGCAGATGTTGGCCGACCGCGGTCACTGTGTAGCAGCAATGATTGAGTTGGATGTGCCAGAAGACGAACTGATGAAGCGCCTCATTCTCCGCGGACAGGAGAGCGGCCGTACCGATGATAACGAGGAAACCATCAAGAAACGTTTGAATGTTTATCACTCTCAAACCGCTCCTTTGATTGAATGGTATAAAGAAGAGGGTATTCATCATCACATCAACGGCTTTGGTGAATTAGACAGAATCACGAGAGATATATGCCAAACAATAGATGTACTTTGAACTTTGAGATTTGAACTTTGAACTGTGTTTACTGTGAACTTTGAACATTGAGCTTTGAACTTTATAGTTACACTAATTTTGGTCATGGGTAAAATTCATCGTTCACAGTTCATCGTTCACAGTACAACGTAAAACCTGTCCAAAGTAAATAAAGTTCAATATTCAAAGTTCAAAGTTGATAGTAACTACAGCTCAATGTTCAAAGTTCAATGTTCAAAGTTCAATGTTCAAAGTTCAATGTTCAAAGTAAATGTTTATGTCTGAGGATAAAATCATAGAAAATGACATCTATCTATTGTCAAAGGAGTTTGCACTGAGAATAGTGAATCTATATCGTTATTTGACAAAAGAATATGGTGAATATGTTCTGTCAAAGCAACTCCTTCGTTCAGGCACAAGTATTGGTGCGAATGTGCATGAAGGTAAGAATGCTCAAAGTCGTCCAGATTTTACAACAAAGATGAACATTGCTTTGAAGGAAGCGACTGAGACTGAATATTGGATTGATTTACTTTATGAAGCAAAATTTATCAATGAGCAAGAATATCTTTCTATCTCTAACGATTGCGAGCGTCTCAAGGCTGTCTTAATTAAAATAGTCAAGGCAACCAAAGGCACTTGAATCATGTTCAAAACATCACAACTTTCACAGTTCACAGTTCAATGTAAGTACAGTTCACAGTTCAATGTTCAAAGTTCAAAGTAACTACAGTTCAAAGTTCAAAGTTCAAAGTTCAAAGTAAAAGATGGCTTCCAATTTCGTAGACTATGTAAAGATTTGCTGCCGCTCGGGTAAGGGCGGCCGGGGATCCATGCACCTTCGTCATGTTAAGTACAACTACAACGGCGGACCCGACGGTGGTGATGGCGGCAAAGGGGGCAGCATCTATCTTCGTGGAAACCATAACTACTGGACGTTGTTGCACCTCAGGTACGACCGACACATCTTTGCCGAACACGGTGGCAATGGTGGTCGCGACAAACGACACGGCACCGACGGCAAGGATGTTTATATCGACGTGCCATGCGGAACGGTGGTGTACAATGCCGAGACGGGCAAGTATATCTGTGATGTCACTGAGGATGGACAAGAGGTACTGTTGCTGAAAGGCGGCAGAGGCGGACTGGGTAACTTCCAATTCCGCACGGCCACCAATCAGGCACCGCGCTATGCGCAACCCGGTGAGCCCATGCAGGAACTCACCATCATACTCGAATTGAAGTTGTTGGCCGACGTTGGCTTGGTTGGATTCCCCAATGCGGGCAAGTCTACCTTGGTGTCAGCCATATCCAGCGCACGCCCCAAGATAGCCAACTATCCGTTCACCACGCTCGAACCCTCCTTGGGCATCGTGGAATACCGTGACCACAAATCGTTCGTCATGGCCGACATTCCGGGCATCATCGAAGGGGCGAGTGAGGGAAAGGGCCTCGGACTTCGTTTCCTGCGGCACATCGAGCGCAATTCGCTGCTGCTCTTCATGGTGCCGGGCGATACCGATGACATCAAGAGAGAATACGAAATCTTGCTCAACGAGTTGCGAACATTCAACCCCGACATGATGGACAAGCATCGTGTCTTGGCGGTAACGAAGTGCGATTTGCTGGATGACGAACTCATTGAGATGCTCCAAGAAACCCTGCCTACCGACCTTCCCGTGGTTTTCATCTCTGCCGTGACGGGAAAAGGACTCAACGAACTGAAGGACATTCTGTGGAATGAACTTAACAGTGAGAGCAACAAACTCAAGGGAATCATTGCCGAGGACAATCTGGTGCACCGTGATAAAGACCCTGACAAGTTTGCCGCAGAGTTGACAGATGAGGGAGAGTTCGCCGAGATAGAATACGTCAACGATGATGAACTCGATGATGTCGCCGACCTGGAAGATTTTGAATACGAGGACTTGGACGATTAACCGGCGCTTCGATACTACCAAACAACGATATTTTGACCAACCCACAACTCACATATCATTCCCTGCACCCGCGTGTAAGAGCATTCTCTTCCACGCGGAAAGGTGGAATGAGTGAAGGTAGGTATGGTGAATTTAACATCAATCCTTATTGCGGAGACGCTCCTGATGCGGTCATGATGAACCGCAAGGCCCTGTGCGCCGAGCTGCAAATAGACGATGCCCACTTGTTGATGGCGCACCAGGTTCATGGCACCGAGGCCCGAATCATCGCAGAAGAGTTCTTCTCCCTCTCGCCGTCTACACGTCAGCAGTTGCTCGAAGGCGTTGACGTACTTATCACGGCCATCCCCCATGTTTGTATTGGCGTGTCAACAGCCGACTGCATCCCTGTGCTGTTGTACGATGAAGAGCACCATGTGGCTGCTGCCGTGCACGCTGGTTGGCGCGGAACGGTGGCGCGCGTCGTGCAAAAAACCATTGCGGCGATGCAACAGTCCTATCACACGCAGCCCTCACATCTGCATGCCTGTATCGGCCCGGGCATCTCGTTGCGTCATTTTGAAGTGGGCGATGAGGTGTATCAGGCATTCGCACAAGCCGGCTTCAACATGCCTGCCATCAGCCAACAGATGGACAAATGGCATATCAACCTGCCCGAATGCAACCGCCTTCAGCTGTTAGAAGCGGGCGTAAGTGATGACCGAATCCTATCCACCGGCATCTGTACGTACGAGCAGGTGGATGCGTATTTCTCGGCCCGGCGCTTAGGTATCCAGTCGGGGAGAATCTATAACGGCATCATTTTGTTGTAAATCATGCAGACAGCACCGCCCCCGGCAACTGGGAGTAGTGCCTTGTCTGCACATTATTTTTGTTGATGAATGAAACTACATTTAAGAAATATACTATTGGCTGCAACCACCGTTGTGACGCTGTCTGCGTTTGCACCCGTGGTTAACCAATTCACTGCGGCCGAACAACAGCAAATCAGCATCTCCACACCCCATCTGTTTGACAAGGAAAAATCGTTTTCAATCGACTTCACTCAGCTCAAGGACAACGAATATTCGTTTCCGCTTCCTGTCGGAAAGCCCAAAACCTTGCCCAATCTCTACATGGAGATAGCAACCAAGAAGGGCGATGCCGTGAAGGCCATGTTCGGCGGTGTGGTTCGCTTGTCACGCAAGTTTCCCGAATACGGCAATGTGGTGGTGGTTCGCCACCCCAATGGTTTGGAAACCGTTTATGGCAACAATGCGCAAAATCTGGTCAAAGTTGGCGAAACGGTCACGGCGGGACAAACCCTCGCCATCGTGGGTGAGCGGGGTGGCAGAGCCTTTTGCACCTTTGCCATCATGGTGGACGGCAAGCGCATCCGTCCCGAAATCATCATCGAGAGCAACAGTCATCAGCTCAGACGTCGAATGATTCAATGCACACAGAAGGGCCGTCATGTGGATGTGGCCGTGGTGTCCGACCAGGAACGACGGCTGGGTGTTGATCCCGACAACCCCTTCGCGCATGGTAATTCATTCCAGTTGAATCTGGCTGAGGTGGAAAAATCAGGTCATTGGGCGTTTCCCTTGCCAGATGCCAAGCTCATCAGTCCATACGGAGGCAGACGACGTCATAGCGGATCAGACCTCAAAACCAAACCAAAAGATAAAATTCTGGCCGCCTTTGACGGCGTGGTGACCCTCTCCGGGCCGCATTATGGTTACGGAAATTGTATCACCATTAAGCACCGGTATGGCTTTGAAACGCTGTACAGTCATCAGTACAAAAACCTCGTCAAGGTGGGACAGCGCGTGAAAGCCGGAGATGTGATTGGGCTCACGGGGCGTACGGGCCGAGCCACCACAGAGCATTTGCACTTTGAAGTGAAGTTCAGGGGAAGACGAATGAATCCGAACGTGATATTCAACATCCCGAACCGAAAGTTGCAGAATGTGACGTTAACATTGACAAAGTCGGGCCGTGTTACCTCAAAGCGCAACCGCTAAACCTTGAAATAACGCACGGCATCGCCAAGTTGATGCAGTGCTGCATGGGACATTCTGAAGAATGAGGAGTGAAAAGTAGGGCGTTCTTGGCTATAATTCTTATAAGACGATTTCAACTACCTGAACATCAGTTGGTTATAAAAATTGCAAAAGCCATTCCAATAGCATGGAGATTAGAATCCAAAGTCATAGAGATTGGCCTGTAAAGTCATGTAGATTGGCCTTCAATAGCATGGAGATTAAAATCCCGTCTTAAACACCCTTCCTATCCAAGTCATTCTTTCGTGTTTTCTCCCGTGCATTCTAAAATCCGCTGTTCCAATTCTTCATGCTTGGGACCTACAATGGTCTGGGGCTTTCCTTTTGTCGGAATCACTAAGAGAGTAGGGAGGGCACCAATGCCTAAATCGGCCGCCAATTTCTTCTCTTGGTCATAATTAACCTTATAAAACTTGATTTTTCCAGCGTATTTTTTGGCCAACTCGTCAATCAATGGCGACAAGCGTTTGCACGGTATGCACCAGTTGGCCCAAAAGTCGATGACGCACGGCACATTGTCGCGATAGGTATAAGGCGTGGAAGCCGTGTAATCCCACACATGATCTAAGAAATAGGTGCGCCCGATGTCAGTGGGTTTGCCCGCCTCAACAACGACGGCAGATTTGGAAACGGATTTGTAAACGATGGCATTTTCATCGTATGCCTGAAAGTAGATGGACGCTTTCGTGAAATCGATGGACAGTAATCCATGTCGCAAAATGCCGTTGCCTAAGAATGAGTCATCGGTCTCTTTTGTCGTTGTTATGGCTGTTTCCCATTCCGTATGCGCTATTTTCAGGGAGCACGAATTTGTAACACCCAGCTGTTGGCATTGCTCTTGAGCGAGTGTTAGGTCAGACGCTTGATCTAAGCGCAAGGGCAGACTGACGTTCTGTTGATTCACCATGACTGGCAAACGCAATACTTGTTGAGGAGCTTCGTTCAGCCTTATTCGATTAGACAACTTCATGAAGTCGGGTCGATAGGGCGCAGAGATGGTTAGTTTGTGATTTTTAGCATCGATGGTAAGCACCACATTGCGAAACATGTCCATGCCCAACAGTCCTTTGACATCCTGCTCACGATAGGTAGCTGGGGCAGATTCCACTGCGAACGACTGTTTTTCGGCATACAAACTTTTGCCTAACGATAGTGTGTGGGCGATGTTTTGAACCGTTTCGGGCGTTGACTTTTCTTCTTGAAACAGCACAGTCTTCTCGTTTAACGCCAACACGAAAAGGGCAGGTTGGTTGTCCAACGTCATGGTCAACGCCATTTCACCCTGACGCAGTAATTGATAATCGAACGTCTCTTGCGAAGTGTTGTTCACCTGTGCCTTGGCACTTGTAGGAATATTGGCCAACAACAATAAAATATAGACAAGTAAAGAATGTAAGCGCATCTTGATAAAATTATAATTTATGAATGGTAACTTTAAACACTTGGTGATGGCGACGAATCGTCAGTTCGGCCTCCTGATCTTTGATATCCTTAAATATATCAACGATAGTCATTTCACTTAAAGGCAAAGCGGTGATGTCATGGCCATTGACGGCCGTCACTTCATCGCCAATTTCAACTTGTGGTTGGGTGGTTCCCCATATCGTAGTAACTTCAAAACGCTGATTGGCTGGCAAAATTCCCACTGTCCATGTTTGCTTTTTATTTGCGAAATCGGCTGTGGAAGTTTCGTAGGGTTGGAAATAGAACCTACCTCGTGGATAGTCAATGGTTACTGTGCCATACTGCAATAGTTCGGCTCCTAAAATCGTGGGGATGCCCGCTGCCGCCATTGCCGGCGTATTTTCAAACTTTTTACCGCTGATGGTAAACGGCGCCATGCGTACATATTTCAAAGGTTTTGGCTTGGCCAATCCCTCTAATCCAGCACCCACAGAGCCCACTCCCTCGCAGGTAATGGTGGCAGCTTGCGCCTGCGAAAGACGCTGAAAGTCGTCTTCGCTCAACGTGAGCAGTTCGGGAACGCCCGTGTCAAACATCATCTGCACGGATTGATTCTTGAACGTTAATGGAAAAATGACATGCCATGTTGGCGAATACTCCAAGGGAATGCCGTCAGACAGTTTAAGTCCTTTTGGGCGATAGGGATAAAATAGGCGAAGTTGTTGCGCATGTCCGTCGATACTAATCACCACATCTTTAAACGCATCGCCACCAAGTATGCCCACCACACCTAAGTCACGAAAGCCTTGTATCTCGGGCAAAGCAATGGTGTTGAGTGTGGTAAAGCGTAAATATCTACCTATCTTCACCTCCGGCAGGGTAGCTTTTGCATAGCTGTTGGCCTGTCCGTTCATGTCGGTTGTTACCTGTTGGCCTCCCGTCAACACACCCTTTGCCTGTTCTATCTCACGCCACATGGTGGCTGTCTGTCCGCCCGTGTCTAAGATGTATTTATGGCAACGCCCCTTCACTTCAACCGGAATGATGATTCGTCCATACTTCACCTCGTACGCAATGGTGTCAGTATAACGATTGATTGCCGTCGCCTGGGCAAGACACGACATGGGGTGGATAGCTAAAAATGTGAGAACAAGTGTAACAACATATTTCATAGCCAGCGTTGAATGATTGATTTGAAATCTATTTCAATAAGATTGCTTGATGTTACTTCATCAATGAATGGGCCACACGCCTTGTTGTTTTATTTCCTGATGCTGTTTTTTTCTTGCAATACTTTTTTCACTGCGTTTGCCACATTAACGATGCCACCCGAGATGGAAATGTCTGAATAAGTGAAGAGGTCGTTCACCTTACGGTCGTTCACCACAATCGTTTTCTCTATTTCCATGTCTTGCATGGGTGTCACGGTGTTGTTGAGTAATTCGCGAACCTCTGCGGCGGTGAGTTTGGGGAAGTAAGACCTTACCAAAGCAGCGGCCCCGACCAAGGTTGCGGCAGCCATTCCTGTGCCGGTAGACAGGCCATACGTGTTTCCCACCCCTGCGCTGTATATTTCTTTTCCTGGCGCGTGAATGTCCAATTCGGTTTTTCCATAGTTGGCTTTCAACGAAGGCTTGCCCAACTTGTCACTGGGTGCGACGATCATCAAGTTGGTTAGTTCATGACCGGCAATCATCTTCCGGTTAGGATAATAAGTGGTTTTTTGCAAATCTTGCGCACTCTCTGTCACCGGAACAATCGCCAGTACATCGTGCTGTTCGGCGTAGTATAGTGCGTCAGCAATCCACTTACGCTCTACGGGAGGGAACAACGTATTCTGCGATGGCAGCAACATTACCTTAGCGCCATGGTCAACAGCATATCTTATGGCTAATGCCACGTCTTTTAAGTAAGGGTCGCCAGCTGTAGTTGCACGCAAGGGCATGATGCGGGCAGCATTGCAAATACCGTCGGCTCCCTTGCCATTACCACGGATGGCCGCGATGATAGATGCCTCCATGGTACCTACGTTTGCGTCTTCTGTCAGCAAATCGGCATTACCGTAATGGTTGTCAAGCAAGTTATAGGGGTCATCCCCCACGATGGACAGTCTGTTATCGGTGCTGTGTTTTTGCAAATAGGTTTCGTATTCCTGCTGAGCTCGCTTGATAGGCGTACTCGCCATCTCGACATCATATATCTTCTTCCACGAATTAGTCTTTGCCAAGGGGAAACTGTAACCTAAGACCATGAACGCCATGTCTGACAATAAATCTTTCGGAGCATTCTTGTCATACAGCGTCTCGAACTCTTTTTGCGTAATTTCTTGACCAGGGAACCGTTCTTTTAGCTTCTTGTCAAATATCTTGGTATAGTGCTTTACCATCTTGGCAGCCAAAATTCCGGCGTAACGTGAAGCCAATGGCGACTCGTACACAATGGTGTCACGATAGTAGTGATACTCCTGTACATTTGCAGGCGGTGCCACTTCTACCATCTTATCGCCTTGGAAGCGAAAGAAACGTTTGCCGTCTGAAATGTAGTCGGCATACTTGTCTCGTAGTCTGAAGTATTCACGATCGCCCTGGTTCATGGTGGAAGTCATGGCAATTGTGGTTCCGTCTTTGTCAATCCCGCCAAGGAAATTCCATCCATGCACATCATCAACCAATCCGTTGCCGTCATCATCCTTTCCATTTAGTTTCTCTTTTTTGTTCTGCCAAAGCATGGTTTGGTAATCCTCGTGCATCAAATCGATGCCCGACCCGATGAGTGCTACCGTTATGGGGTTGACTTTTCGGCCTTGAAGCAAACGATAAGCCTCGTTGACACCAATACCATAAACCTTATCTTGGGTAGGAGAGAGATTGTACCAATCTAACTCTTTCTGTGGTAACTCCTGTGAATGAATTTTGACAATGCTTACTGGTTGAAACAAGAGGCATAAGGCCAGTAAACCGATGTGATAGAACTTAAAATATCTCATAATTGATGTTGATTGATTATATATTGTGAGTTTAATTCGTTAGATGTGATACTCGTACAACGAAGTGTGAGGAATTACTGTGCGGTTGACAGGTCGCCAATGTGCTGAAGGTCAACTTTGAAGTTGTTTTTAAAGTAATTAATCACAACTTCGTACTTTTGTTTAACCTTGTTATGAGACAGCAATCCATCGTCTGTTTGCAACTTGCTGGCAGGCGTAGATACGATTGTTTGCAAATAGTCGTACCAATCTTCGCGCACACTGTTTTTATGTTGGCCATCTATAAACCCCGCATCCAGGCTTCCATCCACATCTGTACCGTAGGTAGATATGGCAGCAAACGCCTCTGGAATGGCTTCACGGAGGGAGCCTCTGTTGATGGCAGGATAAATACGGCGCAGCAACAATTTGCAAAGCTCGATGCGAAATTCGTTTTTCTCTTGTCGTGTCATCTTCTCAATAGTACTATTTCCATGATTGACGGCAAAGAATTCGTATCCTTCAAACGCATTGACAGGCTTGTAATCGTTATGAGTTGGTTCTGTTGTATATCCTCCTTCTAAATAATACAGCTCGCCGCAAAGCAGAATACGCAGCGGTAAATGTTTCTTCAAAAAGTTTCTTGGAAAGAGGTTAAGGAACTCTGTCTGCAACATTTTTACTTGCTCTCCCACATATTTCTCGTCAGGAAGCTGGAATAAATACCCTTCATCAGCCATTCGTTCTTTGGTCCACAGATAGTTTCTCGTCACGCCCCAATCGAATTCCGAGGGTTGGTATTTATAAAGAACCAATGTGCCTGTTTGCTCAAAGATGCTCTGAATGGCAGCATCATAAGGATGGTTGCCTTGCGGTAGGCGATGAGATTCGAAAGCGTCCTTCTGCTCGTGAATAGACGAAATGGGGTCTTCATTACCACAGCTGATGAGGAAAAAAGCTGTTAGTATGTATAAAAAATAATGTTTCATCTTGTCAATTGTTTGTCAATTAATCCAATTCCGGATTGCGTTGTCTTACTTCTAATGGAATGGGCAATACGTATTTGCTGCTATTTTGTTCCAGCTTGTAAGTTGTGGTTTGTCCACTCACGATGGAAAATTTGTGTTCGATGGCTGGCATTCCTTGTCGTTTTAAGTCAAACCAACGATGATCTTCAAAGCAGAGTTCACGTCTGCGTTCTTGCAGACAGAAGTCAATGAGCTTGTTCGCATCTGTGATGTTGATGGGTTGATATGTACCTGTGAAGCGAGATGCGCGTAAAGTATTCAAGTCACTTAATGCGGCTTGTCTTAGTTTTTCATCCTTATTTTGTAAATACAAGCGTGCGTTTGCTTCTGCCCGGTTGAGATATGCCTCGGCGACGCGCATTCCCTTGGTGGGATTTTGCAGTACTTTGTCGCTTTTATGTCCTACCAAGAGATGTTTCTCTGGCGTGAAACCATTCATGGTAAGATAACTGTAGAAGTAAGCTTCACGTCGGATGTCATTGGGTTCGTAGAGTGATTCCAAGGTTTTGCTAACCGTAAAAGCGGGCAGTTTGCCAAAGTCGATGTACGGATTAACACCTACGAAGAACGCATCATATTCGCCATTGATAGAATATCCCCATATCAATTCAGGACTGTCACTGTTGTATACTCCCCCTTTTGCCATGTCGTACATCACGATACCTTGCCAATCGTCGTATGTATAGTATTTGCTTAGATGCCTCAGTGTGGGTTTTTGGGCGATTACGGCATTGCTGTAGCGTATCGACTCAGCCCATTTTCCCTCGTATAAGTAAAGGCGTGACAGCAAAAGGTCAACAAATAAAGGTGATACGGTGTAGACGCTGGTTTTATACTCACCGCAATTCTGCCACAGTTTTTGAGAGGTTAACAGGTCTTTTTCTATTTGTTGATACACCTCTGCCACGGTATTACGCTTAGGAAACTCATCTTTTACCGTCGACTTCAGCACCAATGGAACACCCAAAGCGTCATTCAATGCAGGGTTTGTTGTATTGTAAGCAGGTGCGAAAGTATTGACTAGCAAGAAATAATAAAACGAGCGAAGTGCCAAGGCCTCTGCTTCAATCTTTTGTTTAGCTATGGTCGAGCCTGATACTTTTGGCAACTGATCAATCACTACGTTGCAGCCATTGATCCAATGATACAACTGTTGCCACGAGTTGCTCCAGGGAATGTTGTTCTTTTGCATTTGCTCAAACATGTCATTAGCCCATGTGAATACGGCTGCTCCGGCACGAAGAGCATCTTCCTGATTGATGGCATCCGAATAATTGCTTTCAACATCGTCTGCCAACAGTTCCAGATATGAAAAAATAGGTGTGCGCGAAGCGTATCCATCGCCTAACAATAACTCTTCCAAGTCGGATGTTGTACTGGGGCGCACCTCGTCTTGACTGCTTTCTGACAAGAAGTCATTACAACTCGAAAGCAGCAATGCGATACATGAAATGTATAGATAAATATGCTTTTTCATAAAACAATGTGTCTGATTTTTTAAATTCCAATGTTCAAAGTCACGCTATAAGTTGGCGTAATGGGCTGTGCGCCGGTCGCCACTTCGGGGTCGATACCCTTGTAATCTTTGCTCACCACGATGAATGGATTACTCACAGAACCGCTTATAGACAGATTATTGAGCGACATTCGTTGGATTACTTTCGTAGGAACCGTGTACGACAGCGAAATGTTGTTGCAGCGCATGAACGATGCGTTGACTACTCTTGCTGTAGAATAGTTGTACAAACGATGCGCATATTCGGTCGATCCATTCGGCAAGTATACCATGGGTATGTTATGATTAGGAATGGAAGGTATCTGCGTATGCTGCTCATCACCAGGTTTTTGCCAACGGTTCACCATTTCTTTAGACAGATTACTGTAAGCCGATGGCGTGCTGTTGTTGAGATAATCTTCGCTGAACAAATCGGTTAAGAAGCGTTTTCCGCCCAACGCAATCGAAAAAGAAGAGGACAGAGTGAGCGATTTCCAACGCAATACGGTAGACAAACCGCCCGAAATATCGGGTTCTGTAGTACCTGCATACTTCATGTAGGAGGTCGCATCCAATTTGTCGGCACCCTCTTCGATGGTTGGAATGCGGAAAAGCGGATAACCACCTTGCGCATCTAAGCCTGCGAAATCCCAAGCCCAGAAAGCACCAACCGGATAACCTTCTTTGTGAATGGAACCACCTGATGCAGCGCGCCAGTTCTGATTTTCGGCCATCGTCGACTTGATTTCATTGAAGTTCTTCGCCGTGTTAACCGAGATATTCCATACCCAGTCTTTGGTTCTGATGGGCGTAAAGGTAGCCGTAAACTCAAATCCGTGGTTCTTCATGTCGCCCCCATTGATAGGCATAAACATCACACCATATTCATACGGCACGGCTTTCGAAACGATAAGGTCGGTTGTATGCTTGGCATAATACTCGGCACTGAAAGCAATTCGGTTTTTCCACAAGCCAAAGTCTACCCCCAAGTTAATGCTCTTGGTTTTTTCCCAACGCAAATTATCATAAGGCAACGATTTTATTTTTAGGATATAACGGCCCGTTCGAAGATCAATGAAGTCGCGCCCGCGTCCTAATTCTGCAATTAAATCGGGACCATAGTTGCTTGCTACATTGCCTTGCCACCCATACGAAGCGCGGAAATTGAAGTCGCTAATCCAACGAATGTCTTTTATCCATGGCTCGTTGATGATGTTCCAGCGGGCTCCAGCCGACCAGACAGGCAAGAAACGGTTGCGCTCATCTTGTCCGAAGCGGTTGGATGCGTCGGAACGAATGCTTGCCGAAAAGATGTAGCGCTCATCAAAACTATACATACCCGTGGCAAACATACCCACAGTATTTATCTTACGATCGATGACAGCGTTATTAAATTGATAGTAAAGATCGTTCTCTATCCACCGTGAGGCATCCTGTGGGTCGATAACTTGACGTGGAGGAAAAATGATTGATTTGCCGCGGTTTGGGAAGTAACCATACAAGGTGGTGTTGTAGCCGTCGTACTTATTGCTTCTGATCTCGCTTCCTGCCATCAAACTCATGCGATGCACCTCATCGAAAATCTTGTTGTACGACAGCGTGCCTCGTAAGGTATAATTGGAGTTACGATTCTCGGTGGTGTTGAGTTCACCACCATGAGGCAAGCGAGATTTTTTATATTCCAGTTCGCCAGGCTCATACAGACCAAACTCGTAACCACGAAGATTGGAAATAAAGAAACTCTGTTCGTCGGCGAACGATGACCCCACCACGTTGGAAAGATTATAGCCAAACAAACCTTCAAACTGCAATCCCTGTAAGATGGTCCACCGTAAATTGGCAGATAATGCCACTGAATTTGTTGTATTGGTGTTGCCAGTACAATCCAACTCGTGTAAAATGTTGTACATGCGTCGGTTGGCGTTCTGAGATTTCGCATAATAAAACAAACTCCCGTCTTCGTTATAGGCTGGGATGGCACGATTGATGGTAGACGCATACTGATATGGATCTACCCTGAAAAAGCCGTTCGTCTTGTTGGAAGCGGCGTTCAGACGAATGCCCAAGTTGATTTTATCGCTCAAACGCGTGTCGACACTCACCGATGCACTGTAATTCTTCGCATCGTTACCAACAGATATACCATTGGTGAACGAACTGTTGATTGACGCATAATACTTAAAACGGTCGGTACCACCACTCAGGCTAACACTGTGATTGTGACTAACTGAGTGGCGAAACAACTCCTTAAACCAGTCGGTGTTATTCATGCGAACCTTCTCAACTTCTTTTTGAAACTGTGCGTATGATATCTCCTTGCGCAAATATTGCCCCAGCAATCCCTCGTAGCCGATGCGCTCCAACGGTCGGTTGGCTTCGCTCACTAATCCTCTTCTATATATTTCTTCCGACACATCTACACGCTCGGAAGAGTTCATCAAGTTCATCTGACTATAATAGATGCGTGGCGCAATGGTCATGCCGCTGCTATAATTGACCGATACTCTGCCGGCTTTACCTTGTTTGGTGGTGATGATAATGACGCCGTTGGCTGCTTTCACCCCATACATCACAGTTGCCGCCGCATCTTTCAGCACCGATATGGTCATGATGTCGTTGGGACTCAGCCAAGAAATAGAATTTCCCACAAAATTCTTGATCATGTCAAAATTGTCTTGCGAGATGCTTCCTAATGCATCTAAATCGCGCGGCTTAAAAGGCAACGGATCTTCTTGTATGATGCCATCGACCACCCAGACAGGCTCTTGGTTGCCCAACAAGGTGGAGGTACCACGCACGCGCACTTTCTGAGCCGTTCCTACCAATCCGCTGGTGTTTAACACACTGGTTCCCACAAGTTTGCCTTGTAGCATCTGCTCAATGCTTTGGTGCCCATCGTAAAACAAATCTTCGCTTTTTACGGTGTTGGCAGAGCCAATCATCTCATTCTTTCTAATGCGTTGATAGCCCGTCACCACCACCTCATCTATAAGCTCTACCCCGTCTTCCATCAACACTTTCATTTCCTTCTCGCCCTTCCATGGAAGCAATAGCGGCTTCATGCTGGCGTAGGTAAACTGCAATTTTGGGGCGGCGACGTCGGTCTCCAATTTGAAACGTCCTTCCAAATCGGATTGTGTACCCTGCGAGGTTCCTTTGATAAAAATGGTTACTCCTGGCAATGGTTCTTTGTCGGTAGCCGACAACACAATGCCCTGGATAAGGCGCTTGCGTGGCCCATCGTTTGATTTCGCCACAGAGGTGCGCAGCGAATCTGTTGGAAAATCGCTTTTCATTGGAGCCGCATACACATGAAAGTTTACCGCAGCCATTGATCCTAATAAGCAACAAGTGATGACAATACTTTTCACAACCCATGTGAAAAGTAACTGTTTTACCGATTGATTATTTGTCATACATCATCAAAATTTAAAGACATTATCCTTTCTTTGTCTTAGTGATACTACCCGTTGGCGGAATTAATTTAAGTTGATAAATATGAGCAAAAAGTTGTACATAACGTTGATTTTTAGTAACTTAGTAGTATTCAAAACGTTAAGTTCAAACCATCGTATGTACAACCTTTATACAAAATTTGTCAAAATA
>JAQYPT010000018.1 GCA_028726625.1 Prevotellaceae bacterium | reverse complement strand
CCCCCGACGATGACCGTTCTTTTTAACATTTGAGCTGCCACAGAATACACATGTTTTTTATTCATAGGTTTTCAAATGGCACAAAGGTAATAAATAAAGGACATCTGGAGCTTTTCAGCCTACCAAATGTCCATTACGCCGACTTTTATAAAATAGGGTGTGTCCTTTTCGACACACCCTATTCTACAGTTTTTGTCAATGACCTTTATTCTGCTTCTCTATAAGCAATGTCCCATTCTATATTTTGGGGATAATCAGGAAGAGTCCGATTTATCTGTTCTCCACTTATGCTGTAAGCGACCTTGATGTGATAGGTTCTAAAGTATTGAACACCACCTGCTTTATATCCATCATTAAAACACCCTCTAGTGGGATTATTATACTCATCCCCTCTTACAATGAATTATTAAAAAATCATCGGCAGTATGATATATGCCCACAGATTGTTGAGGGCATGGAACAGCAGACTCGGATATATATTGTTAAAACGACTGTAAAGCCATGCCGATGCCGTTCCGAAAAACAGAACCCATATCGCCATTCCGGGACCGAAGAACTGGATATGCAGTAATGCAAATATCAGTGAAGACCCTGCAATCGCCGTCCATTTGTGCAACCGTTGGGCAAAAGCCTGATATACATAGCCCCTAAATATCGTGTCTTCTGTCAATGGAGCGAGAATGACCGTGACGAGTATGCCGAGCAACATATCCTGCAGAGTATTCTGACTTACAGGTACGATTTGTCCTGTTGTCCAGTACATTGGTACACCTGTGGCTCTCAATGCCATTGCTATTAACGGATAGATAATGAACGATACGATAACGACTGCAATAACCGCAACCATTGCTCCTTTCCATGTCAGCCTGCCACGATAACCTGCAGCTTTCATTGTCATTCCCCGGCTTTTCAAAAGAGCCATATAAACAAATACCGCTATTCCGGTTGCAAGTGTATAGACCAGCAATGAAAATATCCTGTATTGCCCTATACCTGTAAGTTCCTGTATTTCAGGCGAAGCAAGCCAATGAAAAAGACTCGTGCCTGCATATCCGAGAGGAGCCAGTATCAGAATCCACCATAATGGCAGTCGTTGATTTGCTTTAGCATCCATAGTTGTCATGACTTAGAAGATGTTTAATGTTTGTCGAAAAAGTGGTCGCACATTTCAGTGTCAAGTGCAACACGGCTACAAATATAGGAAAAAAAAACTTCATAAGGAGTTTTATAGCATAGTTTTTCTCTTGATCAACTTATCCATATCCCTTGCAATCTTTTGGTCGGTGACTTGGGCATAGATTTGTGTGCTGGCAATAGACGAATGCCCCATCATCTTAGCGATGCTCTCGATAGGCACACCGGCCTCTAACGTTAGCGTCCCAAAAGTGTGTCTTGCACAGTGCCAAGTCAACGGAGTACGAAAGCCACACCCCAAGCCCACGGCTTTGAGATGGGTCAGTCGTCTGCCCTTGCTCATCGTATCGGGGAATATCTTGTAATCCTCTTTGCTATTCTTCTTCGTGTAGAGCGAAAGTATCTGCTCCGCTATCGGGTGTAGGGGGATCAAACACTCCACTTCCGTTTTCTGTCTTGCCTTGCGGATATACCGCGAATCCCTCTCATTTCCATCTACTTACCTCTCATCCTCTCTATAATGCCCTTTCCTCGAATAGTTCCACTGTGAATGAAAATCACGCCCCTACCTTTTTTTTCTTTCTTAACGGAACGTTATAAATCACGCCCCTACGCATACACGCCACTATTCGAATGGCACGACATCAGCTGTCGCCTTGTTACCGACGATGAGATGATTCATGTTATATCGGATGGTAACCCGCAGATTTTTCTTATCAAGCTCAAAAGCGTCCATGCCCTGTCCAAGCGGTATGAAGGCTGGGATATGTGCTTTGATGTAAGAAGCGGCAGTGGGATTGGCTTTGGTCTCCACCTCGCTGATGGGCAAGCGGATGCCCAAATCGTTCATGCGCCGTCCCTCAGCAATGAAAATCTCTTGGCGCATCAGGTAAATCAGCTCGAGCAGAGCATCGTGACCTTGACACCGGCCTATCATCTCTTCCGTCACCGACGTACCCGAAACCGTGGGCACGCTCACCACTTGCGGCTTCTTCCGGCTCAACACCAACCCCTTGCGATAAGGTTCACCCGGCGATGCGGCAACAGTGTAGGCGGCTCCGTCGGGATATTCCTTGATGCCTCCCACGGCTCGTGTCTTGGCCCAGTCTTTCACATCGTGCCGCACGGGGCGCGACTTAACCAGACCAAGCAGTTGTTTGAGTTGCGCCTTGCACTTGTCCGTTTCCTTTTTGGCCAGCAAGGCTTCGGCCATGATGAGGTGGTTCTCCTCGGCCTTGGCAATGCTGATGGGACTTTCATAGGTGGACGTGAGCTGCACATATTTGGGATTGAGAAAGTTAAGACGCGGCAATGGCTGATACAGGGCTTTCCAGATGTCATCCTGCATGGCGTTGAACACACTGTTCGAGCCATCAAACTGCACCTGCCACAGCAGATTGTCGCACAGCTTCAACGCCTTGCCGCTCTCCCCCAACGCCTCGTCTACCTTGCCCAGGCGGTAATAGGCGCGCGCCTTGAGTGTATGAACAAACGACAGAAGCGTGTCGTTCGCAGCATATTTCTCACTTTCTCCCAGCGAGTGCAGTGCCAGTTGCAACAGCTCTTGCCAGGTCTTCACCGCACCCCGTTCGCTCACAGGCAGGGCCATGAAGTTCTCACCGCCGAGCAAAAAGCCATAAGCCTTGATGGTATGAAGTTTAAACAGCTGCGCCTTCGTGACGTTCTTGTCATACTTGCTCACCTTGTCAAAGGCGAAATCGGCCGTGGCACGCAACTGCTGCACAGCTCGTTCCAAGCCGTTCACGTCGGGATCGTTGTACAATATTTTCGGTTCGTCAAAAAGTTTGCTCTCGCGCGTGTAGTTATTGAAATAGTTGTCAGAGATAATCTCGGTCTGCAAACAGAAGTCACCAACCGTGAGGGCCAATGTCTTCTCGGCACCGTTCACCCAAGTATCCATGGCATTGCCGCCTTGGAGATAACTGTCCTCGGTGACGTTAGGATTCTCGATGTCGCCGGGGGCCACCAAGTCGCACGAGGCCAACAGCAACGTTCCCCCGATGATGAGGGTATATGATAAGTTTGATTGCATGATTTTACAAATTGAATTTCAGCGAGAAAACATATTGTCTGGGTAACGAATAGGTGGCATAATTCAGTCCTCCCGATGCCACAGCCCCTTGCGAATGCGCACCCGAGATGACCGCTTCGGGGTCTACGGATGCCGCAGTGAAGTTCAACGGATTGTTGACGCTCATGCTGAACAGCACGCTCTTCACCACCGGCTTTGAGCCTTTGAGGTGATAAAGATAGCTCAAGCCAACGTTTCGCACCTTGAAGAAGTCGGCCTTCTCCACAAAATAGTTGGTAAAGTCTAGCCATGCGTCCTTCTGCTTCCTGCCCATGAGTGCCGTCTGGGGTACCACATCGTCTTTCAATCCCTTTTGAAAACGGAACTGACGGTCGAACGAGTGAACATAACTACCTGTCTGATAGTCACCGCTCATCCACAGACTACAGTTTTTATAGTGAACATCCAACGACACGTTGCCATAGCAGGTGGGGATGGTAGAACCCAAATCTTGCATGCGCAGCACCTCCTTGAGGGTGCCATCGGCATTGAGAACGGCCTTGTTGCCACGCAAGAAGCCCACGGGCTTGCCCTCCTCCACTGCCGTCTGAATGGTTTCGGGACCGAACCCGCCAATGCTGAACGGCACCGTTCCACCTGCGCTCAACACGCAGTTGCGGTTGGTGTTAACGGCCGTGCGCAGGGTGGCCTGCCAGTCCTTGGTACGCACGACGTTGAAGGCAAGCGCCATCTCAACGCCCAGATTGCTGATTTCGCCAATGTTGGCCAAGTAACTGGCCGCGCGTCCGGCCGATGGTAAGGTGGGAACCGTGAACAACGCGCCCTTGGTAACGGAGTGATAGTAGGTGAATGAGAGCGTGGCGATATCATGGAGGAAAGATGATTCGAAACCCACCTCGAACGAATGTTTCTTCTCGGGTCCCAAGTCGGGATTGCCAAACTGCCCGAACGTGCCAGCCTGCTTGCCTTGATAGCCTGTCACTGAGATGGTGCGTTGATAGGCGAATGGCGGCGGATAGCTGCCCGCGATACCGTAGTTGCAGAACACGCGCAGCATGGACAGCATGCCACTGCTGACCCATGGGGCGAGGAACGGCTCGTCACTCATCACATAGGACAGGCCGAGCTTGGGATAAAACTGCCACTTCACATTGTCACCAAATGCGGTGTTGTAGTCCACGCGTGCGCCTAAATCAACGTAATATTTATTGAACAGTCCAATGTTGTCCTGCGCGTAAAAGCCGTAGCTGTGCAGGAAGTTGAGCCACTCATCAGCCTGAACGGTTCCTGCTCCACTCATCACCTTGGCCCCATCGCGCACATTGGTACCGCGGTAGATGGCCTGGCGATCATGCGTGTTGAAATATTGGAAGCCGGCAGTAAGCACGTTGCTCAACCGGTTGGCATGGTAAAACTTGTACTGTGCGTTGATGTCGGCAGTGAGTCCGAAGTAATTGCGGTCGAAATTGTTGACGCGACCGGCATCCGTCGTACCCACATGCTTCTCACCAATATGAATGAGATACTCGTTGGTCACGATCTCCTTGTTGTTGTTAGCCCGATAGTCTATTCCAAAAACGCCTTTAACGGTGAGTTGGGGCAATGGCTTGTAAAGCAAGGTGTGCGATGTTTGGAAATGTTTGGTGGACTCGCGATAGTGCTGCAAAGCCTCGGCCTTGTCCACAAAGGCTCGCATCTTCTCAAACGTTTCACCATCGGCAGCATCGATATCGGCAGGATATCTCTGTTCATGACCTTTGGCATCAGTAAACTTAAAACGGCTGGAAGCACTGCCCTCCGTGAACCACAGTCCTGTATAGAAACCCTGATTGCCATTGCGACTGCGGTTATAATCATCGGCCACAAAGCCAAATGAGTTCTGATACTCCAATTGGGTAGTCAGCTGAGCGCGCGAACCAAAACGCAGGTCGTAACGCTTATGGGCATTGTTGTTGTGTATCACCACACCCGTGTTTTCCATCATGTTGGCACCCAAGCTATACCCATACTTGCTGTTTCCGCCGGCAAGCGACAGCCGGTAACGCTGCTCGAAGCCCGTCTGGTTGAGCAAATCGGCCGTACGGCGGAAGTGATAAAACTGCGTGGTGGCCCTGTCCCATCCCATGTCCACTGACGCAGAAGCGTGAAAACCATCCGAGCTTCCCTTCTTCGTGAAGATTTGTATCACGCCATTGGCCGCATCAGAACCATAGAGCGTGGTGGCCGCACCGCCACTCACATACTCTATATGGTCGATGTTCTCCATGGAAATATCGCTCAGCGCACTCGATGCCGCCATCTCACCCATGGGCATGTCGCCAATGGTGTAAGGCTGGGCGCCATACCCTTTCTTGGAATAATTGAGAATGGCACCGGTGTTGAGGTTGTCGGTGCGAACCCCGTCAATGTAGATGATGGGGGTAGAATTTGAAAACGCCGAGGACAACCCACGAGCTTTGATGACAGAGGTGCTGCCGGGCTGCGCCCCTGAGAGCGAAAACTGAACCCCGGGGATGGCGTTGCGCAGCATTTCGTCCATACGCCCCACGGTCAACTTCTGCAAATCTTTACCTGAAATTTTGGTGACGTTCGAAGATAACCTTCGCCGTTCAATGGCTCCGCCCTGCCCCGTCACCACTACTTCGTCAAGACTGATGGGCGAGTTGAACCTCATTGTGTCTACCATCTCTGCATGCACATTGGCATGATCGTCATCCGTCACCAGCATCGCCCTTGTGTCAGGATTTGCAAATGCGGGCATATGGGCCAATGATTGAAAAGCAACCAATGATGTTATCGTCAACAAATTGGCTTCTCTTTTTAAATGAATCATTATGTGTAAAATCTTTTTACATTAAAATACTAATGGCTGCAAAGGTAAAAATATCCTATGAATCTGTCAAAAACTAAAGGGAAATATCATGACAGAAACAGATTTTTATAAAAAAAGCGAATAACCTTTTGTTAGTATACAAAAAAAGTATACTTTTGCAGTGTCGTCGTTCTCAACGATGCGGCAAATAGGGGTATAGCCCAGATGGTTTAGAGCGCTGCAGTCACATTGCAGAGGTCATCGGTTCGAGCCCGATTATCCCTACCCTCTCAAAAAAGGTTCAAGAAAACAAATTTCTGTTTTTCTTGAACCTTTTTTATTTTTTCCAGTTGCCTGGCTGCCTCTTCCATTTGACACCCTTTCATGAATGCCGTTCGGCGGAGCGTGATGAATCACGTCAATACATGGAGGGGGCCAATGATTTCAAATGAGGCGGGAGCGTGATGAATCACGCCCCTACCATTTTCATTTCACCATTCTTTTTAGAAGCTCTAATGCGGAAAGTGTATTACAGCTTAATACTCTTTTTCTTTGCTTTGCTCTCGTTATTCATTCTGTCAAGCGCAGTAACCACATATCGATATTTGGTTTTGCCATCAACATAAGGCAGTTTATACATCGTTTCCGAAGTGATGGCGACAATCTTGGAGGGATTGTCCAAGTTGACACGCTCTCCCTTGTTGAAACGGTAAACCACATACTTCGTTGCTACGTCATCCCAATCTTTACCACGAGGTTCTGTCCAAAACAGGATATAGCCGTCACTTGTCCATACGGGTTTTACCTTTCGAGGTTTCTTTGGACGCTTGCCATCAATAAACGGCATCTCGGGTTGCAAGGCCGGGTACTTCCAATAATAGTTGCGAAGAGCCGTTCCGTAGTTACCTACATTATCCACCACAGCCTTGGCATACCACAAAACAGTTCCCTTCACATTCGACATCTGATCATGCAGGCGGAATTTTGCCGGTAGTTGATTGCTATTCGGGTTTTGTAGGTCGGCATACTTCGCTGTACGATCCACACTCTCGCCAATGTATAGAGGTCGGTTACCAGCATAACGGTTCCACCACCTGATGAGCGTGTCATAATCGGCCGTTGGGTGACCTATTTGCCAATATAACTGCGGAACGCAATAATCTACCCAACCCTTGTTCACCCACAACAAGACATCGGCATAAAGATTATCATAATTTTGCAATCCCCGAGTGTTGCTACCAAGTGTTGGATCATTCTTCTTGTTGCGGTAAATACCAAAGGGCGAAACGCCAAATTTCACCCAAGGCTTGCGCTGGTGTATCTTTTCACCCAACTCTTTGATGAACAAGTTGACGTTGTAGCGACGCCAGTCATTGACGTTCTTCAATCCATTATTATAGAGTTGGAATTCGCGACCGTCGGGAATGACTTCACCAGGAGCTGGATAAGGATAGAAATAATCGTCGATGTGCAAACCATCTACATCATAGCGGCGCACAATATCGTCAACCACCTTATAAATATATTCCCTGTTGGCGGGGTCGCCCGGGTTGAGAATAAACTGTCCGGCATACGAAAATACCTTGCCAGGTTGCTTGATGGCAATATGATTGCCGGCCAGAGCGGAAGTACTCTTGGTTTTGGCACGATAAGGATTAATCCATGCGTGCAATTCCATTCCGCGCTGATGACACTGCTCTATCATCCATTGTAGTGGGTCCCAAAAAGGGTATGGCGCTTGTCCTTGCACGCCTGTCAAGAAGCGACTCCATGGTTCATAACTACTTTGATAGAGCGCATCGCACTCGGCCCTGACTTGGAAGATGATGGCATTGACACCATTCTTCTGCAATTCATCCAGTTGATAACTCAACGTGCGCTGCATGTTGGCCGTTCCCATTCCTTCGAACTGGCCATTTACACACTGTATCCAAGCCCCTCGAAACTCACGTTTTTTCAGATTATCGGCCTTGCTTGCCAACAAGTTACTACATACCACGAATAAGAGCAACAGCCTTATCTTGTTTAAGAATTTATTCATATCTACTTTCTTTTTTTGCAAAGATAGTGCAAGCCGAACACAAAGAAAGCTTGTTTGCTTTGTTGAGGCGAAGCCTATCTTCTGCAAAGATAGTGCAAGCCGAAGACAGAGAAAGTTTACTTTCTTTGTTGAGGCGAAGCCTATCTTCTGCAAAGATAGTGGTTGTTGGCTGAACTGCCAAATATATTTTTACGGAAGGAACCTCCAAAACACGGATCTTTCATTAAAGAGCAGTTCATCGCAAAGTGAGAGGTTGTGAGCAGTGGCATTGGAAGGTACAAATACGAAAGTAAGAGATAAAACTCCTGTGAAAAGTGTTTATCTCTTACTCGATGATAGATGATATTTATATTCCTTACTTAATAGTGTCGTATGCCTGAATGGATTGAGTAAATCTGTTCATTACATCTTCTGCAGTATAAAGCCCATCGGCATTTGCTTTCAAGCCTTTCAGTTGCAAACTGTATACCTCTGGAGGATTTTGTAAATTTAGCATGGAGAGCCCTCGCAATTGCTGTGGATTTTGATATACAATATTGATAGCAATAAATTCTTTTCCTGTCTTATCAGCCCATTTCTCAAAAACTAATTTGCTGCCAATTGGAGTCTTCTTTTCAATAGCATTTGGCAATTCGTAGTTGTCAATGCCCAATGCAGCACTTACACTGGCAATGTTCGAGTCGTGTCCGCATAGAAATGTAAACTTACGACATTTGGCACGTAGCTCGTCATTCATATACACCAATAAGGGGTGAGCTACATTTGCTGCAACGATAGGAGCGGTGAATAATACATCTCCATACACATCCTTAATCTTGGCAATCTTAGTCCAATCATCTAAGGTTAGCTTTTGTCCAAAAGCTGCCTTAAGCTCATCGGGTTCTTCGTAATATTGCAGGATAAGTGCATCTGATGCAGAGTTTGCTAATTTCAGCGATCCGCTCATGCGTGGCTCATCGTAAAGTTTGAATATAATTTGCGTATCGTCGTCCTTAAATCCTTTTGTTTCCCCATTTTTGAATGCGGGCGAATTTTTCAATTCCAACACTTTTGCAGTGATATCGTAGCTCTCTTTCAGCTGTTGGTTTATACCTTTAATTCCGTTTTTACCACCCATAGCTTCAATTTGCTTCATCGCTTCTGCACAAAAGGCATCGCTTACCTTTGTCAGTTGTGGACAGAAGACAGGATCCATTTTGCTGGCATCAAATCGATGATTGATTTGGATGTTGGCAATAGGCATAAAGCCCGATGAGAAATATTGTGCGGTAGCAATGGTTCGTTGCATGCTATTGGCATAAAAGTTCACTTCGTCAGTGGTAGGAACGGCATTCTCTTTGAACAAACCTTCACTCACGAGCCATTTGCGGAAATATTGCCCCATCATTGTTTCGAGAGCTCCACCTCGCAGCGTAAGTTCGCTTGGCGCAGAACTCCAATCGGTCCATTGGTGTGAGGTAAGTCGGCTAAGCGTACTTCCATTGGTAGAAAGCGGCGAACGGATATTGTGCCGGCTCAAGATGACAACTTCTTGCAGTTTGTAATGTTCCTTAAACTCGTTACTTCTTTGCAGCTGTGCCATGATGACAGAAGGCAGCATGACCAGCAGCATGATAAATGTTGTAATTTTAATTGACTTCATAATAGATATTGGTATTTAGAACAATGAATGATAATAAGCATATTAGAATTTAAACTGTAAACGAGTTTCAATAATTCCCAACTCGTTGTTTTTGGTTTCTGCACAATTTTCTGTTTTGGTATACGATGCTCGCAAACGCCAAATCATGTTCTTATTGATGTAATAGTTGAATGTGGCTGACCAATCGTTTGAACGTCCACCAAAGATGCCAGCCTTACTATCAGATAAGTCGGTATAGTCATACGCCAAGACCACTTCCGTAGAACCTGCATCAGGAGTATCAATACCACCCGAGAAACTTGTGTACTTGTAGTCATTACCTTTGATGATGCCACGCAAAGAACAATAGGCACCCGAAGCATGATACGTATCCAGACTGTTAGAACGAGTTGCTGCAGCATAATAATATTGTGTTTCTATGCCAAGTCTACCGTATGCGGCAACCAATTCGGGGGTGAATTTAAAGAGTGCTTTGGCATCGGTAATGGTTGCCTTTAATGCAGTTACTTTAGCTACACGTGTAGGCCATGCAGTGGAGAATATGTATGACTTATGGTTCAGTTTTTCGTCAGCATTGTATCGTGGACTGAGATATGCGCCCGAAACACCTACTTGCAATATCTTTCCCGTTTGGGTGTATGGGCGATATACCAAGCGTGACATAACCCCAATGGCAGAGTTACCAATTTTGTCAGAAGAGAGTTTCATCGCTTCAGATTCGGTAAACACACTTGCAGTACCCAAGAATTGGTTGCCATTGTGCACATACATTAAGCCTATCATACGAGGATTGTTAAATACTTCGTTGCTACGTGGCTCTTCCATGGATATTTTGTAGGACGAGCTGGTAGAATATTGTGCGCCAAACTGGTGGATATAATAACCTGCACGCAAAGAGTTTTTGGTGTCAAAATGATGTTCAATAAAAACATCTTTCATGCCCACTTTTCCGTACGCATATCCCACATCTACCTTTGCAGACCACTGTCCCGTTTTTGCCGAGAAACCTACACGGGCATCGGGGATTGCCATTCCACTGTTAAAAAGCTCTTTGTCGGTGTTAGCTTTATACATCGCACCGTCGAAAAGAATACGTCCAGAGGGCTTGATGACTAACTTATCGTTATTTTGTGCTTGTGCATTGGCTGCCATGAGCAAGCCTAATGCAAGAGTTGCGATATATTTCATATTGCGTTGTTTTGTTTTTTTTGATGCTCGTATCTAGTGCGTATCAATTGGCGTTGCGTGTACTCTTGGCTACTTTGCCTGCCTTGTTTAATTTCTCAAATTCTGCCTTTGCTTTATCCAGTTGTTTCATAAAATTCTTATTGGCATGTAGTCGAGCCACCACCGCACTTGAAACCAAGCGTGCAGCATCAACATCGCTTTGGAAATGATAACCGCAAATCACACGACTCTGTCCCATTTCGTAGCCTCGTTTTAATATCTCATTCTGTCTGTCAACGTTTATTTCGGCTAAAACTAATGCCGTTGCCCAGCCAATAGCTGTATGCCCCGATGGATACGAGCCATTAGTAGACAATTCTTCTTGTTGCTCGGGGTTGCAGGTCATCTCCTTATAAAAGGCAAATGGGCGTACACGCATATAGTGTTTTTTAGCTGCACGCGTAGCCAAGTCGCCTGCATCTTCGCGCATCCCTACAACTAATTTATAAATTTCTGGAGTGTTTTCTTTTGAAATGGCAATACCAAAAGCTTCAGAAAAGGCATTAGGAACGCCATCGCCTCCCACACGTGCATCGGCAACAGCTTGATCGCCACGCGGAGTGTTGCGTTGCAATTTTCCCCATTGATATTGGGCTTCGTCATTCATCCACAATATAGAACCCGGCTGTGGAGGAGCTGGAAGCAGGTCAAGACTATTGGCTACATCACCTTCTTGGAGAAAATACACCTCTGGGTGAGTGCGTACGTCTTTTATCTTCTGTTGTGCAAAAGAAGATGAGGCAAACACTGTTAATAACGCTACGTAAATAACTTTTTTACAATTCATAATTTTTAGGTTTTTGTTCAGATTTATTTCGTTAAAAATTCTGACGCAAAAGTATGTAGAAAAGTAAATGAAAAAAAGTTGCACTCGGTGATTTTGTCGAATCACCCGAATGCAACATTTTGCAAGAGCTTGTTATATAAGAACTTATGTATAAGTGCAGAAAAGTTGAATTTGTTATGCCAATGCTAAAATATAGCTTGCCAAACTTGATGGATGTCGCTCGGCATATTGTAAAATTTCCTTTTCATGAGTCTTAATTTTGCTATTAACGAGTCTGCTAACCACTGGATTTAGATTTCCTACCACCTGAAGCATACCCGGTATGAGCAATCGTTTCACCTTGGCATGAGCCATGAGAATGGCTAATACTCGTGCCTGCTGATTATCGTAACTCACAAACTGTAAAATTTCGTTGAGTAGCCTTGCGTCGGTTTTACTCATTTGGTCATACAATATTTCTATCAGCTGTGCTATTCGCTTGGTTTGGGAAGTGGTGCTGTCGGCAATTTTTATTTCTAATTTTCGGTCAAACAGTTTGTTGACCCGTTCCTCATTCTCCTTTATCACCTGTTGTCTTTTTATCTCATATTCTTGCATATTTTCTTTCAGTTCGCACAGGCAACGCAACTGTCGCACACGAGCATCTAAATGAGCCATTCTGCGCAACAGGGTTAAGCGGTCTTTGCTTTCCATTTGTTGCAATTCTCTTTGCAGTTGCTCGGTTAATGTTTTCACCACACTGTCTTTGTCTTCTATCATGAGCAGCCAATGTAGCTGTTGGTTAACGATAGTGGTTAACGCTTCGAGGGCTTCGTCAGTAAATGTTTTTTGATAAGCACTTTCTATGTCATGCCACAATCCTTCCAATTCGGTGAGTGGCATAATCGCCATTTCCTTACGATAAGTGGCAATCATGTCTGGTAGGGTTTCGTTAATACCGGGCAAGAGTAGGATTCCCGCTATCTGCCCTGTATACGTATCAAGTTGACTAATCATGTCCTTAATCGTCACCAGCCACCGATTATTGATAATGGCTTGTGAACGAATACGCTCTATCGAACCTGATGCAAAGGCATCGTTGGTGTCTTGTGCCAACTGTTTGCTATGATACAAGTCCAATTCAAGAATCTCTTGACGCTGTGTATCAACAAATTTCATCAGTGGCAATACCATATTTCTATTCTTTTGCATGAGCAGTTTAGAGATAGCAGCCAGTTGGGCATTGGTATTTTTCCACGACTCTTTTCCATACGGACTAATGTTTTCCAAATCGCTTTTCAGCTGTTTTATCTCCTCATCATTGTAATTGGGTAACAACTCATAAATAGAAAACAGGTCGGTAATGCGTGTGTTCAAATCGGCTTTTCGAGCAAGAATCTGTCTGATACTGAGGTGGCGATTCACTTTTAATCCTGCCCATATCAGCAGCAACATGAGCATGAGGACAGCAAACGACACGAATAAAGCACGGCGAGAGATGATGCCACGCTCTATCTCGATCCATTTTGTTTGGTTTTCGTGTAACGCTTTAAAATGTAAAATTCCTAAGTTGCAACCTAAGTACACATGGTCATGATCTATAAACGAGGCTTTGGGGTGGAAACAGATGTCACGGAAAAACTCTCCACTTTTAACCAAACGGCCATTTTGCAATGTGTAGCGTTGCACCCCAAAATCTTTCAACGCATATACTGTTGTGTCGTTAGCCATTAGTATCTTGCTAATGCCCGAAGCGTCTAAACTGTCCGTAGATCCTTCTAAAAACAGCTTGTTTCCAGCCAAAACAATCATAGACGGTGGAAACTTATCGCTCATTACCACCTCGCGCATACCATTTACCACAGGAGTCTTAGTCATGGGTTCGTACAATCCGTTTTGCCCTACGATGATGCCATGGTTTAATGTTGCCATGTACATCATGTGACTGCCATTGGGCTGGTAAAACGAGGAAATATACTTGTCGTTGAAACCAACAATCGTATCGGGGCGAAAAGAGGCTTTGTTAAAACGTAGGAGACCGTCTTGAATGCCCACGAGAAGCGATATCTTATCATCATAGGCTTCTACTGCCATTGCTGTAATTTTATCTTTTGAGCTGTATCTGTCGGCAATTTGAAAATTAAGGTAATTGCGCCAAAGCTGTTTGGTTAGCAGAATGCGTTTTACTTTTCGCTGACTGGTGACATAATAAAGTACATTATCTTTAACCACCATATCTATAATAGGCTCTTCGCTGATAAAATCGTACACCTTTTCAGCCACCTGTTCGCCTCTCTTCTGAACAAAAATCTCGTTTTGCGCATTTACATACCATATACAGTCGTTGTCAAGACTTGCTGCCACGATGGGAATATTGCTGCTGAACAGATATAAATGAATGGGTATTCGCCACAGCGCATTGTCCGTAACCAGCAGCATCGCATTTCTTCCCTTGTCCATGCTTGCCACATTACTACTGTTGATAGGGATTTTGCGGCGTAGAGGTATGCTCTTAAATGTTTTTAGATTCATAGAGAGATGTGCCTCGTTTACAGAAAAAAAGCAAAACATCCCCTCGGAAACGTAAAACGAGGAGGCGGTAAAATGTAGCGGATATGTTTGTTGACAGCCATCCTTAAATACTTCAAACTGATTGCCTGATAGCACATAGAGCTTTCCTTGGACAACGGCAATGTCGTCTATTTTCTTGCCTTCGTACGTCTTGGTTATCTTATGTGAAGGCAAGTGGATGTGCAGCAACCCATTATCTGTTGCTGCCACGAGGTTGTTACTATTTATTTGTACTATTTTTCTCACCACGCAAGCTTGTCCCTCCATGTGTGGCGAGGTGGGTTTTGAGGGATAGATAAGCCTTAAATGGGTAGCAGTGTCATTGTCCAAGACAAAGAGTCCCTGCGATGTGCAAACCCACATTTCCCCATTTATCGATAGCGCATCGTATGCCGAATAGCTATTTCGTTTTACAGCGATAGGATAAGTTTGCTGTAGTCTAAATGTCGTACCGTCGAATTTATAACGCTGTATACCACCATTGCGAACCCCAATCCAATAATTCTTATCGGTATGCCGAACAAAATAAATTCTATCTGCTGCCACGTGAAACGATTTCCAGCCACTATCTGTGAGTTGGCACACCTTACCATATTCTGTACCAATCCAAAACAACGAATCGTTATCCGAAGAGATAGATGCCAGTTGCTCGTTAGAATAATATTCCGATTCGTTGAAGGTATAATTTGTTTCTTTGTCGTTACAGCCCGTCACCATTATACAGACTGCTAACAAAACAATGAGGTAATGCCACCGATTCATACTGTTCAAAAAATAGGGGTTAGACTGCTATATTGAGAAACAACAATCTTATTTTTTTTAATAATTTGCAAAGTTACTTATTTTTTGTGACTATTCGGTAATACTTACAGGGGCTACTCAAAAAAAACACGTCCTCTTTCACGTTTAAGGATGATTGTTGTTGAAACAAAAAATAGTTTGGTTTGTACAACAAACAATCTTTCTAAAACGAAAGAGCCGCATCCTTACAAGGCTCTGTCAATTAAGAAAGTTACATTTCGTTATTTTGATCAAATGGAATGTTCTTCTGTGAAACGTCTTCTGTCACAACGTTTTTTTAACACAAATGCCGGACGTTTTTTCAACCAACTTGCCCGCATATTGTAAATATGCCAATAATGAAAATATATTGTCATCTATTTGATTACTATAGCTTTATATCATTTTTAAATCTAAACCCAAATCAAAAAGCAAAGTGTTTGAAGCAAAAAATCCATTATTTTGTGCATAAAAGCACCCCTATATGATGCAGTTTGGACGGCTAAGGCATGCAAATTAGATGGTAAAAGCATGCTAATAGCTGGTTTGTTCCATGTGAATTGGCTACCAGATGATAAATTTAAGGCTTTGAACGCCTAAAAAAACTCTCAATTTTGTCTATTTTCCGATTTTGTTTTGTCAAAGAAAACGAACCAATTTAACAAACAAAAGGTTTATTAACAAAACAAAAAGGTATCAAATGTAAGAGCCATGGTACCTCCGGCAAATTTATCTGATAGCCGCCGCATATTTGCCTAATAATGATTATCTTTGCAGAAAGAACGTAAGAATATGGAAATAAAGAAGGCCGAATTCCTCATATCATCGCCAACCATAGACAAGTGTCCCAAAGACAATCGGATAGAATATGCATTCATCGGACGCTCGAATGTAGGGAAATCCAGTCTTATCAACATGCTCTGCAACCACAAAGGACTGTCCAAAACATCGTCCACACCAGGCAAGACCCTACTCATCAATCACTTCTTGATCAACGATGAGTGGTACTTGGTTGACCTGCCGGGCTACGGATTTGCCAAGAGATCCAAGAAAGTGCAGGCGGATATTGAGAAAATGATTAACACCTATATTCTGCAACGAGAGCAGTTGGTCAACTTGTTCGTGTTGATTGACGTGCGTCACGAGCAACAAAAGATAGACCGTGCGTTCATCGATTGGTTAGGAGAAAACGAGATACCCTTCACCATTGTGTTCACCAAAGCCGACAAACTGGGCACGGTGAAGGCGAAAGCCAATGCAGCCCAGTGGATGGAACAATTAAGAGATGCATGGGAAGAACTGCCACCTTACTTTATTACGAGTTCGGAAAAACGAACGGGCCGCGAAGAGTTGTTGGCTTATATTGATGAAATAAACCAATCACTTCAGTAGGCTGGTTCTATAAATTACCACCGCATATAGTCATTAATTTTTTATGAAATACGTTTTGTTATCTTTTGGCTTCTTTTTGGTTCAAAATGTAAGCTCGTTCAGTCGTGTAGCTCGCTACACTCCTTCTCTCTCTTGCATTTTGACCTCAAAAAAAAGCTCAAAATCTAACAAAGCTAATTTATAGAACCAGCCTGTAAACATGCCCGGACCAATACCTTATTTAGACGTTCAGAATCTAACGAAATCTTTCGGCGACCTTGTTTTGTTCAACAACATCTCCTTCTCCGTTGCCGAAGGTCAGCGCATCGGTCTCATCGCCCAGAATGGCACCGGCAAGTCTACCCTGCTGTCGGTTCTTACCGGTAAGGAAGGCAAGGACGGTGGCGAGATTATCATGAAGAAAGATCTCAAGATTGGCTATCTTGAACAGAAGACCCGGTTTGATGATAACGAATCGGTGTTAGACGCTTGCTTCAATCATCAAGGCGATCCGCAGAAAGTGTTAAAAGCCAAGCAAATACTAACGATGTTGCACATTGATGACCTTGACCAACCCATAGGACAACTGAGTGGTGGACAGCAAAAGCGGGTGGCCTTGGCGAACGTTCTGATTACAGAGCCCGACCTGTTCATCCTCGATGAGCCGACCAACCATTTGGATTTGGAAATGGTGGAGTGGCTCGAAAGCTATCTGTCGCGGGGCAACAAGACGCTGCTGATGGTGACGCACGACCGCTTTTTCTTGGACCGCGTGTGCAATTCGATTCTTGAATTAGACGACCGAAGCATCTATGCATACCGCGGTAATTACAGTTATTATCTGGAGAAACGCCAAGAACGCATCGAAAACAAACGGGCAGAGGTGGCGCGGGCCAACAACTTGTATCGCACCGAACTGGAATGGATGCGGCGCATGCCACAGGCTCGCGGACACAAGGCGCGCTATCGTGAGGAGGCTTTCTACGAACTGCAACAGGTAGCCAAACAAAAGGTTGAGGAAAGACAAATCAGACTGAAATCGAGCAACGTGTATATTGGTTCCAAGATTTTCGAGTGTCAATATGTATCGAAGGCTTGGGGCGACAAAGTGATACTGAAAGACTTTTATTACAACTTTGCCAGATTTGAGAAATTAGGAATCATCGGCAACAATGGAACGGGGAAATCAACATTCATCAAGCTGTTAATGGGACTCGTTGAACCCGACAGCGGGAAGTTCGACATCGGTGAAACCGTTCGGTTTGGCTACTTCTCTCAAGAAGGATTACAGTTTGACGAACAGCAAAAAGTGATTGACGTGGTCAGTGACGTTGCCGAGAACATCAATCTGGGTGGCGGCAAAAGCATGACGGCCTCGCAGCTGCTGCAACACTTCTTGTTCACGCCCGAGCAGCAACACAACTTTGTTTACAAACTCAGTGGCGGTGAACTGCGCAAGTTATACCTTTGCACGGTCTTGATGAAAAATCCCAATTTCCTGGTGCTTGATGAGCCTACGAACGATTTGGACATTCAAACACTGCAGGTGCTGGAAGACTATTTGCAAGACTTTCCGGGGTGTGTGATTGTCATCAGTCACGACAGATATTTCATGGACAAGGTAGTTGACCACATCTTAGTGTTCAAGGGTGAGGGCGAAATTCAAGACTTCCCCTTCAATTACACACAATTCAGAGAGTGGAACAGTTTGAAACCCATCGAGCAGAAGCCAGAAGAAAAGAAGGAGAAGCCCGCTGCGAAAGACTACAGAAACAACGAAAAGAAAAAGCTCTCTTATAAAGAAAAACGAGAGTTTGAAGCTTTGGATGAGGACATTACAAAGCTGGAGCAACAGATCAAGGATTTGGAAGAAGAGATATGCAGCGGAAATTTGACCGTTGAAGACCTCACGACCAAGAGTATGCTGCTGCCCACCTTAAAAGAAGAGCTGGATGAAAAAAGCATGAGATGGCTTGAATTGTCCGAACTGTCTTAGGGGAATGACTTGACACTCCTGCTCCACTCTACAGACTTTTGTCACTTTTTCACGAAAAGGATGTAAAACATCTTGCCAAGTTTGCTGACATGTTGTTTTAGTAAACTATCCAACAGATGCGCAAGAGTATCTACCGTGGGCGCCAATGTCCATGACATTAGGCACCAAAGTCACGGACTTTGGTGCCCAATTCAAATGATTTTGGCATTCAAAGTCCATGCAATTGAAAGCACACTATACATACCGCTTTTTCAAAGGGCTTTGAGGAGGATACAGACCCTCTGACTGCGTATGCTTGGCTTCGGATCATAATCCGTTAACGCACAGGCCGATTACCAACTGTCACCTTGTAGTTCTTGCTCACCTGCCGGCCACTGAGGTCGTATATTTTGCCATCACCCATCTTGCCGGCAACCGTCACAGGGTCAATACCGGTTGTCTTGGCCGTGAAGTAACCCGTGGTGGGATTCGCCATCTCAATACTAGTTTTGTTGGAATCAAACTCCGCGCCCGCTCCTTTCAACTTGGGGCAGAAGCTAAACATATCGCTGTGATTTTCTACCTTGCCGCCCTTACTCCAATCATCGTTGCAGTAGATCGTGGTCAGGGATCTGCTGCTATAAAACATGCGGCCCATATTGGTAACGTTTGCCGTATTGAAGTTGCTCAAGTTGAGCGATGCCAGGGAACGGCAGCCATAGAACATGCTGTTCATATTGGTAACATTTATTGTATTGAAGTTGGTCAAGTTGAGCGATTCCAAGGAGCTGCATCCATAAAACATGCCCATCATGGTGGTAACGTTTGCTGTATTGAAGTTAGTGAAGTTGAGCGACACTAAGGAACTGCATTCAGAGAACATGCCGATCATATCGGTAACGTTTGCTGTATTGAAGCCAGTCAAGTCGAGCGATGTCAAGGAGCTGCATCTATTGAACATGTCGTACATGTCGGTAACCTTTTCTGTATTGAAGCTGCTCAAGTTGAGCGATGCCATAGAACTGCAAAAATTGAACATGCTACGCATTCTGGTAACGTTCGCCGTATTGAAGTTGCTCAAGTCGAGCGATTCTAAGGAACTGCAGTTAAAGAACATTCTGGTCATATCGGTAACGTTTGCTGTATTGAAGCCGGTCAAGTCGAGCGATGTCAAGGAAATGCATTGCTCGAACATGAAACTCATGTCAATGACATTTTCGGTATTGAGGTTTCGTATGTCCTTGATGTCCTGCAATTTCACGCAGTATCGGAACCAATATTTGGTGGAGGTGGGGCGAAAGTCGGCAAAGGACACATCGAACACAACGTGCTTGATCTTTTCCTGATGGGTAGTGAAGTTTCCTGCCCAACCAGGAGCTGTATTTGTTGTTGGCACGTCGTACTTGGTTCCCGGACGTGTGCTGCGCAGGTTGTCGTAGTAGAACGTGAGCGTGGAGTCGGCCTCGGTTAATACGGCGTAGGCCTCTTGTGCTGCCATGGGCAGACTGCCCGCGGTCGTCACAAGTGCGACAAGGAGTGAAAGTAAATGCTTATTCATATCAGTTGGTTATTAAGTGAATAAGTCTGTCTGAAAAGAACGGTGTCGGCAACAGCGTGCCACTTACAGGGTTTAATTTTCTAAAGATAGGCAAAATATTTTATAATGCCAGCATACCACAGGATATGGTATGAGATAGATTAGAAGACGAACAAGAAAGAATGGTATAGTTGGGCAGCCATCACATAAATAACAAGCCAGGGAGAGAGCCAGCCTATCCCGGCTGACAAGGCATTAAAAATATCGGTCAGCGAACGAAAAGTACCGCTTAACAGTCCAAAGGTGACGGATGCCACACAACCCATGAAACATACTATTGGAAAGACACTTTGTGAAAAACTACTTGGAAACAAATGACCGGTCACGCTCAGCAGGATGGCTTGGGGCATGAGTGTCAACAAACCAATAATCCCTGCGAAGATTACCAGTTCGAGCAAGACCAATTTTAGTGCGAAACGCTGTCGATATTCTTTTCTGGCAGAGGGTGTAAAAGCCTTAGACAGTCTGCTTTGTTTCAATGCGCCCAGCGTCATTCCCGCAAGAATGATCCAAACGAGTAAGGGAGAGGCGAGGTTGTAAGTGAACTGACCAAAAAACCATCTGATGCCCTCGCTGCTCAACAACGAACGCACAGGCGACATAGGCATCGTGGCTGTGATGAACCACGACACCAGTATGAGCAGAATTTGTACAATTCCTAAGCTGAACGTAACGATGGCGAAGGCCTTACTCTTCATCGGCTTGCAAATTATCAATGTCAAGCACTCTCAACTCAATGGCCCTAACTACCAGTCGGGTGGCATTGATTCCAATCCCGTTGTTGCCATTGGGAAAGAACTTTTGTATCAACTCGTTTTGTCGCTTTTCCAAACTTTTTACGCCAAAGGGCATCCCTCGCAAGTTCGTAATCTGCTCCTTGGTATAGCCCAAGGCCAGATGACGGAGGAAACGCTCATCATATTCGTCAATCTCATAATTCACAAGCGCCTCTTGCCGCATCAGTTGGTTATGGATGCTTAACTTGAAGCGATCCACTATTTTTTTCAATATCGGTTGGTTGAACACCATGCGTTTGCCAGCCATCACACTTCCAACATCGCCCCGCGTGAGCAGTTCGCCACTCTTCAAGATGATTCCATCGCAACCCGCATCCAGCACGTCGACCCATAATTTTTCGTTCAGTATCTCGCCGGTAAATATCAACACCTTCACCTGCGGGTAGCTTTGTTTCGTTTGCCTGCATATCTCAACGCCAACGGTCGTGGAGCCACCAAGTCCCAAGTCCAACAAAACCAAATCAGGTACCTGCTGCTTTATCAGGCGCCAATACTCTTGTTCGTTTTCAGCCGTGCCAATGATTTCGGCTTCAGGAATCTCATTTTTAAAGATACCCTCAGTACCTTTCAGTTCCAAAGGAACATCCTCTACTATGATAATTTTAAATTCTTCCATATCGTTTTTGTTAAGGTGATATTAATGTTTATTCGTCCTGTCTCATCTTTCACAGCCTGAATGCCGCAGCCACGCGCATTGGTAGCCTCTCCCACCTCACGAACAATCTGCCTGCACAGCATGAATTGCATGTCAAAGGTGTTGGGTGTAAACAGAGCGGCTACTTGTTCATCGGAGAGATGAAGATTGTTCATCTTTACATGAATAAGACTATATACGGGGTCTTTATCTTCAGCGGTCAGCACCAGCTCACCGCCATTTTGCTCTTTCAAGATGTCAAACAGATAGCGCAGCATGTCGTCATCCACCTTAACATGATTGTCTATCTGCCGCATGGCCTGCGCACTCAACAGCATGTACAGGTCTTTGTAATAAGAAGAAAGCTCGCTCAACACCGGAAGGTTTTCGTCTTTACCATCTGCCAAAACACCTATTTTAGCGGGATAATACATCGTTTCGTGCTTTAAGGTTGAAAGGCAATTGTCCAATACGCTGTTGCTGATGTGCAACTGGTCGTTTTCGTAACTCGTTCTTCGCAGTTCGTCTTGGGCCAGTTCCATACTGGTTGTCTGGACTTCCTCCACATGAATGCGATCTCGTAACGCATCCATGATTTGTTCAACAATGGCGTTGAGTTTGGTAAATCGGGTGTTCAACATTCTGCGGTTGAATGTCCAAAGCGTCTGTATCTTCTGTAATTTCTCCTGAGCGGGGGCCTCACTCAACAAGGTTTGGTTGATTTCCTGGATTCGATCAACGCTGAACCGATAATACACCCGATGCCGATCATACAAAAAATAATAGGCGGGGAATATCAGCATGAATATCAATGAAAGGATGACGAGGGCCACATTCTTATTAACTTCTGAACGTTGCATCATTTGAACATACGTGCCTAACGTACTGTCAGCGCTGCGTTCGCGGAACAATTGCGTATAAGCCTTGTTGTTGTAAGCGTACAAGGCCCATTTGTGCAAGGCCAATGCAGCCACGGCACTTTCGTTTCGGATGCCAAGGATGACATTGTAATTGGTTGGAATACTATCGTATAACCATTTGATTTCTGCCGGCAATGCGGTACTGTTGGACATGATGGTCATCGTATCTACACCATGCGGTCTGCATGTTCGGTAATGTTGGTTGAGATAATACAGGCAACTGTCTGCAAACAACAGGGTTTTCTGATAAGTCCCATGGATGTTGCTGAAGTAAGCACTATCGGCAAAAGCTGTGGCTTGCTGGATGAACTCGCCCTGCACCACCTCCGCTTGACCAACCGGATGGGGCGTGTGCGGCACACTTCCCAACTCGCCCGCTTTCGCGTTCATCAAACACGAACCCACCATGCAAAGCACCGCAATGGTACGCGCCACCCCCTTCGGCAGCCTAAAGGCGAACGTGCTACCCTTGCCTTCTACGCTCTCGGCACGAATAGAACATACATTGAATATCTTACTGATCTTACGATATCTATCGATGATGCCCTTGCAATTCATCAACCCGAATCCGTTGCTGATGCGGTGCTGCGGAGGGTTGTCGTCAACATTTTCGAGGGTATGGTCTACAATGGGCTTGTTGACGAACAGGTGTTCAATTTGTTGTTCAGACATACCAACGCCCGTATCTTCTACCCTAATCTCCACATAGTCGTCACCTTCCTCACTGTCTATCCGTACCTGTCCGCCAGAGGGCGTGAATTTCTTTGCATTGTCAGCCAAGGTATTCAGCATGAACACGGTGAGCGTCTTGTCGGCCTTGACCACAGCTTGGGTGGGCATTACCTGCAAATCAATACCTTTGATGGAGAAACTCATCCGGCTGCGTGACACCAAATTAAAGACATCTTGCAGCGGAAAACTTTCAATCTTCAAGCTCAACACACCTTGCCGCAACTGTATCCAATGGGTCAAAATGCTGTTATAATCATTAATCTGCTCGGCTAACTCAGCGATATAGGTATATCGGTCGTCCCTGATGGACTTCGCCTCGGTCTTTTTGGTGAGTTGATGTATTTCGTGCAACATCCGATCTATCAAAGGAATGATGCTGTTGACAAGCGACACTTTGGTTCGTTGTTCGAGGTTACGCTTCTTATTCTTGGAAACGTGCAGTTGCTGCACATGTTTTTCTTCCTCTATCTCTTCATATTTTTCTTGGTTTTCCTCGAGTGCCTCTTCATTGTCATGTTTCCATTTTTCAAGGGGTTCCATGAGTTTTGTCAGCGTAGAAGCCTGTCGGTCGTTCTTCTTTCGCATGTAGTAGAAGATAAACAACAACAAGCATACGACAACGATGGTGATGATGATGGCCAGAATCATCCGATTCAACTGCTTGGATGACAAATTCAACTGTTCTGCGCGGGCCTCCAACTGCCTATCCTGTCTGGTTCCTTCCTGTATGTCGAGGTATAAATTTCGGTTGTAATCGCTGTTTTGCTTGTCATCAATGGCCGAGTAAGCCAGTGACAATTGCTCCCGGATAGATGCCACCAAGTCGGGGGCTTGGTTGATGGCATGGTTGGTTTCCAACGCGTTGTGCAGACAAATCAAGGCCGACTTGTAATCTTTCAACTCCCAATAACACTCTGCAAGCGTTCGATACGATCCGGCAATTTGATAAACGTCGCCATATTGAATGAATGTTTTCAACGAGCGTTGCGCCAAATTACCGGCCAACAACGAATCGGGCATGTCGTATGGATTGATGAATTGCATGGATGGCAAATTGTCGCGTATCAACTTGTCGCGGAACTTCTTTCGCTGCAAATGCTCGCTCATGGCCTGCATCGAGTTGGCCTCCCAATAGGGATAATGATGCTGCTTGGCCAGCACATAGCATCGCGTAAGATAGTCAAACTCGGCTTGGTTGATTTCCTCACGCGTGCCATCGAGGATGATGCCGCCCGCACCAACGTTATACAGGAAATTCAACAGTTGGGAGGTGTCTCGAGCTATCTCGCCGTTGACATCAATTTGGTTGATGGCATCGATTGACAAATCTTCCAGTCCCACATAATAAAAATAGGTGGAGGTGGTGAGATAAAATTCACTTTCGGCATAAATCATTCGGCGTTTTTGGTGTTCATCCAGACTGTTGTACTCCTCCTCTATCCGATGCAGACGCCTCATGGCACTCTCCCGATAAACATAAAAGTCCTTGTTTTTGGAGCAACGTTGGCAAAGCCGCATCAACTGAACGTCAGCCACTAACAATTCAATTTGATTGTTGGTCGATTTGCGTACTTCAGACAGCAGCGAATCTGCCTTGGCATATTCCATCCTTGCTATATGGACGAACGCCAGATGGTTGAGGGCTTCGGCATAACCATCACCATGTTTGCCAGCCAGTTGCAACGCCCGGTTTGCATAAAGCGACGTACTGTCCAAATCGCGGTAGCGAAACTGGTACGCCCTTTCGTTCAGTGCCACCACGTCGTCACCGTGAGGGTCTGAGCAAGCTATCGCACACAAGAGAATGACAAGTGTGAGCAATACCGAATAGATGCATTTGGTTGTTTCTTGATGACACATGCTTAGGCTGGCAAATAATCTGTCACACAAAGATAACCATTTGCTGTTTGAAAATGAAGAAAAACGAAGGAAAATGTTGATTATGCTTAAAATATGCAACTGTGCTTTCGCACAATACAACTATTCTTTGTAATTTTGCATCAATTAGACTGCGCCTCAACAAAGTAAGTGAACTTACGTTGTGTTCGGCTTACACGATGATTGCACATATTTTAAATGTGATATGACAGAAAAAATCAGAATCAAGGACATTGCCCAGCGGGCGGGCGTTTCGGTTGGAACGGTAGACAGGGTTTTACACGGACGCCCCAACGTTTCTCCCTCAGCGCGTGAGAAGGTGGAGAAAGCACTCTCGGAGATGAATTATCAACCCAACGTGTATGCCAGTGCCTTGGCGTACAACAAGTCATACACCTTCTATCTCGTCATCCCACAACATGAATCTGAAACTTACTGGGAGGAAATTGAAGAAGGTGCAAAGAAAGCCATAGAAACCAGACGCGACTTCAATCTCGAGACAAAAACGCTCTATTACGAGCGACTCAAAGAAGAGTCGTTCAAAAAGGTGGCAGCCACCTGCTTGCAAGAGAAGCCCGACGGAGTGGTCATCGTTCCGTCAACACTCAACTTGACCAGAGCGTTCACAGATCAATTGCACGAATTGAACATCCCCTTCGTCCTGCTCGACTCGTACATGCCCGAACTGAATCCACTCTCCTTCTTCGGACAAGATTCCTTCAAAAGCGGCTACTTCTCGGCAAGGATTCTGATGATGATAGCCCATCAAGAGAAACAAATCGTGCTGATGAAGCGCATCAAGGACGGAAAGGTTAGCAGCAAACAGCAGGAAAATCGTGAGGTTGGATTCAGACATTACATGTCAGAACACTTTCCCGAGATTGAAATCATCGAGTTGGGCTTGCCCATGAAGACCACCAAAAAAGATTATGACTTGAGGTTAGAAAACTTTTTCAATGAGCATCCTCAAATACATCATTGCATCACCTTTGGCTCCAAAGCACACATCATGGGCGACTTTCTGTTAAGAACCAACAGAAGAAACACCCAAATCATGGGATATGACATGGTGGGTAAAAACGCCGAATGCCTCAGACAGGGCAGCGTGTCGTTCCTGGTCGCTCAGCATGCCTACCAGCAAGGCTACTGCTGCATTGACACGTTGTTCAAAGCCATCGTACTGAAAAAGAAGGTTGATCCCGTAAACTACATGCCGATAGAATTGTTGACGAAAGAAAACATGGATTTTTATCGTCGCACGCAATTGTAAAAAAGGAAATCATCCCATGCCCATCAACAACGACTGCATTGACCTACAGCTACTGCGGACGCGCCCCGGGGCGACATCAATCAGGTTTCATTCACACGTCATCAAATATGGATATCATCAAACGTAATTTCTTTCGGTTGCTGCGCTCTGGAGCACTCAATGAGTATGTTACGTTAGAGCCTATGACAACCTTCAAATGGAACCGCCTGTTTCAGATGGCAGCATCTCAAAACGTGGTGTCCATCGCATTGAAAGGCATCAAGAACCATCAGTATGACACTAACATCCATATTCCACAAAAGCTCATTCTTGATTTGCAGGAAATGACTGACAAGGATGAACAGGAATGGTTTACCAACCCACATCTCAGCAATCCCACGTTAAACAAGCGTTTAAAAAAAATCAAACACGATGAGCGACATGCAATTGATACTTCCATGGAAACACTTCAACTGCTTGACATCATTATCTTTAACGTCAACCACATATTAGCCAAAGGCATCTCCGTCAGAGGCATCATCGAACTGGGTAGCTACTTAAGAACAAGAGGTGACAAGGTTGATTTTGTCAAACTTGAAACCTGGCTCGCTAAACTTCACCTACAACGTATGGCACAACTGCAGGGAAGCATCCTGATTGTTGTCTTTAATTTTGAACAAGACGAAATTCCATTTGTAGAGAATGTAGAACGCGACGCCTATCCTCTGATTTTAAGAACCCTGACCCATACAGAAATCGATACAACAAAGGAATGGCATTTCAGAGAAGGCAAAGCAGGATTTGTGCAAAACAACAACAAAGTTCTTAGGCGTAATCTCAGGCGCAGTATGAGATACATTAACTACTCCCCTATCGAAACCTCCAGTCACTTCATCGCAAACTTAGTTCGAAGTTTGTCTGAAATCGAAGAATGATTAGCTTCTTCTTGAAAATTCAGATAAGAAATAAATGAAAGGAGCAAATACATTCGACTATGATTGTTTAATGGAGTTCGGTAATTATCACTCCATGCTTTTTCCCTCCATATACAAAGTTAAGATTACCAGTATTAAATAACGTTTTAATGGGTAACGTGTCTTTTTGATTATCAACATATATGATATTGATAATTCTATAGGTCTCTTTGTGAGAATATGTCCACCTTCCTATTTTTTCTTTTTATTGCTGTCCGGTAAAACTTTATTAAACAAAATAATTTAGGGCTGACACTTCTCACGAGGTGTCAGCCCTTTTGGTTATCTTTGTTTTTACTAAAATAAAACATAACCATGAGCAAAGATAGTCATTTTACCGGACAGCCAGTCTATAGCCAAGTATTAAAATTACTCGACAAGGAGAAAATTCTTCAAATAAGCCGCGAAACGAAAGGAAGCGAGGCTTATGTGAAGCGTTTTGACGGTTACCAACATCTTGTCGTAATGTTGTTCGGCATCCTCAAACACTTTGATTCTCTGCGCGAACTTGAGATAGGCATGAAGGCGGAGGCTCACAAGCTCGCACACCTCGGAACGAACTATCTAGTTCGTCGCAGTACGCTTGCAGAAGCCAATATA
>JAQYPT010000017.1 GCA_028726625.1 Prevotellaceae bacterium | reverse complement strand
GCGAACGGCAACACTACGAGGCATTGGCCCAGATTCTTCATTATAAATACGTTTGGGCGCTCCATTATAGATTACTCCAAAATCGAATGGCTTGCGTTTATAATGGAATACGGTGTCTCCAGCATCTGTTATTTCATATTCAACAATAATATCTTCTTTTTTCTGTTCAGCAGCCTGTTCAGCAGTGGGCGAAACACGCAAACTATCTGTCACGTACCGTGAATGAATCTGTATCGTATTAACGAAGAAAGCTAACAACAGAAGAGTTAGGTGTAAGATGTTGTTTTTCATAGTTGGGGGTATGAATTATTGCTTGATGATTTTCCAACTGGTAGGCTGTCCATTTAACTGGATATGCAGAATATATGTTCCTGGCCGATAACCGCCCATATTGATTGTGGTCTTTTCAGTCTGGATCTTGCCTTTTTTCAACAGCGCGCCTCCCAAGGTCAGGATAGAAAACTCACCCGACATGGAAGATTGATACCCTGTAATTGAAAGGGTTAATTCTGACAGAACAGGATTGGGATAAATCTTGAACTGTTTTTCTGCCAGCATTTCGTGGAAGAATATCGAATCGGTTTGATTTTGCAAAGCCTTAGAAGCTCGTGTTTCTAAAACGATAGTCCTTCCAATGCGGTTTCCCGCAGCATCATAGGCATACGACAAAGACTGCTGCGCATTGGTTTGTAAGGTTATGCATACCAATATCATGGTTAGAATCAAGTGCTTCATACATCTTAAGGTTTTAGTCATTAGAGATAAGCGTTCAGTATAACGCTGAATATATCGCTATATATTCTTGTATGGTATCGCAAATATAAACACTATTTTTTGATTTTACAAATAGTTAGGAATAAAAATAACAAAAGTTTCCGGGGTAGAGTCAGCCTACAAGTTTTGCACTTCGTTTTTGAATCTGCACAGAAAGGTTGATGATAGCCATACTCAGCCAACCGACACTTCACCTATCTTATCCTATAGGATTACTCGTGAGTACATTTCATCATGAAAACCAGCCACCACCTTAACAGGTCATCTGCATAGAAAGCAGCAATGACACCACATTGCATCTTCCGACGCTACATCTAAAAGTTTTTGACGGCCCTATCCATTTCTCGCCTGTCTTCTTTTTCCTTCAGCGTTTGTCGTTTGTCGTATTCCTTCTTTCCCTTAGCCAAAGCGATGTCCACCTTGGCTCTTCCATGCGCATCGATGAACACCAAGGTGGGAACGATGGTATGACCAGCTACCTTGATGTCGGCTTCCAACTTTCTGATTTCACGTTTCGTCAGCAACAACTTGCGGTCACGCTTGGCTTCTGGGTTGGAGTAAGAGCCATAGAAATACGGACTGATGTTCATCCCTTTAATCCAAATCTCACCTCGATGAATGTAGCAGAAGGCATCAACCAAAGAGGCCTTACCCAGGCGAATGGACTTGATTTCCGTACCCGTGAGCACGATGCCGGCAGTATAAGTATCAATGAAAAAATACTCAAATGACGCTTTTTTGTTCCTAATCTGTATGGGACTCTTTTTTCTTAGTGCGAGTTCTTCTTTATTCATTCTTACATAATCTTTACAAATTGCCCGATGTGTTCATCCACATAACGGGCAACATCCTCTGTCCAACGCTCTTCATTTTCAACGAATTCATCGTCAAAATCGTCAAAGGCTGGATATTTCTCAAACAACGCCATAAACTCGTCGTCAGAACAATCTTGTTCCAATTCGGCAGCATATTTACGGTAGAGTTTGTGGCATTTCCCTATCATCTTAGACAAATCGTGGATGCCCCAGCTTTTCAGTGCCTTGTCAAAAGGATTTCTGAAGATAAAGGGACCATAACCGTTATGAATGAGCTGTACGAATCCACCGTCCATCACTTCCTGATGCAGGATGTAATAAGCCAACAGCGTAATTTGATCCGAGTTTAGTTGTTGCATCGAATCAGCCGTCAGTTCTCCGCCTATCGCATCATAAATCGTATCCACAATCGCCTGAAGAAATACATCCATCCCTTCTTCAGCTGCATTTTGCAGAACGCTTTCTTCGAGTTTTATTTCCATCATACGCTGCAAAGATATGCAATTCGTCTTGATTATCTTCACATTATTAACTATTTTTGAACTGTTTGCACACACATTGCCCATTCAACCAGTTCATTTTTGAATCTTGGGCGTGACGGCTTACCTCGTTTCATTGCCGTTCATGTGGGTGCATCTGGGAAAGTTAAAATTCTTCACGAAATACATCTCATTTCACATTATTATATAATTATGCATTTGGAAAGAGCAAATAGTATAATATTTCTTAATATTCATTGGAATCTCATTAATTTATTTATACCTTTGCCACAACTGAATTAAAAAGAAAGGACTAGAAAAATGAAAAAACTGATCATGTTTTCCATGATGCTGTTTGCTTGTTTTACCATAGTAAACGCACAACAAAAAGCACAAATCAAGTTTGACAAAATCACTCACGACTTTGGCAAATTCAATGAAAGCACGCCTGAGCAGAAGTGCGTTTTTACCTTCACTAACGTGGGTAACGCCCCGCTTATCGTCAATCAAGCTGTGGCAAGCTGTGGTTGCACTGTGCCAGCTTACACCAAGACTCCTGTTCAACCAGGAAAGAAAGGTGAGATAAAAGTAACGTACAACGGCAAAGGCAGATTTCCTGGACACTTCAAAAAGACCATCACGGTACGCACCAATGGGGAGCCAGAGATGACCCGTCTGTACATTGAGGGCGTCATGGAAGAGGCTAAGAAATAAGCAAAGACTACTTTTATAGTATACATACACATAGAGGAGGGAGTATCAAAACAGTGATACCCCCTCTTTTTTTTGTATCACAATGATTGCTCTGTATAACAAACGAATTCCATGTTCCCACGAGTAGTCAACATTTGGAACCAGCCCATTTGACACATTGATGCGGCACAGAAACAAAAAAAGAGGTTGGTGCAGGATGCTACCAACCTCGAGGGACGATTTCATAAATCATGAAATCAAAAAACTGTGACAAATATAACGTTTAAGATTGACAATAACAAATTTTATCCCTAAAATGTTCAATATTTAACAATCAAACAACAATAAGCTGGAAGCAGTTGTCATTTGAACAATAAAAGTTATGTTACGAAAAATTAATATGTAGAAAAAACATCAGTTTCAAGTATATTTTGTATCTTTGCTCCTACTAGATAACTTATAAACTAACTTTTAAAACTTATTGAGTATGAACAAAATTTTACGTATTTCAGTAATGAGTTTGCTCGCTTTGATTAGCAGCATCACCTTTGCACAAGTGACATTTGACGCAAATGTAGACAAAGGAACACAAACAGGAAATGGGAAACCTGACCAAGTAAGCAAAGACGGTGTCACTCTTTCGTGTACAGAAGCTGCACTTGCAGCCTTTAATAAGGGAACAAAGAAAGGCGAATACCGTTTCTATGCCAGTTCAAGCGTAACCCTATCGGCAACTGGTAAAAATATTGTTAAAGTAGAGATGACCTGCTCAGGCGATAAAAGACATGCAGCATCTAACTTTGCTACACAAGAAGGATTGGTAATTGCCAACGAAACAGCCACATGGACAGGTAAAGCTACTTCTATCACTTTTAAGACTACGAAGCAAGTACGCGCCTATAAAGTAGTCGTTACCTTAGAAGGTGGAGCCGTTATTCCTACTCCTGAAGTACAAACAGTAGATAACATTGCAGCTTTTAAGGCGTTATCTGACGGTACTACCGCTAAATTAAAATTGAATAATGCACAGGTACTCTACACATGGATCAGCAACAATGGCAATACGCAAATTTTCATTCGTGACGCTACAGGAGCCTTGTTGTTGTATAATAGCGGATTAACACTGGAAGAAAACAAGATGTTGAACGGTGAAGTAACCTTGAAGCTCACGGACTATAAGGGACTGCCCGAAGGTGAGAAAACCGATAAAACCAACGCTGACGGGTTGACCATCACCGATGGTACACCAGCACAACCAAAGGTCATCACCCCCGATAAGGCGGGCGAGAACCTCTCTGACTTGGTACAAGTAGAAGGAGTAACCATACAAAGCGAACAATCAGGGAAGTACACTAACTACTATGCTCACGTTGGAGATCAAAAGATTCAATTGTACAACGGCTTCCACTTAGACGCTTATAATGAGCTGTCTACATTCGAAGGGGTTAAGAACAATACTGTAAAAGGTATTGTCAGCATGTTTAATGGCAATTACCAGATCACGATTATTAGCATCGATACAACGACTGGTATTGACAATTTAAATGCAGAGAGCAAGGCCCTGAATGACAACGCACCAATGTATAACCTCGCTGGCCAGCGTGTTGACAAGACATATAAGGGTGTTGTGATACAAAACGGTAAGAAGTTTATCAACAGATAAACCATGCGCTGAAACGAGAAATCAATTATTTGATTAGCAAATACATCAAACGGACGTGTCCATCTGGCGGCACGTCCGTTTCTTATTTTATTCCCACAAAAAATATCAACACGTTTGTCACTTAGACAGATACCCAGCGCAGCTCTCAGCACATCGCTCACCATCGATGCCGGCAGAGACGATTCCACCCGCATAGCCAGCACCCTCTCCACAAGGAAAAAGGCCACGCACGCGGACATGTTGCAACGTTTCGCGGTCGCGGAGAATACGCACGGGCGACGACGTTCGCGTCTCAACGGCTATCACGACAGCTTCGTTGGTCAGGAAACCACGGCTCATCTGCCCGAACTTCTTGAAGCCTTCTTGCAAACGATGGACGATAAATGGCGGCATCCAAAAGTGAAGTGGACTGCTCATTATGCCGGGAGCATAACTGGATTCCGGCAAGTCGTATGACAATTTGCCGTTCACAAAGTCAGCCATTCGCTGCGCCGGAGCAGTTTGTTGCCTATTTCCCTGCAACCAACAAGTGTATTCCAATTGTTCTTGCAACTGCATCATCACCAAATCGTCATTCAGCTTTTCATCGTCACTGGGCATCAACATGCCTGCCTGGCGAACGTCTTCAGGATGCAATTCCACCACCATCCCCGCATTCGACCATCTCGTTCCGCGGTTACTGGGGCTCATTCCGTTCACCACTATTTGTCTCGGACCCGTGGCTGAAGGGATGACAAAACCACCCGGACACATGCAGAACGAGTAAACGCCACGTCCCTCCACCTGACTGACAAATGAATATTCGGCCGCAGGAAGATACTTTCCTCGTCCCTGCTTGTTATGATATTGTATCTGATCGATCAACATTGAAGGGTGTTCCAAGCGCACTCCAACCGCCAATCCTTTCGGTTCGATTTCTATTTTGGCACCACTCAAATATCGATATACGTCACGCGCACTGTGTCCGGTGGCCAGGATGACCGGTCCTCTGAACGTAACTTCCTGCCCCGAAGACAATCGCACGGCTTCAACGCCCAGTACCTCATCCCCCTCGGCAGACAGCAAGAAAGCCGTCATCTTGGTTTCAAAATGCACCTCTCCCCCACTGTTGATGATGGTATTTCGCATGTTTTCAATGACCTTCGGCAACTTGTCCGTACCGATATGCGGATGCGCATCGGCCAAGATCGAGGTTGAAGCACCGTGTTGGCAAAACACATTGAGAATTTTCTCAACCGAACCACGCTTCTTCGAGCGGGTATATAATTTGCCATCCGAATACGCACCGGCGCCACCTTCACCAAAACAATAGTTGCTTTCAGCATCCACCTTCTGCGTCTTGGTAATCATGGCGAGGTCTTTCTTGCGCTCCCTGACATTCTTCCCCCGCTCGATGACCACGGGTTTGAAGCCCTCTTCAATCAAACGAAGTGCGGCGAAAAGTCCCGCCGGACCAGCTCCCACCACGATGACGCGCGGCTTTTGGGACACATCCGGATAGACCGTCCTGACAAATTCCTCATCCTGTGGCAGCTCATTGATGTACACTCTCAAACTAAGATTCACATACACCGTTCGCTGTCGTGCGTCAACAGATCGTTTCAACACCCGCACATGCTTCACCGTTCTGGCATCCAGTCCCTTTTCTTTGGCCAGATATTCAATGATAGATTGCTCGGAATGAGCATGCTGAGGAAGCAATCTGATTTGAAATTCTTTGATCATGAATGAAGAAATTTTGTAGATTTTCGACAAAAAAGGATGTCACAAAACACCTTATCTCTTTGCAAAATAAGTATTTTTTTTCCAGCTACCCAAGTATTTTTCAGATTAAAAACCAGTTCTTTTCAAAGTTCATGCCCATCGAAGGGAAATCAATGTTGCATGATAAGCCATTCAAAGTTTTTTCGTACTTTTGTCACCAATTATCGACTTCGCAGCATGATGAGGCATGAAACCCAATGCGTTCACCATCGTTGTAGGCTGGATAACGCCCACGTTTCTGTTCGTAATGCTGAGAAGCGAAATCAACAAATCATTAAAACCACTTTTGTCGGGTGGCATAAAACAGTAAAAAACAGTAAAATGAAAGTATTGAAATTCGGCGGAACATCCGTGGGTTCCGTCAAGAGCATCCGCTCCTTGAAGAGAATCGTAGAACAAACTGCCAAGCAGCAACCGGTGGTTGTGGTAGTTAGTGCCTTGGGAGGCATCACCGACCAGTTGCTTGCAACCGCCCAACAGGCCTTGCAAGGTGATGACGAATGGAAACAACAGTTCAATGAGATGGTAGACAGACACCACAAACTCATTGACACCATCATCACCGACACTGCGCGGCGAGAAGAGTTGTTCAATACCGTAGATGCCCTGTTTGAACAACTACGATCCATTTACTTCGGCGTTTATCTCATTCATGATTTAAGTCGGAAGACGCAAGACGCCATCGTGAGCTATGGCGAACGGTTGAGTTCGAAAATCGTCGCCACGTTCATCAAAGGCGCTAAATGGTACGATGCCCGCGAATTTATCAAGACCGAGCGCAAGCATGGCAAGCACACACTGGACAGTCAACTCACCTACAAACTGGTTAAACACACATTTGCCACCCTCCCCCGCATCTCTCTCGTGCCGGGATTCATCAGTCAGGACAAGAATACCAACGAGATCACCAACCTCGGACGAGGTGGGTCAGACTACACGGCATCCATCATCGCAGCGGCTTTGAACGCGGAGATATTGGAGATATGGACCGATGTCAACGGATTCATGACGGCCGATCCGAAGGTCATCAAGGCCGCTTACACCATCAACGAGTTGAGCTACATCGAGGCTATGGAGCTATGTAACTTCGGCGCCAAAGTGGTTTATCCACCAACCATCTACCCCGTTTGTGTCAAGAACATCCCCATCAAGGTGAAAAATACCTTCGATCCAGACGGCGAAGGCACCATCATCAAAGCCCAAATAGCCAACGACGGCAAGCCCATCAAGGGTATATCCAGCATCAAGGGCACGGCGCTCATCAATGTGAGCGGCCTCTCTATGGTGGGTGTTATTGGTGTAAACCGGCGCATTTTCACGGCCCTGGCCGACAAGGGCATCTCTGTGTTCCTGGTCAGTCAGGCTTCTTCCGAAAATTCCACTAGCATTGGCGTACAGGAAAAGGATGCCGAAGAAGCTGTCAAGGTACTCAACGAAGAGTTTGCCAAGGAAATTCAGACGGGAGCCATGTTCTCCATGAAAGCACAGAAAGGCTTGGCTACCATCGCCATCGTAGGCGAAAACATGAGACACCTGCCCGGAATAGCCGCCAAACTCTTTGAAACGCTTGGCCGATCGGGCATCAGTGTGATTGCCTTCGCACAGGGATCCAGTGAAACCAACATATCGGTGGTCATTGAGGCGGCGTACCTTCGCAAGGCACTGAACGTGCTGCACGACTCGTTTTTCCTGTCAGAATACAAGGTACTAAACCTATTTATCTGCGGAATAGGTACCGTGGGCGGCAAGCTCATCGAACAGATTCGGACGCAATATGAAGAATTGAAACGCCATTCGCAGCTCAAACTCAACGTCGTAGGCATCGCTTCGTCAAAACGTGCCATTTACAGTCGTGACGGCATTGACCTGAACAATTATAGGGAAGCGTTGAAAGAATCTGACCTCAGCTCACCCTCTGCCCTGCGCGACCATATCCTCAACATGAACATTTTCAACTCCGTGTTCGTCGATTGCACCGCCAGTGAAGAGATTGCCGCACTCTATCAAACTTTTCTCGAGCATAACATCAGCGTGGTGGCAGCCAACAAGATAGCCGCATCCTCACCCTACAACGAATACTTGACACTGAAACAAACGGCCGTGATGCGGGGCGTAAAGTTCAGATACGAAACCAACGTCGGTGCCGGATTGCCAATTATCGGCACCATCAACGACCTGCGCAACTCGGGAGACAAAATCCTGAAGATTGAAGCCGTGCTGAGTGGCACGCTCAATTTTATCTTCAACGAACTCTCCGCCGACGTTCCGTTCTCTGAAACCGTACGCCGCGCACAGGCTGACGGCTACAGTGAACCCGATCCACGCATCGACTTGAGCGGCAAGGATGTCATCCGAAAACTGGTGATACTGACGCGAGAGGCCGGCTACAAGGCTGAACAAAAAGACGTAGAGAAGCATCTGTTTGTGCCAGCCGACTATTTTGAGGGCAGTCTGGACGACTTCTTGAAACGCTTACCTCTGTTGGATGCCGACTTTGATGCCCGCCGAAAGCGGCTGGAAGAACAAGGCCAAAGATGGCGGTTCGTGGCATCCATGGATCATGGACACATGCAAGTGGCTCTGCAAGCCGTTGACCGGCAGCATCCGTTCTACAACCTTGAGGGCAGTAACAACATTGTGCTGCTCACCACCGAGCGTTACAAAGACTACCCCATGCAGATACAAGGCTATGGTGCCGGTGCCGACGTGACGGCCGCAGGCGTATTCGCCAACATCATGTCCATCGCCAACATTTAGGCTAAACCATGACGGCCATCTTGCGCAAGCTGTCGCGAGAGCCACTGTCATCATCGCACGCTAATACAAAGAGGTGAATGACAAATTGTGAATGACAAACCAACGCCTTTTTCATACCAGCGCAATCGTAGGAACGCACAAACCCTGTGTCCATACGATTGCGCTGAAATGTTTTCGCTACGTTTGTCAGTTATTTTCATCAAAAAAGACCACTAAAACGGCTCTTCAAAACTTCTATTCTGGAAAAAATCAATAGGCAAGCAAGGAGCAAACAAACAATGACTTTTGATGAAAAAACAATTTTGTAGGCAGAAACACTTGATTTTTTCTACAAGAATCATACTTTTACGCAGCAATTACCATGCAATACCTCGCCAAAGGCATACATATTACACGCTTATAGCATAGCTTTTGGCTTCAAAGAACATTGAAAGATAGAGCAAAACTTTTACAGAAAACCACAATATATTGATTATCTTTTACTTGTAAATATTGTTCATACTCGTCGTATTTGAAAGCAAGGGCAAGGTTGTTTGTAAATATGCCAAGCATTGAAGCGACCTTTGTCAAGAAAATTCGTCATCACTCTTCCACTATATTTTTGCGCTTAGAACACAAAAACACAGTGCACTGCAATCTGAAATTCGTGCGCAACACCAGCAAATGTAGTTATCAGATTAAGAATATAGTACACAGAATACCAAAAGAATAATCCGTACTTATCCTCACAAAAAATGCAATCTTTTAGGTTAATGATTATTATTACACTTGCTAATTGGATAAATTGAAAAAACTTTTATCCAATTTTCTTGAATTAATCTGCAAGAATTCATTATATTTGCATGCAGAAATAACTAAGCCTAAACAATCAAATGGTCTACGTCGAAGTATCAGAATCTAACAGACTCACCAGCTTCTACCTGGCGATGGAAGAATATATCGCACGACATATTGACAGTACGGAGGATTGTTTCTTCATGTGGCAAGTGCCGCCAACGGTGATGTTTGGACGTAACCAACTCATCGACAATGAAGTAAACACCGAGTATTGTCAGGAAAAAGGCATCCACCTCATCAGACGAAAAAGCGGAGGTGGCTGTATCTACGTTGACGAGGGCTGCATTTTGTTCTCCTGCATCACACACGACGACCAGGTGAACATGGTATTCTGCCAATACATCAAGCGCGTGGTAGACATGCTTCAGGCCATGGGGGTAGATGCCCATTCGGGTGGACGCAACGACATTCTCATTGGCGATAAAAAGGTGTCTGGCAACGCATTCTATCATGTTCCGGGACGAAGCATCGTTCATGGCACCATGCTCTACGACACCAATATACAAAACATGGTGGCCAGCATTACGCCCAGCCAAGAAAAACTCATCAGCAAAGGGGTGCAGAGCATTCGCCAGCACATCGCTCTGCTCAAAGATCACACCACGCTTACCCTCGAAGAGGTTAAACGTTTTGCACGCCAAAACCTCTGCTCATCGACAATCACCCTGACAGCTGATGACGTGAAGGGTATCGAAGAGATTGAACAAGACTACCTGTCGGACGATTTTACATACGGCAACAATCCCCGTTACTCCATCGTTCACAAAAAACGAATCGAAGGTGTTGGCGAACTGGAGGTGCGACTTGAACTGAAAAACGATGTCATCAAAGAGGCCAACATCATGGGCGACTACTTCCTGACGGGCGACCTGGACAACGGCATTCTTAAGAAGCTGCGCCATGTGCCTTACAACGCACAGGCCATAGACAACGCCCTGCCCGACCGTTTGGACGACATCATCAGAAATCTGAAGAAGCAACAGTTGGTTGATTTGATTTTGGCTGAATGAAAATAGCCATGCAAACATACTGACTTGACACCAACAACAGACTACTAAAAAATGAAAACGAAATACGAAAAATCTACACTTAAACATCAAAAATATGGAAAATAAAAAAACTTGTTTGTATGACAAACACGTGGCATTGGGTGCGCAGATGCAACCCTTTGCAGGATTTGAGATGCCCATACTGTACTCGTCCATCATCGAAGAACATCAGGCGGTACGCCAACACTGTGGCGTTTTTGACGTATCACACATGGGCGAGGCTTACATAACAGGCGCAGATGCCGAACGATATGTCAACCACATCTTCACCAACGACGTGGCAGGTGCGCCCATCAATCAGGTATTTTATGGCATGATGCTCTACCCTGACGGTGGAACGGTAGACGACCTGTTGGTTTACAAGATGGGTGAAAACGAGTTTTTCCTCGTTTTCAACGCTGCCAACATCGATAAGGATGTGGCCTGGATGCGCGAAAACGCCGAGGGTTTTGATGTAACCATTGACCACTGCTCTGACTATTATGCACAGCTGGCCGTGCAAGGTCCCGAGGCAGAAGCTGTGATGAAAGAGGTGTTGCACCAGGATTGCAAAGACCTACAGTTCTATACAGCGAAGACAGTAGACGTTGATGGTGAGAATGTTATCATCAGTCGCACGGGTTACACGGGCGAAGACGGATTTGAGATCTACGGCTCTCACGCGTACATTATTAATACATGGGATGCCTTGATGGCAAGCAAGCGGTGCGTACCCTGTGGCCTTGGCTGTCGCGATACCCTGCGCTTCGAAGTGGGATTGCCACTTTACGGCAACGAACTGTCAGCAGAGATTTCGCCAGTTATGGCTGGATTGAGCATGTTCTGCAAACTGGATAAGGAAGAATTCATCGGCAAAGAGGCCATTGTGAAGCAGAAAGAAGAAGGCGTCAAGCAAAGAGTAATCGGTCTGGAGTTGCAAGAAAAGGCCATTCCTCGTCATGGCTATGCCGTTCTGAGGGATGGAAAACAGGTCGGAGTGATTACCACTGGCTACCATGCCATCAGCGTGGATAAGAGTGTAGCCTGCGCTCTGGTGAACAAGCCAGATGCAAAATTAGGTACTGAACTGGAAATACAGATTCGCAAAAAGACATTTAAGTGTGTGGTCGTGAAGAAGAGATTCTACGACAAACATTATAAGAAAGACTAACATGGCTGTGGGTTTCTCCCAACGGTGTTTTCCATCAACAGGACAAGTCCGAAGAGTATGGAAGCCTGTCACCGTTTCCCAAATAGCTTTTTTCAACGATGAGGGAGTGAACGGAGAACACAGTTAAGCAACTATCAAGTATAACATTAATTAATATAACAAATTATGGCAAAAGTGATTGAAGGACTCTATTACAGTGAGTCACATGAGTTTGTAAAAGTAGAAGGCAACATCGCCAGCATCGGTATTACCGATTATGCGCAACAGGCATTGGGTAACATCGTTTATGTGGACCTACCAGACGTTGACGATGAGATAGAAGCAGGCGACGATTTTGGTGCCGTTGAGAGCGTCAAGGCTGCCAGCGACCTCAGCACTCCCGTGAGTGGAACGGTCGTAGAGGTGAATGAGGCTTTGGAAGACACACCAGAGTTGATTAACAAAGATGCTTTCGGTGCATGGATTATTAAGGTAGAACTGTCGGATACCAGCGAGCTGGACAACCTGATGGATGCCAAGAAATACGAAGAATTCTGTAACAAATAAATACGATGACTTACAAGTTTTTTCCACATACGGAAGAGGATGTAGCTCAGATGTTGGAGAAGATTGGCGTTAAGTCGCTCGATGATCTTTATCAAGAGATTCCGGCAGAAGTGCGTTTCCAGGGGGAATACAAGCTGCCGGAAGCAAAGAGCGAACTTGAGATTCGTCAGTTCTTCAACGAGCTGGGCGCCAAAAACAAGCAACTGACCTGCTTTGCCGGCGCCGGCGTGTACGATAGGTACTACCCTTCGGCAGTGCCTTATCTGGTAGAACGTTCTGAATTTCTGACCAGTTACACACCTTATCAAGCCGAGATTTCACAAGGCACCCTGCATTACATCTTCGAGTTTCAAAGTATGATGGCCGAACTCACCGGTATGGAAGTATCTAATGCTTCCATGTACGATGGTGCTACAGCCACAGCCGAGGCCGTCTTGATGGCTAAGGCCAACAACAAGAAAGCCAACAGAGTGTTGATTTCTGAGACGGTGGATCCTAAAATCCTGGCCGTTGTCAAGACTTATGCTCACTATCAGAACATAGAAATTGACCTGATTCCGCAGAAAGAGGGTATCACCGACCAACAACAACTGCAACAGAAGCTGTCGGAAGGCGGCGTGGCAGGCGTGGTGGTTCAGTATCCCAACTACTATGGCATCGTAGAAGATTACACTGGCGTGGCCGACCTGTGTCATGAGCAGAAAGCATTGTTCATCATGAACAGCAATCCGGCAGACCTCGCTTTGTTGAAGACACCAGCTGAATTGGGAGCAGACATCGCCGTTGGCGAAGGTCAATCATTGGGCATCCCGATGAATTGGGGCGGCCCCTATGTGGGTTACATGTGCTGTACCACGAAAATGATGCGTAAGATGCCAGGACGAATCGTCGGCAAGACCGTTGATGAGGATGGCCAACGCGTGTTTGTTTTGACCCTTCAGGCCCGCGAACAACACATCAGAAGAGAGAAAGCCACATCGAACATCTGTTCCAACCAGTCGCTCATGGCGCTTTGGGTGACCATTTACCTGTCACTGATGGGCAAGGAAGGTCTGAAAGAAGTAGGCCAATTATCTTACGATGGTGCGCACTATCTGTGCGAACAACTGGTGAAGACAGGCCATTTCTCATTGGCTTTCGACCAGCCTTTCTTCAATGAATTCTGCGTACGGTATGATGGTGATATCAAACAACTGCAACAACGACTGATAGACAACGGCATCTTTGGAGGCGTGCAGGTTGGCGACGACCTGCTCATGCTGGCTGTTACCGAGAAGAGAACCAAGGATGAAATAGACAAACTAATAGAACTTGTGTCATGAATCATAAACTATATAGCAATCTGATATTTGAGTTGTCACATCCGGGACGACGTGGGTACAGTCTGCCCAAGAATCAGTTTGGCCACCATGAAATACCCGCCGAACTGAAAAGGACAACCGATGCCGAGCTTCCGGAGTGTGATGAGATGACCGTGGTGCGTCATTACACCAATCATAGTGGAAACAATTTCGGCGTTGACAATGGTTTTTATCCTTTGGGATCGTGTACGATGAAATACAATCCACCCATCAACGAGGAGATTGCCGCACACCCTGCCTTCGCTAATCTGCATCCCCTTCAACCGGCTGAGACGGTGAAAGGTGCCGAGGAAGTGTATGAAAACCTGCAACAGTCATTATCTGAGCTGACAGGTTTGTCACGCTTCACCCTGAATCCTTGTGCCGGTGCACATGGCGAGTTGACGGGGTTGATGATCATCAAGGCCTATCATGAGAGTCGTAACGACCATCAGAGAACCAAGGTCATCGTGCCCGACTCGGCTCATGGTACCAATCCTGCTTCGGCTGCCGTATGCGGATTGAATGTGGTAGAAGTGAAGAGTACACCCGATGGACTGGTAGATGTTGAGCACCTCAAGACCCTTTTGGGTGACGACATCGCCGGCATGATGATGACAAACCCCAACACACTTGGTCTATTCGAGGTGAATATCCCCGAGATTACCAAACTCATCCACGACTGTGGTGGTTTGATGTATTACGACGGCGCCAACCTCAATCCGCTCTTGGGCGAATGTAGACCAGGCGACATGGGCTTCGATGTGATGCACATCAACCTGCACAAAACCTTCTCTACGCCCCATGGTGGAGGTGGACCAGGGTCGGGTCCGGTAGGTGTTTGCGAGAAATTGGTGGATTTTTTACCCACCAACAACTGCAAGGCGAAAGGCCATACTGGCACATCCATCACCATACATCCTTATCATGGACATTTTGCAACCTACCTGAGAGCCTATACTTACATTCTCACTCTGGGTAGGGAAAACGTGAAGAAGGTAGGTCCATACGCGACACTGAATGCCAACTACATCATGAATAGTTTGAAAGATGTGTACGAACTGCCTATTGACAAGGTTTGCAAACACGAGTTTGTTTTCGATGGATTGAAAGACAAAAGCACGGGAGTCACCACAATGGACGTTGCCAAACGCCTGTTAGATTACGGTTTCCACGCTCCCACCATCTATTTCCCACTGCTTTTCCACGAAGCAATGATGATAGAGCCAACCGAAAGCGAAAGTAAAGACACCATTGATGGTTTCATTGATGTGATGCGCAAGATAGCAGAGGAAGCGAAGACCAACCCTGATATCGTTAAGGGCGCACCACACGAAACACCTGTCAAGCGTGTGAATGATGTGGAAGCAGCTAAACATCCGATACTCACCTATCAACAGCTCATCCATGACATCAACTGATCTCATCATCATCGGCAGTGGCCCCGGAGGTTACCGGGCTGCCGATTATGCCGCCAAAAACGGCCTCCAAGTTCTGATTTTTGAAGAACAGGAGGTCGGTGGCACATGTCTCAACAGTGGTTGCATACCGACAAAATGTTTGGCGCACGATGCCTCGAAAGAGACCATACCAGCGTTTGAGTTGGTGATGGAACGCAAGCAACAGACCATTCAGCAGCTGAGAGAGGGTGTGCAGACCCTACTATCACAGCCCAATATCACTTTGGTGCGGGGAAAAGCCGTTTTCAAGGACAGCCATACGGTGGTTGCCAACGGTGAAGAATACCAGGCAAAGCACATCATCATCGCCACTGGATCACACGCAAAGATGCCACCCATCGAAGGATTGGTGTATCAACAGGGAGGAGAATCGAATGTTGTAACATCGACAGAACTGTTGAACATCGACCACGTTCCTGAGAAACTATGCATCGTTGGTGCTGGGGTTATCGGGATGGAATTTGCTTCTGCATTCGCCAGTTTCGGTAGTAAGGTGACCGTCGTGGAGTTCATGAAAGAATGTTTGCCAACGCTCGACAGCGACATTGCCAAGCGTTTGCGCAAGTGCATGGAGAAGAAAGGCATTGAATTCTACCTGCAAGCTGGCGTGAAGTGCATTCATGAAGGTAAAGTGACCTTTGAGCGGAAAGGCAAAGAACTGACCGTAGAGGCCGATACCATCCTCATTGCAACAGGTCGTGCAGCCAACATGGATTCACTAAATCTGGACGCTATGGGCATTGCCTACGACAAAAAGGGAATTTTGGTCGATGACAACATGGAAACTTCCATCAACGGTATTTATGCCATCGGCGACACAAACGGCCGCCAGATGCTTGCCCATGCTGCAACATTCCAAGGTTTCAGGGCCGTGAACCACATCCTTGGCAAGAGCGACAACATTCGTTTCGACATCATGCCTGCTGCCGTGTTCACCCATCCGGAGGCTGCTTCAGTGGGCAAGACCGAAGACGCATGCAAGGCCGAAGAACTAAATTATACGGTTCGAAAAGGCTACTACCGCGCCAATGGCCGCGCTCTGTCGATGGAAGAGTCTGAAGGTATGGCGAAACTGATTGTTGACGAACAGAACAAAATCATTGGTTGTCACATCTACGGTGCCCATGCCGCTGAATTGGTGCAAGAGATTTCGGCACTGATGAACATGGACATCACGCTCGACCGACTGAAGGACATCATCCACACCCACCCCACTTTGGGTGAGATTTTACAGGACATGGCCATCGGTTAGGAAGGATGGGCTGTCTTAAAGAGCCCATCACTTCAACAAATAGGAGGAGTAAGACAAGATTGGAGTTATCGGATGCATTCCGTACACCATGGAGCTTGACTCAGGGTTGACATTCAACCAAAGTGCAAGGTCCAAATACTTCAATTTGTCTTACTCCTTTATTTTTAACTATACTTTGGCACATTATTTGCATTAATGTTGATGGAAAAATTATTAACATATCATTATATGCAAAAAGGTAACATCGGGGTTACGACAGAAAACATTTTCCCCGTCATTAAAAAATTTCTGTATTCAGATCACGAAATATTCTTACGCGAACTCGTTAGCAATGCCGTAGACGCCACACAAAAGCTCAAGACGTTGGTCAAACAAGGCGACTTTAAGGGCGAAGAGGGCGACTTGACCATTCGTATCAAGCTCGATAAAGAGCAAGGAACGCTGACTATCAGCGACCGAGGCATTGGTATGAACGCTGAGGAGATAGACAAATACATCAACCAGATTGCGTTCTCTGGCGTGAACGACTTCATGGAGAAGTACAAAGAGAACGCCAATGCCATCATTGGACACTTCGGACTGGGCTTCTACTCTGCGTTCATGGTCAGCAAGAAAGTGGAAATTATCACGAAAAGCTATCGCGATGGCGAGCAAGCCGTCAAATGGAGCTGCGATGGAAGTCCGGAATTTACCATTGAAAACGTAGAGAAAGCCGACCGAGGCAGCGACATCGTGCTCTACATAGATGACGATTGCAAGGAATTTCTTGAGAAATCACGCATTGAAAACTTGCTGAACAAGTACTGTAAGTTCCTTCCCGTACCCATCGCCTTTGGCAAAAAGACCAAGTGGGAAGATGGAAAACAGGTGGAAACTGAGGAAGACAATCTCATCAACGACACCGAACCGCTTTGGACAAAGACACCGTCTTCGCTGAAAGATGAAGATTATAAGAAATTTTACCAAGAGCTCTACCCCATGCAGGACGAGCCATTGTTCTGGATACACCTCAACGTTGACTATCCGTTCAACCTCACCGGCATCCTCTACTTCCCACGAGTAAAGTCGAATATCGAATTGCAGCCGAACAAAATACAACTCTACAGCAATCAGGTATATGTCACCGATCAGGTAGAAGGCATCGTTCCGCAATTCCTCACGCTGCTCCATGGCGTCATCGACTCGCCGGACATCCCATTAAACGTGAGCCGGAGCTATCTGCAAAGTGATGCGAACGTGAAAAAGATTTCCACCTACATCACCAAGAAAGTGGCCGACCGCTTGCAGGCTATCTTCAAGGAAAACCGCAAGGACTATGAGGAAAAATGGAATGACCTCAAAATCTTCATCAACTACGGAATGCTCACACAGGAAGATTTCTATGAGCGTGCGAAAGACTTCGCATTGTTCAAGGATGTTGATGGGAAGTTCTTCACATACGATGAGTACAAGACCTTGATTAAGGATGAGCAAACAGATAAGGACGGACAACTGATTTATCTTTACGCCACCGACAAGGATGAGCAGTACTCATTCATTGAGTCTGCCAAGGCTAAAGGGTATAATGTCTTGCTGTTTGACGGACAATTGGATGTGGCCACCGTATCCATGTATGAACAAAAATTTGAGAAATGCCGATTCACGCGTGTAGATGGCGACATCATTGACCGCCTAATCGTGAAGGAGGATGCCAAAGAAAACAAACTGTCGAGCGAGGAAAGCGACAATCTGTCACAAGTATTCAAGTCGCAAATGCCAAAGATGGCCCAGGTTGAGTTCAACGTAGAAGTTCAGCCTTTGGGTGAAACAGCAACTCCGTTGGTCATCACACAGAGCGAGTACATGCGCCGTATGAAGGACATGAGCAAGTTCCAAGCTGGCATGGCCTTTTATGGTAGCATGCCCGACATGTACACCTTGGTGCTGAACAGCGACCACCGACTCATTCAGGACGTTCTTGCCAAGAGCAACAAGGCGACCGAAGCAGAGCTGAAACCGATACTCAGTGAGATAAAAGGTCAGGAAGCTCGCTTGGCCGCACTGCACCAAAGTCAAGACAAGAAGAAGCCGGAAGAGGTGACGCAAGAAGAAAAAGACGACTTGCAGAACACTGAAAAAGCCCTCAAGGAGCAGAAAGAGAAGAAGACGGCCGTCATCGCCAAGGCCGCCAAGGACAACCAAGTGGTGCATCAGCTCATCGACCTTGCCCTGCTACAGAATGGCATGCTCAAGGGAGCATCACTCGATGCCTTCCTCAAACGCAGTGTTGATTTGATTAAATAGACGGACATCAATACGGAAGAAGCAAGATTTTTTAAGCTCAAGTCAAATAAGACGCCATCCACTATGGGTGGCGTTTTTATTTGTATCATCAAGTCGATGAAAAGTGAAGCCAGACAGCATCCATCCCACCAGCTGACATTTTGCACCTATTTTCACGAAAGTTCTAAAAAAATCAGAAAAAGATTTGGCGGTTACATAAAAACCCTTTACCTTTGCACACGCAATTACAAAAAGAGAATTGCTTAACGGCTCCCTAGCTCAACTGAATAGAGCATCTGACTACGGATCAGAAGGTTGTGGGTTTGAATCCCGCGGGAGTCACACAGAAGGATGGTCTTGAAGGCTATCCTTTTTTCATTTTCCCAACTTTAAATCAAAGTGCTTGGAATTTAAACTGTCTTATACTGAAATAGCTTGACACATAATCAAACTCAAAAAAAGTAAAAAAACATGACGAAATCAAGTAAAAGAAGAGAGTTTAGTGATGCGTTCAAGCTGCAAGTGTTAAGTGAATATTTTTCTGGCGGCGGT
>JAQYPT010000016.1 GCA_028726625.1 Prevotellaceae bacterium | reverse complement strand
ATTTCTTTTCTCGCTGTTTTCTTTTGGAGTAAGGCGAAAATTTGCGACCTTTGCTCCGAGGTTAATTGATGATACATATACAATACAAAGTTAATTAATCTTTGGGAGACTGCGGTCTCCCTTTTGCTTTTTTTGTATTGCCGATTGTGCTCTTCGGGGGCTTCGCGCCCCCGGCCGCATGGCAAACCTCCGCGGTGTTTTTCATGTTTTTTGTACAATCCAAACACCAACAAATTTTGCACTTCGATTTTGAATCTTTACAAAAGTGGTTCACTACTTTTCTCTTAAAAAAGTGGGAAAATTATTATTTTTCGGGCTGTGTTTATTTCGTTAGGAGGCATGGACGAGCCACCATGGTTGATGAAGGTGTTTGTTCTTGAATTGGGTTTGCTTGGTTGGGAGAATACAAAAATAATACTCAGCGAGATTGAAAAAGTCATGCTTGCGTGCAGTAAGAAATGAGAAATGCGGGTAAGAACGATTTCCCTCATTTCTTATGATCATTATAAATTAGAGATGCAGTATGCAGCAGAAGAGTCTCCTCATTTCCAACCAACATAAGGAACTATCCTTGCTACTAATTTCTTCATAGGAAGTTTAGTATCATTATTACCATAAAAAATGAAAATATACATAGGAAAGCGAGGTCTCTTTTTGTCCTACTTTGTAAGAATGTGGTAATGCTTTCTATGTAACAAATAAGGAGGATTATATAAAGAGGAGTCGGGCTGATAGTCAAGTTCTTTCCCTTAATACAAGATTGTATTCCAGCTATTATGGCAAAACTGGCGCAAATAAGAAGCATGAGAATCTTCTTGCTGTTTCTTTCTTTCTCTTTACAAATATCATAAATTTCAAAAGGTAGTAAAACTATAATGTAGAACCAAATAATCCAATTATTTGATAAAGATGATAAGAAAGCATGCATGATGTTATAGTTTTAGAATTTATATGCCAAAATTACTATAAAAAAAATATAAACAATAAATAAGTGATTGATTATGTTTTCTTCTTATCTCTTTTTTTTCTGTTTCTCTTTCGGTTTTAAGGTTTTCTTTTTGTTTTCTAAAGCATTGTCCTTCTTGGATTTAGTGAGCTGTTCTTTTGTTTGAAGAGCATTTTCTTTCTGTTGTTCTGCCCATGCATCGATGAAACTACCCCCTTCGGTAGAAACGCCAAAGTCAAGCTCAGGCAATTCTTTTCTTTCCTTTGAACGGTATGGAACCTTGATGATGTCCGCCGAATCAATGCGTTCTACCGTCACCATGGCAACGCCGGCTGCGAGTATTCCCAACTCTTTGGCAGCTCCCCACGACAGGTCAATAATCCTTCCGCGTGTGAAAGGTCCCCTGTCAGTTACCCTGACGATGACCTCTTGCTTGCTAGAAGGATTGGTTACCTTTAATAATGTTCCAAATGGATAGGTGCGATGGGCGCACGTCATGCTATCATGATGCAGCCTTTCACCGCTGGCTGTGCGTGCTCCTGTCGCTTTTTTAGAATAATAAGTGGCTTTACCCTTCTGCTTTTGAGCCAGCAGAAAGGTAAAGCCTGTCAGTAGAATTAAAAATAAAATACTTATTTTTTGAAACTTCACCCTACGTTATTTTGGGTTTATACCACGCCCTGAGCCATCATGGCATGGGCCACTTTCATGAATCCGGCCACGTTAGCACCCTTCACATAGTTGATGTACCCGTCAGGTTGTGTGCCGTATTTCACGCATTGTTCGTGGATAGAGTGCATGATGTAGTGCAACTTCTCGTCTACTTCTTCTTCGCTCCATGTGAGTCGGATAGAGTTTTGAGTCATCTCCAAACCAGAGGTAGCAACGCCACCAGCATTGACAGCTTTACCTGGTGCAAAGAGTTGTCCGGCTGCAACGAACTTGTCAACAGCCTCGGCTGTACATCCCATGTTACTTACTTCTGCAACACAGAGTGGCTTGTTAGCTAAGATCTTATCTGCATCTTCACCGTTCAACTCATTTTGAGTAGCACATGTCAAGTAAATGTCAGCCTTCTGTTCCCATGGTTTCTTGCCTGCGTGGAACTCAGATCCTGCGAATTTGTCGGCGTATGGTTTGCAAACGTCATTACCACTGCTGCGTAATTCGAGCATATAGGCAATCTTTTCGCCACTGATACCATTTGGATCGTAGATGTAACCGTCAGGACCACTAATGGTAATCACCTTTCCTCCCAGTTCTGTAGCTTTGAGAGCAGCGCCCCATGCTACGTTACCGAAACCGCTGATGGCAACTGTTTTACCCTTGATGTCAATATTGCGTGTCTGCAACATTTGGTTCACAAAGTACAAAGCACCGAATCCTGTTGCTTCTGGACGAATGCGAGAACCGCCATATTCCAGTCCCTTACCGGTGAGAACGCCTTCCCAGCGACCTACCAACTTCTTGTATTGACCGAACAAATAACCAATTTCACGTCCGCCAACACCAATATCACCAGCAGGAACGTCAGTGCTCGGGCCAATATATTTGTAGAGTTCAGACATGAAAGATTGGCAGAATCTCATGACTTCGGCATCACTTCTTCCACGAATAGAGAAGTCAGAACCACCTTTAGCACCACCCATAGGCAATGTTGTCAATGCGTTTTTGAAGGTTTGTTCAAAGCCCAAGAACTTCATAATAGATAAGTTAACAGATGGGTGGAAACGCAATCCGCCTTTGTACGGGCCAATGGCGCCGTTGAATTGTACGCGATAGCCGATGTTAACATGAACCTCTCCCTGGTCGTCTACCCAAGGTACGCGGAACATGATGACGCGCTCTGGCTCAACAATGCGCTCTATGATTTTAGCTTTCTCAAACTCAGGGTGCTCGTTGTACACGTCTTTCACAGATAGAAGCACCTCTTTGACAGCTTGCAAATACTCAGATTCTCCTGGATGCTTCTTCTCCAGGTCTTGCATGATTTTTTCAATTTCCATAGTAGAATTTATTTAATTAGTTGGTTTTACATGTCACGGATAGTATCCAAGACGCGGCAAATATAGTTTTTTTATAAATATCCACCAAATATAAAAGGATAAATTGCGATAATAATGTTTATAAATGTGAAAACAGATGGAAATACACCTTATATAATAGTTGGCGTTTGGATAGATGAAAGTTCATTGGAAATTTGTGGATATACATTGTATTTCCTACATTTGTCGTGTCGATGTAGTCCAATGAAAGGAAGTTCTTCATTTTGGAAACCTCTTTCATTTGGTTAGTTCTTACTTCTTGAAAAAAACATTTATGAACGATTCTGTGCCTTCTCAATGGCGTAATTTTTTATTGAAAGATGTGACTTTTGTCAATCTCATGATGCGACGTATTTATAATGTCTTAATCGTTGCCAACCCCTATGACGCCTTCATGTTGGAAGATGACGGCAGGGTAGAGGAGAAAATTTTCAACGAGTATATGGAGTTGGGTTTACGCTATCCGCCCACCTTTACACAGGTGAGCACCACGGAAGAGGCTTCCCGCATTCTTCAGTCCACACCGATAGACTTAGTGATATGTATGCCTGGAACAGCTGACAATGACGCTTTTACCGTGGCACGCAACATTAAAGATGCCTTTCCTGATATTCATTGCATCGTTCTCACGCCTTTTTCGCACGGTATTACCCGTAGGATGGAGAACGAAGATCTGAGCATCTTCGATTATGTATTTTGTTGGTTGGGCAACACCAATCTCATTATGTCCATCATCAAGCTGATGGAAGACAAGATGAACTTGGAACACGATATCACCGAAGGGGGCGTGCAAATGATATTGCTGGTGGAGGACAGCATTCGTTTTTACAGTTCCATACTGCCCAATCTGTACAGTTACATATTGGTGCAGAACAAGCATTTGTCTTCTGAGGCATTGAATCGACATGCTGCTACGTTGCGCATGCGTGGTCGTCCAAAGGTAGTTTTGGCACGAACCTATGAGGAAGCGATGGATTATTACAATCGTTTTGCGGACAATATATTAGGCGTTATTAGCGATGCTCGTTATCCTAAAGGCGGAGTGAAAGACCCCGAAGCGGGCTTAAAACTGTTGCGTGAGATTCGCAAGCGTGACCCTTATCTGGCCTTAGTGGTGGAAAGTTCGGAGTCGAGCAATCGAGAAAAGACCGAAAGGGAGGGCTTTCGGTTTGTTGACAAGAACTCGAAGATGATGGGGATAGACCTCCGTCATATCTTTGAAGAGCACATGGGCTTTGGCGATTTCATCTTTAGAGATCCGCATACCCGTCAGGAAATCATGCGAGTGCACTCGCTTAAAGAGCTGCAAGACAACATTTTTAAGATACCAGATGATTCTTTTCGCTTCCATGTATCACGCAATCACATGAGTCGTTGGCTTAGCGCACGCTCGATATTTCCCATCTCCGAGTTTCTTAAAAACATCACTTGGGACAAATTGCAAGACTTGCAAGCGCATCGGCAAATCATCTTCGATGCCATTGTGCAGTATCGTAAGATGAAAAACATAGGCGTGGTAGCGGTGTTCGACCGATTGAAATTCGACCAATATGCCCACTTCGCACGTATTGGCGAAGGTTCGTTGGGCGGAAAAGGACGTGGACTTGCTTTCTTAGACCATATCATCAAGATGCACCCCGACTTTAATCAGTACGAAGGAGTGAAAGTGCAAATCCCGAAAACGCTGGTGCTTTGTACAGATTTGTTCGACCAATTCATGGACGAGAACAATCTTTATGATGTTGCCTTGAGCGATGCGACAGACGAAGAGATACTGCACTGCTTCTTGAAAGCCAAGCTGCCAGAGCGTTTGCGCGACGACTTTATCACGTTTTTCGATGCCACCAAAAGTCCGATCGCCATTCGTTCCAGTTCGTTGTTGGAAGACTCGCATTATCAACCTTTTGCCGGAATCTATTCTACTTACATGATTCCCTCGCTCGATGACAAGCAACTGATGCTCCAAATGTTGGCCTGTGCCATCAAAGGCGTGTATGCTTCGGTGTTTTATCACGATTCCAAGGCTTACATGACGGCTACCCGCAACTTGATCGATCAAGAAAAAATGGCGGTTATCTTGCAAGAAGTGGTGGGTAAGCAGTATGGTACGCACTATTATCCCAAGATAAGTGGGGTGCTGCGCTCGCTGAATTATTATCCCATTGGCAAAGAAAAGGCGGAAGAGGGCATTGCCTCGTTGGCCTTGGGATTGGGTAAATACATCGTAGATGGCGGTCAAACTTTGCGGGTGTCTCCTTATCATCCTCATCATGTCTTGCAAACCAGCGAACTGGAAAAGGCCTTGCGCGAGACCCAAACGCAATTCTATGCCCTTGACACGGATCACGTGGGACAAGATTTTCAGGTAGACGATGGTTTCAACATCCTCAAGTTAGGTGTCAAGTCTGCCGAGAAAGATGGATCCCTGCAATACATCGCGTCTACTTACGACCCATACAACCAGATGATGAGAGATGGATTGTACGACGGAGGGCGCAAGGTGATATCTTTCTGCAATGTGCTGCAACACGATGTGTTCCCATTGGCACCCATCATGCAGATGGCGATGAACTATGGTGCGGAGAGCATGCGTTGCCCCGTAGAAATAGAGTTTGCCTGTGATATCAATGCCGATAGGACAGGGGAATTCTACTTATTGCAAATCCGTCCCATTGTCGATTCCAAGCAAATGCTCGACGAGGACGTTGTTGCCATTGCCGATGAACGGTGTTTGTTGCGTTCGCACAACTCGTTAGGGCATGGCATCATGGACGATGTTTGTGATGTTGTTTATGTAAAAACCAACGCTTCTTTCACAGCGAAGAATAATCCTGCGATTGTAGGGGAGATAGAAAAGCTCAACGAGCAGTTCTTATCTCGAGGTCAAGGCTATGTGTTGATAGGTCCGGGGCGCTGGGGTTCGAGCGATCCTTGGTTGGGTATTCCAGTAAAGTGGCCACAAATCAGCGGTGCAAAGGTCATTGTTGAGACGACATTAAACAACTACCGTATCGACCCGAGTCAAGGGACGCACTTCTTTCAAAACCTCACCAGTTTCGGTGTGGGCTATTTTACGATTGATGAGGTGGGTGGCAGTGGCTTGTTCAGGCAAGATGTTTTGGATGCCATGCCAGCTGTCGAAGAAACTACTTATGTTCGCCATGTTCGGTTTGATTCCCCATTGCGTATTTTGATGGACGGTCAGAAGCAAGAGGGAGTGGTACTGCTTTTGCCAACATAGAAAACGGTTTGGCGGCTCGTGGAGAATGAATCCCTATATTCATCACAGCTCTTTCATTGAAGAAAGGTGGTTTGTTGTGATAAACAATCTTTGAACGTTTGTTTCCTTGATTGTACAACAGTGACCCTTCAATGGAAGAGCTGCGTGTTTTTATCCTTCTCATCCTTGGCCAAGGCATGCGTTGTTTTTGTCTTATTATTTTACCAAAAAACGACCATTGGAAATCTCCAAAATAGAAAAAATCAATAGGCAAGCGGTAGACAAAAGTACACTCATTTGAACAAAATAAACGTCTTTTTTAGGTCAGAGTATTGACTTTACGCACTTAGAAGCATCATCTTGGAGTGCTATCAGCATGACATTGCAACCTTAAAGCATGCATATTCGATGCTTATCTCCATGCTTTTGCCGGCAAAAAGCGGTAAGAATAGGAATGAAAAGAGGCGGCTTAGGCATAACTTCTTCAACAGCAAAGAATTACGAATGTCGCTCATTTTGGGCGTATTTGCGACCAACTGTACCGTTGGTGGTCTACACGAGAATTATGAGAGGCACTTTGTAAAGAAAAATCGGTGCGGAATCTGACGAATTGGTCATACGGATGACTGAGAACGGCAACAGCTTGTCAGCCCTTGAAACCTACGCCATGACTGGCTAATATCTAAATCCGAGACTTGAGTTGGGTTAAAAGAATGTCAGTCGGAAGGTGGTCAGTCCGGCGGCCTTGTCGGTTACAAGGTCGATAGAGCCATTGCAGGCCTGCATGATTTGTCGGGAAATGGACAGGCCAATGCCACTTCCCTGGGGCTTGGTGGTGAAGAAGGGTACGAAGATGTGGCTTGCCACGTCATCGGGAATCATCGCTCCGTTGTCGGTGATGTCGATGATGATGGATTCCTGCGCATTGGTGTATGCGCGCAGTGTGATTTGTCCTTCCTCTCCGATGGCCTCGGAAGCGTTTTTCAGCAAGTTGTTGACCACCCTGCTGACGAGGCTCTCGTCAGCATACACCAGCAAGTCGCCGGGGTCTACCTCGTAGCTGATGTTCACACCGGACTTTAACATCTGGCGAATGAGATTCACCATGCGCTCGAGGAACGGTCTGACATAGAACAGGGTGGGTGTGGGCGTGGGCACATGTGTGAACTTGCGGTAATTCTCCACAAAGCGCATCAGTTCCTTGCCAGTACTGCTGATGACCTGCAGTCCTTGCCGTTGCTCGCCCTGTGAGTTTTTAAGTAGGGTGTCGCTCAGGGATATGATTGGCGTGACGGTGTTCATAATCTCGTGGGTGAGCACGCGGATGAGTTTCACCCAGCTGTCTATCTCTTGGTTGGCCAGCTCGCCTTTGATGTCGCTGAAGCCGATGATGCGCACCCGACGGCTCTTGAGCGTTGTGTGGGTCTCGCGTAGAGAGAATCCCGCCATCTTCTCCTTGATCTGATTGATGTGGGTGATGGTCTCCATCTGCAACAGGTTGAGCGCGGCCCGGTTGCTGCGGAGCACAATGCCCCGCTCCACGTCGACCACCAAGATGCCCGTATCCACCGAATCGAGTATGAGTTCGAAGTATTTTTCCCGTTCTATCTGTTCATCTCGGGCGTGTTGTAGAATTTCCTTCACGCGGTTGAGCGACTCGTTGAGCAAAAGCTCGCTGCCGTACTTCTTGTTGATGGGAAACTGGAAAGTATAGTCGCCGATCTCTATGGCGTTGAACATGAATGTCACCTTGCCAAGGTCGCGCCGATACCGTCGCCACAGTTGCAGGTAGGCAACGATGGCGGCAAGCAATGCCAGGCAGAGTATAATAACAATCACGTTCATGGCCTATAGTCCGTAACGTTTAATCTTGTTGTATAAAGTCTGTCGGGAGATGCCTAACCTGAACGCCACCTGCGAGAGGTTGCCGTCGCATTCGCGGATGGTTTTCTCGATGAGCCTTCGTTCCATCTCGTCGAGCGTGCGTACGTCCTCAATTGGCTTCTCCTGTCGGGTAGAACCGCTCTCAATGTCGTCCTCGGCAATTGTCGTGCCGCTGCACAGGATAACCGCTTTCTCCATGGCATGTTGCAGTTCGCGAATGTTACCGTACCAAGGTTGCTCTTCGAGCTTGGTCATGGCGCCGGCCGAGAATTTTGTCTCCGGCTTGTTGTACATCGTCGCGTAGCGTTTGAGGAAGATGCCGGCCAAGGTCGTGATGTCTTCCCTGCGCTCGCGCAAGGGCGGCAGATGCAGGTGAATGGTGTTGACGCGGTAGAGCAAGTCTTCGCGAAACTCGCCGTTGGTCACCATTTCTTGCAGGTCTCGGTTGGTGGCGCAAATCAGCCGCACGTCGATGGGAATCTGCTCGCTGCCTCCCACACGCACGATACTTCTGCGCTGCAAGGCCGTGAGCAGCTTTGCCTGCAACGCATAACTCAGATTGCCTATCTCATCGAGAAACAACGTGCCTCCCTCCGCCAGTTCAAACTTTCCCGGCTTGTCAGTCTTGGCATCCGTGAAAGCACCTTTCGTGTGTCCGAAGAGTTCGCTTTCAAAAAGTGTCTCCGTGATAGATCCCATGTCGATGGGCATCATCCGGTGGCCGTGCCGTTTCGACAGGCGGTGAATCTCTTTGGCAAGCACTTCCTTGCCAGTTCCGTTCTCGCCCGTGATGAGGATGTTGGCATCGGTGGCCGCTACTTTCTCCACCATCAGGCGCAGGTCTTGCATGGCTGGCGACACGCCCCAGTACATTTCTCCCTCATGGGTGGTGGCGTTCCGGATGGTTTTTTTGGTTTTCCGGTAGGCATTGGTGAGCGTGTCGATGAGTTTGGCATTGTCGAAAGGCTTTACCACGAAGTCGGTAGCGCCCTCCTTGATGCCCGTCACCGCTAATTCAATGTCGGCATATGCCGTGAAGAGCACCACCTGCGTGCGGGGACTCAGCTTCTTTATCTCGCGAAGCCAGAAGAGACCCTCGTTACCATTGTTGATGCCGCTGCGGAAATTCATGTCGAGCAGCACCACGTCGGGTTTGTCCTCGCGTAGGCGGGTGGGGATATTCTCAGGCTTGGCTATCGCTGCGATATGTTCGAATACATTTTCTATCAGCATCTTCACCGTGGTGAGGATGTTGCGGTTGTCGTCAACTATCAGTATGCTACCTTGTTTCATCTATTGTCTAATGTCTGTCTACCAGTTGCACATCCTTTCACGGGAGTGGAGGAAAGGATGTTGTTTTTGCAAAGATATTCTTTTTTCTCCTTAGTATCAAGCCGTTGTCAAAAAATCATATCATAAAAACCAATGCGCCGCATGGGGTGACATCGAGTGGATGGTGGGGCTTACTGTCAAATAATTGGGCAGCAGTGTCTAATTGTTGGACAGGCTTGTAATCACGATTTTTGCGCAACGTACAGATAGATAGGATGTTATGTTTCTGGCACGGCATTGGCAATTGTTTAGTCGTATGAGAACAGCAATTACGATAATATTATTAGATTTGGCCGCTCTTCCGCTATTGGCGCAAGAGACATGGACCATGAACCGCTGCATTCAGTATGCGGTGGAGCACAACAACGGAGTGCGCAAACAGCGATTGGAGGTGCGACAGAGCAAGGTTGACGAGCGCACGGCGAGACTCGACCTTCTGCCCACGGTGTCGGCACAGACCACGGCGCAGTATGCCTGGGGGCGTAACATCAACCCGGAAACCAACACCTACAACACCATCACCACCTTCAACAATTATTACAGCATTGGGGCGGAGGTGCCATTGTTTGATGGGGGCCGTACCTGGAATGCCTTTCAGCAAGCTCGACTGGCGCGTGCTAAAAGTTTGACGGCCTTACAAAAGACAGCCGATGACAAGGCCATAGCCGTGATGGCGAAATTCGTGGAGGCGGTGTACAGCCAGCAGAGCATTGGCTTGGCACGGCGCAAATTGGCCGATAGTCAGGCGTTGCTTCGCAAGACCCGTGCGATGTTCGAGCTTGGAGAGAAGTCGCGACCCGACGTGGCGCAGATGGAAAGCCAGGTGGCGGAGGACGATTACAACCTGCTGCACCAGCAGAATGCAGCCAGTTTGGCGTTGATGGCCTTGAAAGCGGAGATGAATTATCCCGTAGGCGATACGCTTGCCCTCGACACTCTGTTGACTGCGAGCCTGTCTGTTGCCGACGATGCCGGAAGTCTTTATGCCGCTTTCCAAGCTGAATCACCGGAAGTGAGGACGGCAGCGTTCAATGTCAAGAACGCTCGCTCCCATTATCTTATACAACGCGGACAGTTGTTGCCCGTCCTGGTATTGGGCGGAGGAATCAACACCAACTATTACCGCAATCTCTCGCAGGGCAGCAGTAAGACCGACAACTTCGGCAAACAGTTCAACAACAACATGGGCGAATATGTCTATCTTTCCCTGTCCATCCCCCTTTTCATGCCTTCGCGCTGGCGTGCTGCACGCAGGGCGAAAGCCGATTGGGAGGCAAGCAAACTCGATTTGGAAGACGCGCGCCGCAAACTGCACGATGACATTGCGCAGGCGGTGCTCGATCGTGACGGCTATTCGCGTGAGCTTATGAAGATGGAACGGAAGACAGCGGCCGACTCCATAGCCTGGCATCTGGCGTCGCGCAAGTATGAGGAGGGCATGCTCTCGACTTTCGACCTGCATAAAGCGGCGCAAACCTTGCTCGACAGCCGCATCAAACTGCTGCAAATGCGGTTGATGCTTGAAATGAAACAACGATTGGTCAACTATTATAAAGGAATACGAACATGGACATTGAAATAAAACAAAAGAAGTTTTGGATACCCCGAAAGTATTGGACTTGGATAGGGGGATGCGTTATTGTGGTGGCTGCGCTGCTGTGGTTGGCTCTGGGAAATTTCTCGTCAACACTGAAAGTCGACAGTCGGGGGCTGAGCATCGGCGACGTGAAGCAAGCGCAGTTTGACGACTATGTGAGCGTAGATGGCAATGTGGTGCCCATCCAGGTGGTGCAGATCTCGCCGGAAGAAGGCGGCGTAGTCATGGAGAGAGTGGCGGAGGAAGGCTCCCATGTCAGGAAGGGCGATGTCATTGTGAGGCTGAACAATAGCAATCTCGACCTTGAAATCCTCAATGCCGAGAGCGAACTGGCGGAGAAGCAGAACATGCTCCGCAACACGCAGATTACGATGGAACAGGACCGGCTCAACAATCAGAACGAGGCGGCACAGCTGTCAATGGATGTACAGGCCAAGAAGCGAACCTACAACCATCAGACAGCATTGCAGCAGGAACAGCTCAACAGCCGCGAGGAATACCTCAAGGCAAAGGAAGACTACGAATTAGCCGTGAAAAAGAATGAGTTGATTGCGCAACGACTCAAGAAAGATGCGCAGCTCCGTCGCGCGCAGATGGACCAGATGAACGACAACCTTTCGTCGATGAGGCGCAACGTGGAGCTGGTACGCCAGCGCAAGGAGCATCTCAACGTGCGATCGCAAATCGACGGCGAGGTGGGACAGCTCAACATCGAATTAGGACAGAGCATCTCTCCGGGACAGAAGATTGGTGTCATCAACGACCTCAGCGATTATAAAGTAGAGGCGCAGGTTGACGAGCATTACATCGATCGGGTGCACCAAGGGCTCACAGCGACTTTCGAGCAGAACGGCAAGCATTATTCGCTCACCGTGCGCAAGGTGTATCCCGAGGTGAAAGACGGCAGGTTCAAGATAGATTTCGTGTTCAGTGGCAAGCGTCCGACCAACATCCGAACGGGACAGACCTATTATGTGGACTTGCAGTTGGGTGAGTCGAAGCGGGCGGTGCTCATCCCCAAGGGAACGTTCTACAGCGTGACGGGCGGGCAATGGATCTTCGTACTCGACAAGGATGGCAAGAAAGCCTACCGTCGCAACATCTGCATCGGACGGCAGAATCCGCAGTATTACGAGGTGCTGGAAGGTCTTCAGCCCGGCGAGCGAGTCATCGTGAGTGGCTACGAAAGTTACAAAGACAACGAAATTTTGGTTTTGGAATAACAAGTAAAATGAATTGGCGCAGGAGCACTAAGCAACTCATATTGGCATCGAAATAACAAGCAAATAAGTCATGAAGCAACTATTCAATCTCAAATCCTATTTTACCTTCCTGTCGAGAAACAAGGTGTACACCGCCATCAATGTGTTCGGACTGTCAATCAGCCTGATGTTCGTCATCATTATCGGCTTATACACCCAACAGGAATACGCCGTCGATACCATGCACAGCAAGGCCGACCGTATCTATGCGCAGGGCTATGATATGGAGCACAACGGACAGAAAGAAGCCCATACCGGCTCACACTGGTATATACAGAAGCACCTGAAACAGCGTTACCCAGAGATAGAAAGCAGTTGCGCGTTGGTTAGTTTCAATTTAAAATTGAACTTGCCCACCACCGAGAAAGTGATGAAACGCTTTCTTTTCACGGATTCTACTTTCTATCGTATCTTCGATTTTGAGCTGGTTCGCGGCGATCGCAACCATGTGTTGGATGCAGTGAATAGCGCAGTGGTGACCGAGGAGACTGCCCGACAGCTCTACGGCAATGTCGATCCGATAGGCAAGCCCTTGGTTTATTCCGATACCGTTCGCCTGGTCATTACGGGCGTGGCACGCAAGATGGAAGGCTCGAGCATTGACGGCGCCGACGTTATCGCGCGCTTCGAGAACGTAGATAGGGTAAATCCGGGTATGACCAACGAGTACATGAACAACGCTACGGGTGCGGAGTTGATGTTTCTGATGAAGCCCCATCATGATATCAGGACGAAAGGCAAGGACATCGACAAGTTCATGAAAGACGTGAACTGGGTGTACCAGATGCCCGGTGTCAAAACCAAGATGGTCTTTGTTCAGCTCAAGCAACTCTATTTTTCAGAGATAGGAAGCACTTCGAGAACAACATTGAGAGGTGACCGGAAACTTGTCAATATGCTGTTTGCGGTAGAAATCATGATCCTTCTGTTCTCCGTTTTCAACTATATCAACCTCACGGTGGCACAATCTGGCAGGCGAGCAAGAGAGATGGCTACCCGACGTCTCTTTGGCAGTCAGCGAAAGCACATCATGGAAAGGCTGATATTGGAAAGCATTGTTATGTGTTTGTGTTCCCTGCTCATCGCCATTGGCTTGGCATTCGCGTTTGTAAAGTATGCCGACAAGTTGCTGGTAACCGAAATCAACATGGTTCACCTGTTCAGCCCAACCAATCTGCTCGTCATCTTTGCGTTCGTCTTAATGGTTGGCATACTGGCAGGTATGCTCCCCGCTGTATTCATTTCACGCTCGAAACCCATCGACGTGGTTCGTGGAACGTTTCGCACCCATGTGAAGATGGGATTCAGCAAACTGTTCATCATCTTGCAGAGCGCGGCAACCATCTTGCTGTTGGCGTGCTCGTTGACCATCGGTTTGCAGACTCATCATCTCTTATCGGCTCCGTTGGGCTACGATACCGACAACCTGATCAAAATCGAAAACCCCTCAGCTGACAGTGTGCCCATCGAACAATTTAAGTCACGTGTAGCTCATTTACCTTTTGTTAAGGGCATCTCCGCTTGTCAAGGCATCCCGTTGGACTGGGGAAACAACCAGACGATGGAGATTAACGGGCGTACGCTCAGCTTCCAAATGTTCGGGGGTGATGAGAATTACTTCAAGGTATTGGGGCTTCAACTTGTAAAAGATTATCACTTGGCATCCCAAGAAGGCATTTATGTCACCCAGCATACCCTTCAGGAAGTCGGCTTGAAACCCGACGCAAGATACATTGATTTGGGTCCTTCCAGGAAAAAGACTCCTATCAGAGGCGTGCTCAAAGACTTCCGGATTGGAAACATCACCAGCGAGATACACCCCATTGGCGTGTGGATATACCATAAAGAAGTCTTACGTCCGTGGCATTTCGTGATAAAAATCACCGGCGATCCTATGGCAGGATACGAGCAGATAAGAAAGATCTATAAAGAGGTGTTCAAAGAGGACGTGGAAGCTGAAAAGCCTTTCGTGGACCAACAACTGCAAATGTTCTTTGACAAAGAGATTCGTCTTTCAAAGATTGTCATGCTGTTTGCCTTTATTGCCATCGTCATCTCTTTGTTGGGGTTGATCGCCATGAGCCTGTATTTTATTCAGCAACGCTATAAGGAAATCGCCGTGCGCAAGGTGTTCGGAAGCAACAACCGACAAATTCTCGTGAAGCTGCTGCGCACATTCGCCGTCTATGTGTTGGTGGCATTTGCCATAGCCGTGCCTGTCATTCATGTCATCATGACGCATTGGCTCTCCACCTACAGCTATCGCATCACGCTTTCACCATGGATCTATCTTGCTGCAGGCGCGGTATGTATGCTCCTCTCTCTGACGGCAGTATATTTCCAAAGCCGAATCGCGGCGAATGAGAATCCTGTAAACCATATCAAAGACAATCAATAAAAATGAGACAACTATTCAATCTCAAATCCTATTTCACCTTCCTATCGAGGAACAAGGTGTACACCGCCATCAACGTGTTCGGACTGAGCATTAGCTTTGCGTTCGTTATCCTCATTGGTCTGTACTATCAGCACGAAACGAGCATCGACAAACACATCACGAACGTGGATAGGCTCTATCTGTTGGGCTGTGATTTCAGCTCTAATCAGATCAGCGGCACGTCGCGCGAGATTATCAAGCTGCTGCAGAAGCAACTGCCACAGATTGAGAAAGGATGCGCATTCTATGCCGATGACGAGCAGCATGTAACGACCGCCGACGAGGACAATGTGAAAGTGACCATGATGTACACCGACTCCACGTTCTACTCCATGTTCAATCAACCGCTTGTAGAAGGTGATGTTGCCTCGGCCCTGAACGAACTGACCGATGTGGTGATTTCTCGGAAGTTGGCACAGACGCTGTTCCGTAACGGCGACGCGATGGGCAAGGTGCTGACGGTGGACAACCGGAAAGTGTATGTGAGGGGCATCTATGAGAACATGAGCGGGACCTCTTTCCCCAATTATGACATCATCGGACGGTACGAACTGCTGCGCGAGCGGATACCTTGGCTCTTTAAGATTGACGGTAATTTCGGCAGTCCGGATGTGGTGTTGAGCTTGAGACCAGGCACAGATATCGGCGCATTGGAAAATAATGTTAACCGTATTCTACCAAAGATATACAAAGAAAATTTCAAGATTGACTGCAAGTTCCGCCTGATACCTTTCAGTGAGAGCTATTTTTCCGAATACTCTTCCAACGTATGCCAGCGCGGAAAGGGCGGCTTAGTCTATCTTATTTTCATTATTGGTATCATCATCTTAGTATTCTCGGTGATGAACTACATCAACCTGACGGTCGCCCTGTCGGGCAACCGCTCCAAGGAAATGGCGACAAGAAGGCTGTTGGGCAGCCGGAAGAGCGACATCCTCTGGCGGTTGGTCATCGAAAGCGTGTGCCTTTGCTGCTGCTCAGTTGTTCTTTCCGTGTTGTTGGCGTGGGCTTCCATTCCTTATACCAGCCAGTTGTTGGACACCCACATCACCATCGCCGAGCTGTTCAGCCCCATCAACCTGTTGTTGTTGGTAGGCATTGTGCTGGCAGTAGGTATATTGGCGGGTGTTCTGCCAGCGGTCATCCAGTCGCGCGTGAAACCCATCGATGTGGTTCGCGGCACCTTCCGTCGCCAGACCAAGATGCTGTTCAGCAAGATGTTCATCGTGGTGCAAAACGCCATCACCATCATTTTCATTGCCATAGCGCTCATCGGCAGCCGCCAGATACGGCACCTCATCAATGCCCCGTTGGGCTATAACACCCAGGGCGTGATGGAAATCGGTGTTCCGCAGGATGCCCGCAAGGCCAATCTCTTTAAGAAAAACTTGCAACAACTGACACCAGTCAAGAAGGTTTCTGTCTGCTTGTGCTCGCCCCTCTTGGGCGGATTCAACCAGATGGCTTACATTGGCAAGAAGGCCGTGCGCTGCCAACGCTTTTATGCGGACAAGGATTACCTGCCGTTGTTGGGCATCGAGGTGAAGAAGCAATTTGCACAGGGCGATTCCGTCAAGCTCTTTGTGTCGCCCAACTTCCACTCGGTAATGCAGTTGAAACCTGATGAAAGGACATTCCGCTATAATGAGACTTACGAGCAGGAGCAAATCAACGGCATTCTGAATGATTTCCATCTTTACACCATTGATATGGGCAACGCTGACGATCAGGTGACGGTGGTTTACCTGTTCGACCAAATCACGCGCGACAACATTGTGAGCAATGTGCTCATCAAGGTGGAAGGCGACGAGCAAGAAGCCTACCGACTGGTGCAGGAGGCTTACAAGAAAGTTTATCATGAGGATTTGGCGCAGGAGTCGCCTTACCTCAGTCAGAAGATAGCCGAGGTCTATAAGGAACAGACCCGCATCGTGCGCATCCTCACCATCTTCTCGTTCCTTGCCGTTCTTATCTCGCTGTTGGGACTTGTCGCCATGTCCACCTACTTCATTCAGCAGCGCAGCAAGGAAATCGCCATCCGCAAGGTGTTTGGCTCCACGAGCAACCGCATTCGCCGCGACCTCATCCGCACCTTCCTTCAATATGTGGCTGTCGCTTTCGTCATCAGCGTACCCATCATCTGGTATTTCGCAGGCGAATGGATTAGCCAATACAGTTACCGCATCTTGTGGTGGCCGTGGATTATCGTTGCAGGCATCCTCGTGCTGCTTATCTCGTTCTGCGCAGTGGCCGTTCAGAGCTATATGGCAAGTAATGAGAACCCGGTAAAGAATATCAAACAAGAGTAGAGTAACGCCGAAAGAGGTAAGTTTCTCAGGTCTATTATCGAAAAAACGCAATTATGAAACAGCTATTCAATCTCAAATCTTATTTCACCTTTCTATCGAGAAACAAGGTATACACCGCCATCAACGTGTTCGGACTGAGCATCTCGCTCATGTTCGTGCTGCTCATCGGTGTCTATACCTGGCAGGAGAAGAGTGTCGACCGTCAGCACAGCAAGGGCGACCGCATCTATGCGATGGGGATCGACTTCTATGAAGACCATGATAAGGGACTTGGATTCCACCATGCCATACTGAGTCGTTTCCGCAAAAACTATCCGGAAATAGAAAACACCTGTGGCTTTGTCGTCTCGAATATGCGGCTGCAAAAGGGAGATGAGTTCTACAAGGCAACGGTGTTGGAGACCGATTCCACCTTCTTCTCCATGTTCGATTTCAAGCTGCTGCAGGGCGACAGGCAGACCTGTCTGAACGACCGGAACAACGTGGTCGTTACCAAGCGGTTTGCCAACAAATGGTTTGGTACGGAGGAAGTGCTCGGTCGCGAGATTACATGGAACGACAACATTCGGTACCATGTCACCGGCGTGGTGGAGGATTTCGACAATACGCTCATCAACAAGAACGTGGAAATGATTATCGACTTCTCCTGGGAACGGTATCACAACACGGCGAACATGGACGAGAATTTCCCCAAGGCAGTGAATTTTTCGGGTGCAAGCATCTTCCTGCAAGTGAGAAAGGGTGCAAAGATGATGGGGCGAGAGAAAGAGTTCGGCAAATTCATTCACTCGTTCTGGCCTGATTTCGACAAGGTGCCCTTCTATTGCAGACCGTTCTTGGTGCCGCTGAACAAAATATATTTCTCTGGTTACGACAACTACAACGACAACTTGCGCATTGGAAACAGCCGACTGGTCAACCTGCTTTTCATTGTAGGCTTGGTGGTGCTGCTCTTTGCCATCATGAACTACATCAACCTCACGGTGGCGCAATCGGGCTATCGTGCTCGGGAGATGGCGGCACGACGTCTTTTCGGCGCAAAACGCAAGCACATCATCCTGCGACTGATGATAGAAAGCTCAACGCTCTGTTTCATCTCCCTGCTGGTAGCGGTGTCGCTTGCACTGGCTTTCGCCCCAATGACTGGTCGCTTGCTCAGCACCACCATGGACATGCGCGTGCTCGCAACGCCTGCCGTCATCGGCCTGTTGCTTGCCTTCACGCTGCTCGTCGGCTTCATCTCGGGCATCATCCCCGCCTATGTCTTGTCGAAAGCCAAACCCATCGAGGTGATGAGGGGAACCTTCAGGCACCGCACGAAGATGGTGCTGGGCAGGGTGTTCATCGTGGTCCAGAACATCATCACCATCGTAATGCTCGCCTGTGCCACCATCATGTCGTTGCAAATGCTGCACCTTGTGAACGCTCCATTGGGTTTCAACACAAAGAACCTGATTTGCCTCGATCAAGGAGATGCTTTCAGCAGCACGGACTTCCCGGTATTCCTCAACAAGGTAAAGCAGGTTTCCGGAGTGAAATTAGTGTCCTGTTCTGATGGTACCCCGCAGGACGGTGGCAACAACAATACGGTGACGGGAAAGGACAAGGTCTATTCTTTCCAAATGCTTATCGGCGACCCCAACTATATGAAAGTGTATGGACTGTCGCTAAAACATGACAACCACGTGGGACATCGACCCGTAATTTACCTCAATGACCAGGCTGTGGGTGATTTGAAAATGAAGCCCAGGGACAGTCACATGAGTGATTTTTACAAACAAACAAAATTCTTTCTCTTTCCGGAGGATGCAGCGTTTGGTGGCATTCTCAACGATTTCCGACTGCGCAACATCACGGAGACCAAAGTATATCCGCTGTTGCTCTGCATCAAGGACAAGGTGGAGAACCCATGGAACGTTACGATTCAGTTTGAGGGAAATCCCGCTAAAACCTACAAGGAAATACAGCATATATATAAAGAGGTGTTCCATGAGGAGCTAAACCAGGCACATCCGTTCGTTGACAAGAGCATTGAATCGGTGTTTGAGTCGGAGTTGAGACTTTCAAAGATTATCGCCCTTTTCGCTTTCATCGCCATCGTCATCTCGCTGTTGGGACTTGTTGCCATGTCCACTTACTTCATTCAGCAGCGCAGCAAGGAGATTGCCATCCGCAAGGTGTTCGGCTCCACGAGCAACCGAATCCGTCGCGACCTCATCCGCACCTTCCTCCAATACGTGGCTGTCGCTTTCGTCATCAGCGTGCCCGTCATCTGGTATATTATCAGCGAATGGATTAGCCGGTACAGTTACCGCATCGTGTGGTGGCAGTGGATTATCGTTGCCGGCATCCTCGTGCTGCTTATCTCGTTCTGCGCTGTGGCCATTCAGAGCTACATGGCCAGCAACGAGAACCCCGTCAAGAACATTAAACAAGAATAAATATGAAAAAGAAAATCTTTTTTTGCATGACATCTGTCCTTGTCTTGCTGTCATCATGTATCGTTGTACAAGCCAACTCATACGAGGTTGGCAATGACAAAAGCAGAGCTTACCCGCTGAGAGATTTCTCGGCAATCGAAGTCTCCGGAGCCATCAATGTAGAGTTTGTGCAGAGTAACAATCAAAGCTACCGTGTAAAGGCGGTAGGTTCGCCCGACATGTTGCCGAAGTTGCAGATGGAAGTGCGCAATCGCGTGCTAACCATCAAGCAAAAGTCTGACCCTGGCTTTCATTCAGGCAATCATCACCTCACGGTTTATTTACAGGCACCCAACTTGCAGTCGGTCAAGGCTTCCGGCGCATGTGATGTGCTGATTCGGTCGCTCAATGCCTCGGCAGTGCGGTTGGAGGCACGCGGTTCGAGTGATGTTACGGTAAGTCAGCTGACGGCCAACAGCTTGGAAGTCCGCTTGCAGGGTTCTTCCGATGCTCGTCTGGCTGGCAAAGTGTCGAAAGCCGTATATACCTGTTCCGGTTCTTCCGATGTGAGAGCCTACGAGCTCAAGGCGAAAGATGTGTCGGCCACATGCTCCGGCTCGTCGGATGTCTATTGCTTCGCCACCCGTTCCGTCAGTGCCAAAGCCTCTGGCTCGAGCGACATCCGCATCAAAGGCAACCCTGTCCAACGACAATTGGATAAATCAGGGTCTTCGGATATTCACATATTACATTAATCATCTATACTATGTTGCATCTTATCCAACAGTCTTTCCGCATGGCTTTGCGCAATCTCTTCCGCCCCAGACAGCACAATGTGGCCAAGATTCTATGTTTGGCACTCGGATTGAGTGTCAGTGCGGTTATCATTGCCGAGATTTATTACGAACAGACTTTCGACCAGTGTTATCCCGATTACGACCGTATCTGCCGTGTGACCGAGGGCTTCAAGATGAAAGCACAGGAGTTCACGGAGGGTTCGAATACGTCGGGCGGCGTGGCACCGATGATGAAACGAACCATTCCACAGGTGGAGCTGGCTACACGCACCAATCCAATCGTGACCGATGGAGAGGTGGAAACTGATGACAAAACACGTGTCCGTGCTGATGTCTACTTTGCCGACAGCTGTTTCTTCCGCATGTTTCCGGCCCGCATCCTTGAGGGTGATGCCGACCGGGCACTCACGGAACCGTTCTGTTGCGTAGTGAATCGCTCAACGGCAGAGCGCTTGGGCGGCAACGTTGTGGGTCGGCACATCGAGTCGAAGGAAATGCCAGGCCTGAAGCTGACCATCGTGGGCGTCTACGAGGATTATCCTCACAACTCAACGTTCCACGCCTATGATGTGATCGGTTCAATGAAGACGCAGAAGAATTTTAGCTTTGACGGTCAGGATAATCTGGTCGGCAACGATCGCTACAGCAGTTTTGTGCGTCTCAGGAAAGGTACCTCTCCCGATTCGTTGAAACCCCTTATACACCGCATGATACAAACGCATTACCCCGTCCAGGAACTGCGACAGTCCGGAGTATGGCTCACATACAAGCTAACCCCCATATCTCGCTATTACACGGAGGCTGACAATGTGCGCCAAATGTTCTGGATTTTGTCGCTTCTGGCCATCATTCTGCTTTCGGCCTCGATACTCAACTACGTGCTGATCGTGGTGGGCAATTTGGTCAGCCGTGCCCGTGAGATGGCGGTAAGGAAATGCTATGGTGCCGGACGAGGAGCCGTCTACAGCATCACCTTCAGCGAAGTGTGCCTGCATCTCGTGCTTGCCCTCATGTTAGGAGCAGCTCTGTTGTGGGCTTGCCATGGCACAATCGAACAGTTGTTGTCGGCTCCGCTCTCTGTGTTGGTATTCAACCGTGGTGCGTGGATTTTGCTTTTAATTGCGTTGATGGTGCTCTTCGTGGGTGGTATCGTACCCGGATGGCTTTACAACCGCATGCCCGTGACCATTGCATTTCATGGCTATGTCGAGGCCCGGCGTCGCTGGAAGGTGGCACTTTTAGGGCTTGAGTTTGCCATGGTGAGCTTCCTTTTAGGTCTGCTTTTCATTGTCAGCATGCAGTATAGGCATACGGTTGGCTTTGACTTGGGCTATCAGTGTGCCAGTCTCGCGTCTGTTAACATCACCGCGCTACAGCCCGATGAACGGCAGACGGCATACGACGAGGTAGGTCGTATGAGCGGCGTGCGTCAGGTGTCGGCCTGCAATACGTTTCCATTCTATGGTATGAGTGGTAACAATGTAACTGTTCCCGGGGAAGAATCACAGCTGTTCAATATCGCCGATCTCTACACCGTAGCCGACCATTACTTTGATATGCTGCAGATTCCTGTTGTCGCCGGCCGTGTCTTCGCATCGGGCAGCGACAGTCTCAGGCAGGTAATGGTGAGTCAGGACTTCGCCTCTATGATGAAGAAGCTGCGCGGATGGGACGACGTGGTGGGTCGGAAGGTGATTATCAGTGAGCATAGCGGAAACGAAAACAAAGATTTACTGACCATCGTAGGCGTCTATCGTGATATTCATCTCGGCAGTGCAGAGAACAATGGGAGGGACAGACCCTCTGTGATTTTCTACGGACGTGCGGCCAACTGGATGAACAATTACCTGCTGATTCAGCTGGACGATTTCAGCGTAGAAAAGCTGACAGACATCCAGACGCGACTTCAGCGGTTCTTTCCAGGCAAAACAGTCTTGGTCGAGAGCGTGGAGAACCTCAAGAACATGCAGTATGTTGCGACCCGCAACTTCCGCAACGGCGTGATGACGGTTGGCATCGTGGTGCTTTTCATCGCGCTGATGGGACTTATTGGTTATGTCAGCGACGAGGTGAACCGTCGTCACAAGGAAATAGCCATCCGCAAGGTGAACGGTGCGTGTGTGGGCGACGTGATGCGCATTTTCCAACTGAACATCCTTCGCACCGCCATTCCTGCCGTGCTGATTGGGGCTGTCGGTGCCTACTGGGTAGCCGCACAGTGGCTGCAGCTCTATGACAACCGCATCGCGTTGACGGTGTGGCCGTTCCTCGTGACAATCGTCCTCGTGCTGCTCATCATCGTTACCGTTGTGGCAATCAACTGCTGGCGTGTGACCAACAGCAACCCAGTGGAGTATCTGAAACAAGAGTAGCAAAGGAATATCCGATTGACCGGACTACAAACCATAAAACATATAAAAACCATAATATTTTAAGAATATGATCAAAGTAGAAAATTTAAGCAAATCGTTCCGTACGGAAGAAGTGGAGACCATTGCGCTCAACAATGTGTCGTTCCAAGTAGAAGACAAGGAGTTTGTTGCCATCATGGGGCCTTCGGGCTGCGGCAAGTCAACCCTGCTCAACATCCTCGGGCTGCTCGACAATCCCACGGGTGGCAAGTATTGGTTAGGCGACAAGGAAGTGTCGGCACTGAAAGAGAAGGATCGCACCGACGTGCGCAAGGGAGAGATAGGCTTCGTGTTCCAGAGCTTCAACCTCATCGACGAGCTCAACGTGGAAGAGAACATCGAACTGCCCCTGACCTACCTTGGCATGTCGAAGGCCGAGCGCAAGCAAAAAGTGAAGGACATCATGAAACGCATGGGCATCAGTCATCGCGCCAAGCATTTCCCCCACCAGCTCTCGGGCGGTCAGCAGCAGCGTGTGGCCATCGCCAGAGCCGTGGTGTTTGGTCCGAAACTGATTCTCGCCGATGAGCCGACAGGTAATCTCGACTCGAAAAATGGTGCCGAGGTGATGGGCTTACTCACCGAACTCAACCGCGAGGGAACCACCATCGTCATGGTGACCCACAACGAGCATGACGCCTCCATCGCCCATCGCATCGTGCGACTGTTTGACGGACAGATCGTTGGTTGATTCAGGAGCAAAGCGTAAGCAAGCCAGGTGGCTCGGCAGGCTGCTTTGGTAGAACGTGCTTACGCTTTGCACCTATGGCTTTTTCGGCAAGTATGCGTATCGTCCGTGGTCCGCGAATCCGTTGTTTTTGTCCTGTGATTTTACCCAAAAACGACCATTGAAAATCTTCAAAATAGAAAAAATCAATAGGCAAGCAGTAGACAAAAGTACGTCAATTTAATCAGAGTAAACGTCGTTTTTTGGTTAGAGCATTGACTTTACGCTCTTAGAACCATCCTTTTGAGGTGTTATTCACATGCTATTACAACCTAAAAGCATGCATATTCGATGCTAATCTCTATGCTTTTGCCAGCAAAAAGTGGTGAAAATAAGCAAGAAAAGAGGTGACTTATGTAGAATGTCTTTAATAACAACGAATTACGAACGTCGCTCATATTTGGCGTATTTGCGAACAATTGTACCGTTGGTGGTCTACACGCGAATTATGAGAGGCACTTTGTCAATAAAATTCAGCGTCAATCATCGTTGCAACCAATGTGTCCCCGATTTTATATACGCTGCTTGATGGGTGGTTTTCGAGGTAAATGGTTCATTCTTCAGTGACAGCACTGAGTAGGTTCATGAGCCATGTGCGCAGGTAAATAGTTTCTTGCTGTCTGCAACGATGTGCTATAATCCATTGGTATGTAATTTGATATACATCAAGAAAAGGTGCGTTTTTAGGATAGAAAAGCCTTAGTAGCTTGCAACATCATGAGATAACCCTTATCTTTGCATCGTGTTTTTCATGGTATTAGATTTAAGGTTAACAAAGATTGGACTACAGCGGTAGTCCTTTTTTTTTATTTTTCTCCATCGGTTCCTGTTGATGAACAGGTTCAGTTATTGTTGGCTCAACCGTTTATGGAAGGGGCAGTGAAGTCAATTGTGTTTCTGTCTTTCCAACGTGTCATCCAAGTATATTTGCTCTTATTCATAAGCAGCATTTGTTGTGCTCATCAGGGTTTCTATTTCATTTTTCAATCTTGATGGGAGGATATTTAACTAAAAAATACGCTAAAAACTTGCGTATTGATAAAAATACATTAAATTTGCACAGTTTTAATAATCGTTGTCGCTTATAACTCGAAAGAGGGGCAGCTGAGAAACACGGAACGAGCGGGAACAACAGTGGTTCTCATAGTTAACCTGAAACCATTAAATTTAAGCATTATGAATAACAAGCAGGAATGCGAAATGACTTTCGCTGAGAAGTTAAAAAATGCACCAATTCGAATCAAACGAATCATCTGTACGCGTCAATTTTGGGTTGAATTAGTGATCATGACGGCAGGTATGTTTGTGGCTGCCTTGGGTGTGTACTTTTTCTTGATACCCAGTAAACTCATTATTGGCTCTATTACGGGTTTGTCCTTGGTACTCGCCAAGTTGCTGCCTTTTGTATCAGTGGGTACGATGATATTTATCATTAATGCGATATTGTTGGTGCTTTCGTTTCTGCTCATCGGTAATGAGTTTGGAGCCAAGACCGTGTATACGGCGTTGATATTAGGGCCGATGATTGATTTTCTTGCTTCCATCGTTCCTATGCACGAATCTCTCTTCACCACCTACGTTGCTGGACAAGCCGTTGCCAATCCTTGGTTCGACCTTCTCTGCTTCGTTCTCATCCTGAGTGCTTCACAAAGTATCTTGTTCAGTATCAATGCTTCTACGGGTGGACTGGATATTCTTGCGAAGATTTTCAACAAGTATCTCCATGTTAAGCTCGGTACTGCCGTGATGTTAGCAGGTGGTGCTATTTGTTGTACGGCTTTTGCGATTAACCCAGTCAGTTTAGTGATTATTGGTTTAATTGGCACATGGCTCAATGGGTTGATTCTGAATCATTTTATGTCGGATATCAATTCTAAGACTCGTGTATATATCATCTCCAAAGATTACCAAAAAATAGTGGATTTTGTCGTTCATACCATTCGTCGTGGTGTGACCCTGCACGAGGTGATAGGCGGCTACTCAAATGAGAAGCAAATACAGTTGGAAGTTGTGTTGACCAAAGAAGAATTCTCTACGTTGATTGATTTCATGAGTAAGGAAAGACTTAAAACGTTTATTACTTCTGATACCGTGAGTGAAGTATATGGTCTGTGGAATAAGAAAGGACTGTTGCGAACGAGTAATTATTGATGCCGCCACGTCTTTTCAGAAAAGGAGCATGATACTTGCAATTGTCATGCATGAAGTTTAGTTTAAACCTACTATGAAATTAAAGATATATCTGCTTTTGCTGACCTTCTATGGCATGGGGCTCTATGCGCAAGAGTCCCGGCATGTAAACCTGTCTGTTGAAGCACGAGCCGACTATCAACGTGAATCGATAGACGGTGTGAAAAACAATGATAAGACAGGTTTTAAGGGAAATATTTTCAACATTCTCATCAATGGTAACATCTCCCCGAAGTTCTTTTTTAAGTATCGACAACGGCTGAATGGCATCAACAAGGAGTATACCTTCTTTGATGCTACCGACTGGCTCTTCCTTACTTACCACGCAAACCAAAATTGGACACTCTCTGGTGGTAAGTGGGCGGTGCTATGTGGACCGTGGGAGTTCGATCCAGCTCCTATCGATTGCTTTCAACTCTTTGAATTCTGTTACAACTTTCCCTGCTATGCGTGGGGAGTGTGGCTGGGTTATCAAACCACAAACCAAAAAGACCAATTCTTCTTGCAAATGGTGGAAAGCCCGTTCCAGAAAGTGTATAAACGAAATAGTGGCATATCTTCTGAGATGTATGCCTACAACCTGATATGGTATGGAAGCCACGGTATCTTGCACACCGATTGGTCGGTCAACTTCATGGAGTATGCGCCAGGGAAATTTATCAATTACCTTTCTTTTGGTAATCGGTTCGATGTGGCTGACAATCTGCAAATAGGAGTGGATTATATGAACCGTGCCACCACGCGACAGACATTCTTTTTCAAGGATTGCTCTATGACTGCTCGTGTTGATTACCAGCCTACACCACAGATTAACCTTTGGGCTAAGGCGAGTTACGACGTGAATCATGCTGGCGTAGACACCAATCCCGAGGCATCAACTCAATTGGACGAACCCAATCAACAGAAAGCCGAGCAATCCAAGCCTCGCGCTGACCTGGCTTTGTATGAAGGAACCGAAATCACACGCGTTGGTGCTGGATTAGAATACTATCCACTAAAAAATAAGAAAGTGCGTCTACATGCCAATTATAGTTACTGCTTTGGTAAGAATACCAATCCAGCTGGCTACCTGCAAGACAAACATTCCATACTTGACCTTGGTATTACTTGGCGAATGAATGTCATCAAGTAACTGTAGATCTATCTCAAGAAAATATAAGAAAAGATTTCTTTATGGTTAATAATCTTGGCATTATGGAAGAAAAAGCTTAATTTTGCAAACAGAAAGTTTGAGATAAATCGAAAGCTGTAAATAGGCAGTTTGCGAATAGGATAGCAGTTTCTCGATTCATTTTTGTTTAATAATTATCAAATTAATGCTTAAAAATTGTTTTCGTCATAAAGGTAAATCATTATTTTTCATCATCTGTGCAGGTTTCATGTTATCAACCACACCCGTGGAAATGCGTGCAGCCTTTCATATTTGGCCATTCACTAAAAAGAAGAAACCGGTAGAGAAACCCATTTCTACCTATAAGCGTCTCACGGGACGCGACTCGGTTGAGATGAAGGGTGTTTTTAATGTCATCAAGAAAGGAGATACGATTTATTACGAAATACCCACCAAGTTGATGGGACGCGAGTTCCTGGTGGTGAACCGATTGCAGCAAGTTCCCTCTGAATTAAACGAATCGGGGGTGAACAAAGGCATCAACTATGAGAACCAAACCGTGCGGTTGGAATGGGCGAAGAAGCAGAAACGGTTGCTTATTCGCCAGCAACGCGTCACGCCCGAAGTGCCCGTATATGCAGCTATGGCACGGTCGGTGAAGGACAATTACATCGACCCCATCCTCGCCAGCTTGAAGATTGAGGCTGTACCAAGCGACTCTTCCACGCTTATCGTGAAGGTGAACGACCTGTACAACGGCAAGGAGAACTGTTTGAACGACGTGTTCAACAACATCAATCTGGGCACCAGCCCCTCTACAGACTTATCGCGCATCCTCGATGTCAAGGCTTTTAAGAACAATGTGACAGCCACCTCAGAGTTAACAACGACCGTTCATGAGGGGAACAGCAAGGTGAACGTCACGGTGGTGGTGAGCTCTTCGCTCTCTCTCTTGCCCCAATATCCCATGCAGGGGCGTGAGGAAGATGCCCGCGTGGGCTTCTTTACTACGTCAAATCTTCGCTACGACGACTATCAACATAAGGTAGAGCACAAGCACTATGTGACGCGTTGGCGGCTTGTTCCTTCCGATACCGCCGCCTATATGCGTGGCGAACTGGTAGAACCGCAAACCCCCATCGTTTTTTATATCGACCAGGCCGTACCCAAACACTTGCGCCCCTATATTAAAAAAGGTATGACCGACTGGAACAAAGCTTTCGAGCGGGCCGGCTTCAAGAATGCGGTGCGGGTGTTCGACTATACAGATAGTTTGGCTCAGGTGGGCGACGACATGGGCTATTCGGTGCTGACTTATTCCGCATCAACCAAGGCCAACGCCATGGGGCCATCGGTTATCGACCCGCGAACGGGTGAGATATTAGAGGCAGACATCATCTGGTGGCACAATGTACAGTCGCTCATCAGCGAATGGATCATGGTGCAAACGGGTGCACAGAACCCCGATGCCCGCTCCTTGCGACTGCCCGAAGCGCTCATTGGCGATGCGGTGCGCTTTGTAGCGTGCCATGAGGTGGGCCACTCTTTGGGTCTTCGTCATAACATGATAGCGTCTAACGCCTATCCTACTGATTCCCTTCGGTCGGCGAGTTTTACCGCGCGAATGGGTGGAACGTCGGCATCCATCATGGACTATGCCCGCTTTAACTATGTAGCCCAGCCGGGTGATGGGGTGAAAGTGATGTCACCCAATATCGGTCCTTACGACCTTATGGCCATTGAGTGGGCCTATCGGTGGTATCCAAAGGGAAGCAATGAGAAGAAGGAGTTAAACGATTTCTTGAAAAAACATACGGGCAAGTTGTACAAATATATGGAGGCGCAGTCGCAACGAACGGCCATCGACCCACGTGCCTTGAGCGAAGATTTGGGTGATGATGCTGTGAAATCGGCTCGGTATGGCATTGCCAACCTCAAGCGCATCATGCCTAACATCGTCAAGTGGACTACCACCGGCGAACCAGGGCAAGACTACGATGAGGCTTCCAACCTTTATTCGGCGGTGATTTATCAATGGAGCCTGTACCTGTATCATGTCATGGCCAATATTGGCGGCATGTACCTGGAGAACCTCACGGTAGGTGACGGGCAGACATCGTTCCACTTTGTCGAGAAAAACAAGCAGCGTGAGGCCTTGCAGTTCTTGCTGGATGAGGTGTTGACCCATCCCAAATGGCTGTTTGACACTCCGCTTTCCAAGCTGACCTACATACAGCGTAAGACACCTCTGGGGGTAGAAGAGCAACAACCCAACTACATGTTGAAAAATCAACAGAACTATATTCTGTGGGATTTGCTGAACAATGAGCGCATCATCCGCATGTATGAAAACGAATATGAAAATGGACAGGCGGCCTTCACCGCAGCCACTTTCATGGATATGTTGCATCGCCACATCTTCAAAACTACTCTTTCGGGCAAGTCACCCGACCTGTTGGAACGCAGTCTTCAGAAGAGTTTTATTGACGCTTTGATTACTGCGGCTGCTGAAAATGAAGGGGTGAAGATTAACAAAAAACTGTATGAAGCCGACATGTTCGCAGATGCTCAACGGCATTTGGCTTGTGAGCGTGACAATTATTTGAGCAGTAAGTCAAGGAATGTCTTGCTCACCAATGGACAGGTGAGTCGCAACAGCGATGCCTTGAGCCTGAAGCGTGGCGAGATGATTCGTGTGATGAAGCTGTTGAAGACGCGTATGAGTGGTGCCAACTTGGCGGCACGCCTCCATTATGAGGATATGATTTTGCGCATACAGACAGGCTTGGGCCTAACAAAATAAGTATAATAACACAATCAAGATGAAGAAAATCTATACAATCCTCTTTCTGATGCTATGCGCCTTGCAAGGCTTTGCACAAGAAAGAATCATCACCGGAACCGTGACGGACGGTGATATAAAGGACGAACCGCTCATTGGAGCCACCATCAGCAAGGGTAGTGGCAAGGTGAGTAGCGGTACCATTACCGACTATGAAGGTAAGTTTAAGCTACCTGTTGATAAGTCAACAAAGGAGATATCCGTTAGTTATATTGGCTACACCACGCAAACTATTAAGTTGAAGGCGGGTGTCAACCATTATGAAATCGTGTTGATGCCCGACGCGCATTCTATCAACGAGGTAGTGGTAACAGGTTACCAGCGCATTGACAGACGCAAGTTGACGGCGGCAGTCACTACCGTTGACATCTCTGACAAGGCCGTTGGAGCGGTGAAGAACATCGACCAAGCCTTAGCAGGACAGATAGCCGGACTGTCTACAGTAAGCAGTTCGGGTGCACCTGGGGCTCCGGTGAAGATACGAATTCGTGGTACCGCGTCCATCAATGGCACGCAGGAACCGCTGTGGGTGTTGGATGGTATTCCTTTGGAGGGTACGGACATACCTTCTATGGAGAACCTCAACGACATCGATGACATGTATCAAACGTCCATTGCAGGTATCAATCCATCGGATATTGAGAACATCACGGTATTGAAAGACGCTGCCGCAACGGCCATTTACGGTGCCCGAGCCGCCAATGGCGTTATTGTGATTACCACTAAAAAGGGTAAAGAAGGGCGTCCAGTGATTAACTTTTCAGCAAAATACACCTACAGTCCGAAGTTGAATATCGACCGTCTGAACCTGTTGAATGCTGACGAAAAAGTAAATTTAGAGCTTGAATTGTTGGGTTCTGATTATACTTTCCGTGAGAACAAGGGCGAGGTAGCCAACATTTTGAAGACGCTCAACGAGACAGAAGCATATAAGAAAGGTGGTTGGAATGCGTTATCACCATCGGCACAAACACAGATAAATGCGCTCAGAAACATCAACACCGACTGGAATGACATCTTGTTGCGCAGTGCGTTCAATCAAGAGTACAACGCCAGTGTGGCGGGTGGTAGCGACCGTGCCAAGTATTATACCTCGGTAGGCTATTATGATGAGCAGGGAAATGTGAAGGGTGTGCAGAACAAGCGCTTCAACATGACGTTGAAAGCCGACTATCGCATCAACAAAATCTTGAAGCTGGGCGCATCCGTGTATGCCAATCAGCGTAAGCAAAGTAGTTATCTTACCGACACGAACGGATTTACCAATCCTGTGTATTACTCGCGGTTGGCCAACCCATATTTCCGACCTTTCATCGACGGAAAATACAACTATGACACCAACGTGCAGGGAAAAGAAACGTCATCGCTGAATTTCAACATCTTTGAAGAGCGGGAGAACAGCCACAACCGACGTACAGACCGTTCGATGATGGCCATCTTTGATGCCGAATTGCAGTTCACCAAAGACCTGAAACTCACCTCGCAATTTGGCTTGCAGTATGACAATTACTCACTCGAGAAGTACGCCGGAGAGAACAGTTATGCCATGAGAAAGGAAAAACTCTATACGGTTTACGATTTCAAGGATGGCAAACGGTCGTACTTGCCCGAGGGAGGAACCCATAAAACCACCAGTTATAACAGCCTGCAATGGACTTGGAAAGCCATGCTCGAATATGCGCGTAGATTCAATAAGATACACGACGTGGAGCTATTGGCTGGCTCGGAAGTGCGGCATATCGATTCTGAATCTATTTATTCAGCTGCATACGGTTACGACGCGCGTACCCTGACCACTCATCCTGTCATCTTCCCGAGCGAGGTTTCGGCCGAGAGCTTGCCGCTTCATCGTGAGAACCAGGCCGAGAATGCGTATGTGTCATGGTTTGCAACAGGGTCGTACACGCTGCTTTATCGCTATACGTTGGGCGGCAGTGTGCGCTTCGACGGATCGGATGTGTTCGGCGTTGCCAAGAAATATCGGTACCTGCCGTTGTACTCTGTGAGTGCGTTGTGGCGCGTGCATCAAGAGAAATTCCTGAAAAATGCCAAATGGCTGAACAATTTCGCACTGCGTGCATCGTATGGAATACAAGGCAACATCGACAAAAACACATCGCCGTACCTCATTGGTTTGTATGACAAAACATCGATATTGCCTGGAAAGGGCGAGCAAATGATTAAGGCCGAAACCGCCCCTAACCCTGACTTGCGTTGGGAAAAGACCAAGAATGTGAACCTTGGAACAGACATCGCCGTGTTGAATAATGCGCTGACGTTGTCGGTAGACTATTATTATCGACGCAGTAGTGACCTCATTGGCATGCGTATGTTGCCCTTGGAAACAGGCTTTGCAGCTACCACCATCAACTGGGCAAGCATGGAAAACAAAGGATGGGAGATTGCTTTGGGTTCGCGAAACATCTACACCAAGGACTTTCATTGGACCACCAATTTGAACTTAGGCTTCAATACCAACAAGATATTGAATGAGAGTGTGGCTGAAAACTCCACCTACCCAGGGCGCGAAGGCTATCCCGTAGGTGCCATCTTCGCCTACAAAACAGCTGGATTGGATGCCGAAGGTTATCCTGTGTTCGTTGGTGCAGCCGGTGAAAAGCTCACGGCTGAAGAATTTTTTAAATTGAACAAGGCGGGAGCAAGCACGCTTTCGGCAGAGAAGCAGCGCAACCTTTACACCTACATGGGTACGACAGACCCGAAGGTGTCGGGTGGGTTCATCAACCATTTTGAATACAAAGATTGGCAGTTGGGCGTGAACTTCATCTTTAATTTAGGCATGAAAGTTCGGGTACAGCCCACTTATTCGCCCACAAACTATGACAGAGGCTTGAACACCAACCGTGATATTTTAAGCCGATGGACAGCCGATCACACGAACACTACGTTCCCTCGTTTGATGGTGAGTGGCTATCGTGTTCCGGAATACGTTCAATATTCGGAGTATAACACCTATAGCATGCTGGACACTTGGGTGCGAAACAACAGCTACATGCGCTTGCAAAGCGTTCGGTTGGGGTACAAATTACCCAAAACATGGGTGAACCGCGTGGGCATTGCCAACGCGTCTGTGTCGGTGGAAGCGCGCAACTTGTTTGTCGTGGCAAGCAACTACACCAACTACTTGGATCCTGAAACGATGGGAAATCCATTTGCTCAGCCTATTCCAAAGAGTGTAATCTTTGGTTTGAACTTGATTTTTTAAAATTGAATGATGATGAAGAAGCTTCAAATATTTATATTATGCGTGGGGCTGTCCGCACTGATGACAAGTTGTGACAGCTTTCTTGACATCACGCCAACGGGCAAAGTGATTGCCAAGACCGGCGAGGAATACCGCGCCATGCTTACCTACGAATACTCAACCTTTCCCGAAGATAGGGGACTGATGACACTCAGAAGCGACGAGATGGAATTGAGTCCGGTTGTTACAGATCCCAATGATTACGACACCTATTTTGATATATGGCGATGGAATGATGAAGCTCCTTCGCCTACCACAACCTCACCAAACTGGCGTCGCTATTGGCATGTTATCTACATCGCCAACTATCTTATTGAACACCAAAACGAAATGACTGGATACAGTCAAGCTGAAGTGCGCCAATTAGTAGGCGAATCGTATATGCTTCGGGCGTATTGTCATTTCCTGTTGGCTAACATGTTCGCACAACCTTATACCAAGGTCAATCCAGAAACAACGCGTGGCGTTCCCGTTTTGCTGGAGGCTGATGTCAATGCCATCCCTCGTTGCAGCAGTTTGAAGGCGGTTTACGACCAGGTTTTGGCTGATATTGCTGAGGCACAAAAGTATCTTAACGTGGAGAAGTGGGACGAAGGTCAAACCTATCGCTTCAATGTTATTTCGGCACAAGCATTGAAAGCGCGCGTTTGTTTGTACAAAGGCGACTGGCAAGGGGCACTCACTGCGGCTCAAGAGGTCATCAAGCAGCATGGTGAACTACAGGATTTGAATGCGTCTAACGGCTTGTTGCCCGATCATTACAAGTCGGTTGAATCGATTGTGGCACTCGAGCAGGTGATGACCAATAGCTATAAAAAAGCGGGAACGCCATCCCAACAGTTCATTGGGGTCTTTAAAAAAGGCGATCAACGTAAGACCAAGTACCTGGAGCGTAAGGGGTCGAGGACGTATTTGCTGCTCAAAGGGGGTAGCAATGAATATCGTTGCTCATTCCGGTCGGCCGAAGCATACTTGATAGCGGCAGAAGCAGCGGCACAATTAAACCAGTTGTCCGATGCCAAGGCGTATCTTACTCAGCTGATGAACATGCGGTACAAGCCCTCGGTCATTGCTACTTACACCGCCGAAGTTCAGGAAATGAACCAACAGGATTTGCTCACTGAGATTTATCAAGAGCGTTTTCGTGAACTTTGTTTTGAGGGCTTCCGATGGGACGACTTGCGAAGAACCACGCAACCAGCGCTGACCAAGACCTATAAGGACCAGACCTTTGAGTTGAAAAATAACGACGCTCGTTACACACTCCGATTCCCTGCCGAGGCTGTGGCAGCCAATCCAAATTTGGAGGCGTGGACAAAATGATGATTCTTCAGAACTTTTTTTGATGAAATAGGTAACACCTTGTCGAGGTACATGTACTGTCTTTGAGCGGGAGTTGCGCTATTTTAAAATATTATTCATGATTTAAATTTTTAGCGTATGAAAAAGATTTTACTAGTGATCGTCGCTGTTGTGGCAAACATAACAGTACAGGCACAGGTGTTCAACCAGGCTGCAAAGTGGTCAAAATCACTGACACCTGTCACGGAAGCAATGAAATTAGGTGGCACCAGAACCGCTGTTGCTGCTGATGGTAGTGTTTTCACTACGGGTACTTATAACAATGATCTTACGTTCGGAAGCTCATATCTTGATCCGGATGGCCTCACACCGGCTTATTTGGCAAAATATAGTGCCGACGGTAAGGAGCTTTGGGCCGTTGGATTGGTTGGTAACTCGCTGATTCACGCGATTACAACCGATGCGGACGGTAATGTGTACCTGCTTGGAACGTTGGCAGAAGAAGTTCAATTCGAATCTGTTGATGGTGTGACAACAACCGCTAAGGGCATGAAGATTGATGGGGCGTTCACACCAACTCGCCGTGCTGCTTTCGTTGCCAAATACGACAAAGACGGAAACCTCAAGATAGTACGTACCATCGTGGCGGCTACCAACTATGGCATTGTCTCTCCAGACACCTATTTCGACAACCTGGCCGAGGTGCAACCAACAGCATTTGGCGTCTCCAATGGTAAGGTGTATGTGGGTTTGCGCCATGATGGTGACGTGACGATAGACAATGTTAATTGGAAAGGTCGTTACAATTTTGCTTTCGGCTTTATGCATGTAGACAACCATAGCGTAGGCATCATGTCGATGAACGCTGATGACTTGATGGGTGCCACGTCGGTTGCCGACTTTGGTTCTAAAGAGGTGTTGACCAATGACGGCACTTTCAATGCCATGGACGTGAGCTTCACGGTAGCCAATGGAACCGTATACGCAGCTTTCGTGGGTTATGGTACGTTAGAGCTCAACACGGCAAAAGGTAAAAAGGAGTTTGCAACACAAATCGGAGAAGGCACCATGCCGCGCGTTTACGTATTGGCATCAATCAGCGAAAGCAACTTGGTGACAAAAGCGTTCATGACGAAGACCGATGCTGAAGGTGACAACTATCGGGTTGGTCCCATGGCACTGGAGGGCGACAAACTGTTTGTCAGTGGCGTTTCGGCTGGCAACAATCCTTTCAACAATGACCTGCAAGCTGTTGGCGCCCGTACCTTGTTCGTGGCATCCCTCAATCCTGCCGACCTCGCCTTTAACTGGGTCGCAGGTGATGCGTATGACGAAGGTGATGTAAACCATCATGCGCAAGGCCTTTTTGACATGCTCGTCAACAATGGAGAAGTTCTGTTGGCAGGTTATGCAGAAAAGACTGACGACCATTCTTTAACGGCTCAGCTCAATTATTGGATTACGGCCGATGGAATTGTGAAGTCTGCTGCTTCCGATTCTATCGTGTCCTTGGCCAAGAATAAGGATGTGGTTGCGGTTATTACGAATGCAAAAAATCAAACAACGGTTAGTGTTTACGATAAGAAAAACGTAACAGGAATCAACCAAGTTGTAGCTTCTAAGTCTGAAAGAGTGGCCGTTTACAACCTCAAAGGACAGTATGTAGGCACCACGATCGATGGTCTTTCTGCCGGTGTTTATCTCCTCAAGAAGGGCAATGATGTGCAAAAAGTATTGGTGAAATAAGCTGAACGCAACGTTAGGGGCGTTCTTTATCCCCCTATTGAAAAGGCTATTCTGGGTAACAGGATAGCCTTTTTCAATTTTAACCACCCATATTGTCCTATCAATCAACAAGTTTTTCGTACCTTTGTTCACGCTGCTTGCCCATGTAAGGCCTGCAGATTACCCGAACGCTAACGATTGACAGAAGATGAACCTATCCATATTTTATACTGAAAAAGAACGACAATTGGCTGACGAGATTGCTCAACTCAAGCAAAAAAGCCGTTTGTTCGTGGCAGGACAAATCGTCTTTTTTCTTTTGTTCCTGGCTTTTTTAGTCCTTTATACCCTTGTGTCGTGGGGCGTGTTGCCCCTTGTCTTGTCGGCGGTTTCCTTACTATTGTATGCTTTGGTGCGCCTGATGGATGTGAAAAACGATGCGCAGGTGCATCGTTTCTCCAATCTCCAAAAGGTTTATCTGCACGAACTTTCTTATCTGAAGGGCGACTTTTCGTGCTTCGATGATGGAGAACGGTATGCCGATGCGCACCATCCGTTTACGTTCGATTTGGATGTGTTTGGGAAAGACTCGTTGTTTCAGCGCATCAACCGCACGGTGACCACGGGCGGTAGCGACTGGCTTGCGGCGCAACTGTCATCGGTTGACAATCGGTCTGCACGTGCCGATGCTGTTGATGAGTTGGCAGCCATGGAACCATGGCGAGCCACATTCATGGCATTAGGCGCTGACGGGAGAATTGACTCTGCCTTGATTCGCCAGGCGTTGCAAGAGATAAAATCGTTGCAAATACCCACCTTTGCCGCAAAGCGATGGACTTTCGTGCTGGCGTGGCTGCTCATTGTCGGCCTGTTTGCAGCTGTCGGGACATCCGTGGTAGGCTTGGTGAGTGCCCAACTGCCCTTGTGGTGGGGCATCTTGCATTTCTTCGGGGTGTTTTTTGTTTGTTCGGGTGCCTGCAAAGTCATTAGTAGGGCAGTTGACCAACTGCATGAACAGTTGCAGGTTTATGTAGAGTTGATACGGCAGGTGAGTGAGACAATGACCTTTACCACACCACAAAACGCTGCCATTGTCAATGTGTTGCAAGGAGCAAGACTGTCGTTCGACCAGTTGAATAACATTCTTAACGGCTTGGACAGGCGTGGCAACATCCTTGGACTCTTCCTGATGGATGCGTTGTTCTTGAGCGATTACTTCTTGGTGCGTCGTTTCCTGCGGTGGCAACGGCAATATATAGGTCAAGTACCTGTGTGGATAGATGCCATTAGCGAGATGGATGGACTGGTGAGCATGGCCACTTTTCGGTACAACGAGCCGCAAGCGGGTAGGGCAGAAGTGATAGCGAGCGAGGAAATGGTGTACGAGGCAGTGGGGCTGTACCACCCTTTCTTGGGTGCAAAGGCGGTGCGCAACGATTTTACATTGCAGCATCGTCACTATTATATCATTACGGGAGCCAATATGGCAGGTAAGAGTACGTTCCTTAGAGCGTTGGGCATCAATTACATTTTGGCCATGAACGGCATGCCTGTGTTTGCTACATCGCTGCGTGTGTCGGCATACAGCCTGTTCAGCAGCATGCGTACCACCGACGACTTGGCGCATGGCATCTCTTATTTCAATGCCGAACTGTTGCGTCTGAAACAACTTCTTACAGCGTGTCGGCACAATGCGCAAACGCTGATTATCCTGGATGAGATATTGAAAGGAACTAACTCGGCGGACAAGCTCAATGGTTCGCGCCTGTTTTTACAAGCGGTGTCAGCATTGCCTGTAACGGGTGTCATTGCCACACACGATTTGGAATTATCGAAAATGGAGGGAGAGCGGTTTCACAACTATTGCTTCGAGATTGCGTTAGGGCAAGATGTAACCTACTCTTACAAAATCACTCCTGGCGTTGCCCGCAACCAAAATGCCACCTTCTTGTTAAGGGAAATACTATCTGGTGTGTAGGTCACAAGGCTGACAAATCTTTAGTTCGCAAGGCTTACCTCTGAAGTTTGAGGCAATATTCGATGGGGTATGCATAAAACGTATCGCCATAAAAAACTGTACACAAGTAGCACATGAGGATGTGCCAACTTGTGTACAGATGTTTTTGTGAGAATTTTGAGATGGTTGTTAATGGGCAAGTGATTATTTGCTTGGCTTGTTTTGATTACCTTTCTCTATGGTAGGCTTGCCTTGTTTCTTGCCCAACGTGGCATAAATCACCTCAAAGTCTTGTGTAAGCATCCAACTTTAGCCGCCTTTGTGTGGGCTTCCAGCTTTACTACCTTTGCCCGAAAAACTTTATGTTTGTACTCAACGAAACAAATGTTTTTCGGGTTTGTTGCACTCCAGTAGACATGCGTCAGGGTATTCTTCG
>JAQYPT010000015.1 GCA_028726625.1 Prevotellaceae bacterium | reverse complement strand
ATTACAACAGGTGGACTCACAGCCATCCTGACAAATGCCTTCATCAAGATTAAAGAATAGATAACTCCCGAACATTCACGCAATCGGTACACACCGAGCCTGTGTCGTTTCCAAGACAATATGTAGATTGCCCCGCAAGAGCATGCATATTGCAGTGGAAAGGCATTGCTATTGGTGGCCAAACTCAATGCTATTGGTACCCAAACCCATTGCTATTGAAGGCCAAAGGAATTGCTTTTGATGGAGAATGCATGTAACACAGAGGTTGAGCAACGTCACATTCAGATTTGAAAAACAGCAAACATCTGCACCTTTAAGGATACATTTTTAATTTTATAAAAAAAATAACTAAAAAGGTTTGGAGGATTCAAAAAAAACATTAACTTTGCAAGTGTTATCCTGAAAACAATCTTTTTACCTTAAAGGACTAATACCTATTGAAGATTTGAAGGCGATTATCTGTGAAGACCATTGCCTTTTTTTATTTTTTGTATAAAGCAGAGATTCTGCGATAGATAATTACACTGTTGATGATAGACACGATTGTCAGGATGATAAATCCCAATAAACAAGTAGGAAGCATACTGGTTTTGTCAATGCTTGGAAGCATGGCGTACAGTATTTCAATGTAATAATCCCGTATACAATACACGGCCAGAACGGCCATCAGCAAAACTGCGACGTTCAGCATGAGTGTCAGGAAGATGTATGGCTTCGACACCTGAAGCGGACGATAACCTATCAGCAAGAGATTTTCAAGTTTGTCCGCATTCTTTTGTACGAGAAGATAAATGCTTAAGAGCAGGATGTAAAAGCTCAAGAGGGATATGAACAGGCCCACAACCATCACGATAGACACGACTAACGATAAGAACGAGATGGCCTTCTCGTTGGCAAGATTGCTGTCTTCTACCTCATACGCATGGCTATCCAAGTATTTTGCAATGGCATCATCGCGCGTGCTCGACACATCAGCAATCAGTCTGTTGGGGGCACTCGTAGCGTTTGGCGCAAAGTGATGGTTGCTCCACGACATGAATGACATGGGAACGAGGATGGAGTTCAATTTACTTGAGAATCCAATAACTTTTCCTTCAAACACTTCATCCTTACCATTGCCATGAATGGCCATCCGTACATTCAGCATTCCCACCACGCCTTCAGAGATGCTCGGTAATGAGTGATTGCGCGCATAGCCGAAATTATACATGGTGATGTATGACCTGGGTAGGATGATGGGTACCGTCTTGCTGCCTTCGTCATAATGCCATTGGGCAAGCGGAACATCGACAAACGAATCGGGAATGCTCTCAAAAAAGAATTCGGAATCGAGCAATTTAGTTTCCTTGACGTACAGCGTTACGTTCACCTTATACTCGGCCGAGGTGAATGCGCCCAACTTTTTGACGAAAGGCTGCTGCTTCAACTCTTCAATCTCTGCCCTATTGAACGTATTATCTTCCCCACTGATGGTGGATGTCGTTCCTGTTATCTTACTGATAGTGAGGTAATCGGCCTTCATGAAGCTGTCATCGCTGTTAAACACAGGCATGACATCACGATAAAACTGATATCCCAAAAGAATAACAATCATTCCAAACAGGTTTGCAAAGAAAAAACCTACAAACTGAGGAATGCTCACATGTTGCCGAAGAAGTTTCCAAACAAGCGTCATAATCTTACAACCTTATCATATTTTAAAGCCAGGTGTTTGCCGATACTCGTAACAATGACGCCAGCTTCTTGGTGGGTAGCCTCACGCAAGAGAACTTGTGCCATGGCGTTGGAGTTGTCATCATCGAGGTGACTGATGGGTTCGTCAGCCAACAAAAAATCGAAAGGTTGGACGAGCGAGCGTATTAGTGCCACGCGTTGTTGTTGTCCAAAAGACATCTGTCCTATCCTGACATTCAACTTGTCAGCCACGCCCAACTCTTCAAACCAATCAAGAATTTGCGCTTTGGTCTTGAAATGCGTCATGTTGTTCTTAATGAGAACGTTCTCAAGAGCGGTTAATTCGGAGAATAAGCGCAACTCTTGAAAGAGATAACTGACATGCCGGGTGCGTATTTCTGCCCAGTCTTTGATCGTGAGTGCGTTGATATTCTGCGCGTCAAACAAGATGTTTCCATCGAAATCACGCCGATACCCTATCAAATAACTACAAAACGTACTCTTTCCTTTGCCAGAATTGGCTTCCAACAGATAATAATGTCCCTTGTTGAAGGTAATTTCTTCATTCCAAACATCCGACACTAATCCTTGCACATGTGAAAAAACATGCGGCAGAACCTTGTTCAATGTGATACTATCCACCTTTTATTTCAATTTATATACCATGGTGTTGACAGGTCCAAACACGGGTTTCAGTAAATCAACAAACACTTTCATCGTTTCGTTGCGCACGTCGTTGAAATGAATCACCATGACCATTTTCTGCCCTTTGATTTGATTTTGTAGCTGCACTGGCAGTGGTGTTTTCGCCTGGCCGATTGAAGCTAACGCTTCCTGCTTGCTGCTGCCGCTAAAGAACTGTTTGTCCTCACTCACCCCAAAACAAAAGTTGGTCTTGCCATCTGAATAGGAATAGATGTTCTTACCGACATCCGTCAATTTAGCACCTTGAGGCACTGACTGCTTCCAATAGGGAACATCAGCCAGCCATTTTGTATGCGCAAGACGTGCGACCATCGACAATTGAATGGCTCCGTCAGAATAGTTTGGAACAATGATGCACATGTCACCATCAACACTCCGGATGATGTTGTCCATGTCTATCGCTTGATTGATACCCGTCAGCAACACCTGAAGTCCCTTGTTATGCTGCAAAATGGGCAAAAACTTCTGCCCATCTACGTTCACGAACATGCCCAACAAGGCCTCGTTTGACATGGATTGCAGGTAAGCATCGGTGATGGGACGATATACTTTGAACGACTCTTCAATCTCTTGATTGATGCGTTGGTTAAAAGAAAATGGTCTGCCTTCGATGGTCAGGCATCGTTTTTCGATACTCATTTCAGCTGCTATCAGCACTTGTGACCCATCTACACCCTTCGGAGTGCCTAACGTCATCGGTGCAACAAGCTGTTCAGGAAAAGCTTTCGCTTGTGCAACCAACGCCATGGGACTGTTAATGCCTTCCAATTTTTCAAAGATAGGAGAAGCTATCACGCTATTTTCCTCGTCTTGTTGCAGATATTTAGCCATCGTTCCTTTCATGACTTCCTGTGCAGCAACAGGCAAAGGTCCCATGATTAAGAGCGACTGATCATTGTAACCGGCAATCCAAGAGTCATTAACTTGCGCAAAATAGGCCTCACGATACTTCACGGGCTTGCTGTTCATCTTCACGAACATCTGTTCCAACTTCCCATTGTCCTGCACTTTCGCACAGATACCTAAGTTCCCGTCAGGCGATTCAAAAAGATAAATCTTGTGCGTCAAATCGATGCCACTCTCATCCAAATTCTTCATCCGGAGCAGCACTTTCAGTAATGTGGCGCTGTTTACCCCACTTATCTTACTGACATCAAACGACACTAATGCAGTACTTGACTTTGGAATAGCTTGGCGATATTCGGCATCTGAACAAGATGACAAAAAAGCAATGATGAGCAAGCATGCGGAAATGCAATATAATTTGAATACTTTCATGTTGAATCTTACCTTTCTATTAATGAAACATCAGACTGTCAAAGAGGCACCTTTCCTGGGTCTGTTATATGTTTTCAGCCTATTCTTTCATGGACTATAAGACGCGTTTTACCACTTGTGACATCACGATTGACACCAATCCTGCGGTTTCTGTCCTCAATCTGTTTTGCCCTAATGACACAGACGAAAACCCTTTTTCAAGGGCTTGATGCACTTCGTCGATTGAGAAATCACCTTCAGGCCCTACTAGTATGGTAATATCTTGTTGGTCATTAGCTTGCTGTATCTCGTTAAGAAAATCCTTTCTGGCTATCTCCGTGTAACAATGAGCAATGTACAGGCCACCCTCTCGCTGCTGATTGACAAAGTCTTGAAAGGACATGATGGGATGAACTACGGGCTTCCAAGCTTTTCTACTCTGCTTCATTGCAGCGATAACAATCTTTTCCAAACGGTCAATTCGTAGTTGTTTGCGCTCTGAATAGCGGCAGTTCAGGAACGTGATTTCATCAAATCCAACCTCAGTCATCTTCTCAATCATCCATTCCATCCTATCCATCATCTTGGTTGGTGCGATGGCCAAATGCACATGTCCCTTCCATGTTTTCTGCTGCGGCAGCGTTTTCACGATGTCATACATGCAATGTTTGGTTGCCGCAAGTGTGACGTTTGACTGGTAAAAAGAACCTTTTCCGTCCATTAAGAATATTTCATCACCAGCTTTCAGTCGCAGAACGCTGACAGCATGCCGCGCCTCTTCCAGCGGCAATTCAGTAGCCTGGGCAGCATTAGGAACGTAAAAATATCTGGCTTCTTTCATATTCAAAAATCAAGCATCAAGCAAATTGCGTCGTTTCATCTCATCTCTTAACAGGGATGCCAATTCATAATGCTCATCCTCAACGGCCTTGTTCAATGCCTTTTTCAACATTTCATCCGTCAAGGTGTTTACCGGAATAGACATGCCCTGCGCATTGTGAACATACTTCACGCTCTGCTTCTTCATCAACTTCTCATCAATGTATATTGGAATGTCACTGACATAGGCCAACAACATGGCATCACTGATGCGTATCAAGATTGGTTCAAGCGTTTCTACATTGTACAACACAGCCCTGTACTGTCCCTCAATTAAGTCGTTGATGAGAATCTCAAAGTGCAACGTAGTTTGCGAACGGATGACCTGCCACAACACTTCTGGCAGCATCATGTTCGTGATTGGAACCTTTTGCACACGAAGACTAAACTGGTACAGCATGTTGCGGTCACATGGGATGGTAAGCTGACGCTGTTGTTGTTCATCCACCAGGATGAGCAGTCCCACATCGTCAGAACCCACAATCTCTGTTACGCTCTTGAAAACCAGCCGTACCTTGTTCATGCCTTCACCATATTTTTCTTGGGTTTAAACAACAGAGCAAAGCTCACTCCCACCAACAAAGCATATCCAGCGAATGCATACCAGCAGGCCGACCAATTGGTAACGCCATTGATGGTATTCGAGGTAACCACAGCCTGCGCTGCCAATGAACCGATTGTTGCGCCGATACCGTTGGTCATGAGCATGAACAAACCTTGCGCACTGGAGCGAAGAGCTGGTTCGGTGGCCTTGTCCACATACAACGAGCCGCTGATGTTGAAGAAGTCAAAGGCAACGCCATAGATTATCATGGACAGCACAAACATCCACACGCGGTCTCCCGGATTACCCAATCCAAGCAAACCAAACCGCAACACCCATGCGAACATGGCAATCAACATCACGTTCTTGATGCCGTAACGCTTCATGAAGAAGGGTATCATCAAGATGCAAAGGGTCTCACTGACCTGTGACAAAGAATAAAGTATCACTGGATATTTCACCCCAAACGAACTCGCATATTCAGGCAAAGCCTTGAAACTTTCAATAAAAGGTGTTGCAAAACCATTGGTTATCTGCAAACTCACACCCAACAGCATGGAGAAGATAAAGAAGATGGCCATGCGCTTTTGTTTGAACAAGGAGAAGGCCTTCAGTCCAAAGGCTTCAACCAAACCAGTTGCATGCTGCCCCTTGGACGTAGGACAATGAGGCAACGTAAAGGTGTAGAGAAACAAGAGAATGCTCAATACACCACTGACCACAAACTGATTCTGATCACTCTTAAAGCCAAAGATATCAACAAACCACATGGAACAGATAAAGCCAATGGTTCCGAATGTACGAATGGGTGGGAAGTCTTTGATAGTATCCATCCCCGCTTGCGTCAAGGCATTGTAGGCTACCGAATTGGTCAATGCCAAGGTAGGCATGTAAAAAGCCACACTGAATGAATAAAGAGTGAAGAGTATACCAAACTCAGCATTGCTTCCTTGGCTCATCCCATAGTAGGCCGCTGCAAACATAAACGAGCCAGCCAACAGATGACAATAGCCTAAAAGGCGTTGAGCAGGCACCAAACGGTCAGCCACGATGCCCATCAATGCAGGCATGAAGATGGATACAACCCCCTGCATGGCAAAGAATGCACCGATGTTGGAAGCCATTCCGATGTTAGTTAAATAGATTCCCATGCAAGTAAGATAGGAACCCCAAACGGCAAATTCAAGAAAATTCATTGCCGCCAAGCGTACTTTTAAGTTCATTTCATGTATTATTTATGACATACAAAGACAGCGCGAGCCGAGCGCAACCAAGCTGGCTTGTAGTTGCCGAGGCGATGCCTGTCTTATGCAAAGGTAAGCTAAATGTAAGAATGCGCAAAATAAAAAAATCTTTTTTTTCGGAATGCCAAACTAGGAAGAACGGCGCGCAGGCCATTTTTTGGCCAGCCAATGCCTGACGGGTTCGTCATAGAATTTCATGACACAAACTGCCGTCCCCAGTGTAACAATCATCACCACGACTACCATACCCCACGATGCCCCCAACGAATAACGATGATTTTTGATGAGCCAAGCATAGAAAACATAGAAGATAGGGTAATGAATCATGTACAACGGATAGGACAAGCGACCCAGAAAACGACACAACCAGGTGCTACGCTTGCCCGACAGATTATCCGAAGCGCCTACACATACCAGCAATGGGAATACGCATACCACACAAACAGCCTCGAACACACCATTGAGACTGATGGGGCCATCTACCTTCAAATAAGGTACGGCAAAAACCAGTAACAGGCACAGAGCGCACCACCAGAAAGCTCCACGAATCTTCATGGGTTTGAATCGGCGAGCCAACAACATACCTAAAGTATAAGGGAACAGCATGCGAAGCAAACCTCCGAAGAAGTTTACGCCATCGAGCGTCCACCCCACCCCAAGCATATCGTAGCCCGACACGTCGAACGTGGTGAATGCCACCAACAGCACACCCAGCACAACAGTTATCCAGGTAAGCGTACGCGTAGCCAGACGGTGGATGAACAATGCATAAAGAATGTTTCCGATGTACTCAAAAAACAGGGACCAGGCCGGACCGTTGAGCGGGAACATCTCTCCGTTGCCCCGCACTTCGTAGCTGCTTCCGGGCAAAGCAGGAATCATGAACATGGCACAGAACAAAGCCAAAACCACAGCAGAAAGTGGCACTTCCTTGCCATCCCACATCGTACCGCCCTGGATGAAAAAACAAACCATACCGATGAAGGCGCCCATCACCACCATGGGATGTAGCCGAATTAATCGGCGGCGATAGAATTCTCGCTGGCCAAAACCTTTCCCCCACCGGTCATCATAGGCATACCCAATGACAAACCCCGAAAGGATGAAGAAAAAATCTACAGCCAAATAACCATGATTAAATGAAGTAATCAACCCGTTACCCACGCCATTGACCGAACCGGCAAAGGCAAAACCTTCGTGAATGTGGTACCAAACCACCAATAAGGCAGCTACTCCTCTAAGTCCATCGAGAATTTCATAATGCGGTTTACTATCGGCAAATGCCGTTGTTGGTTTTTGTATCATGAGTTGGTTTTTAGTTTAATTCTCTACAAAGTTAGTAAGAAAAATCTAAACAACACGCTCCATCCTGATGCAATCTACAGGAGGAACTAACAAAAAGGCACGATTGGATTATTGATGTACTATGTGATGAAAAATCAGGAATGCACACATTGGTATTCAATAGCAATGACTTTGACCGCCAAACTCAATGAGTTTACCCCTCGATAGCAATGACTTTGACCACCAAACTCAATGCTATTGAAACGGCATAAAAGTATGATAATATGTACGAATTAATCAGGAAAAATTAGGTATAAGTTTAAATTCAAGACATCGCCCTATACCTCAAATTTGGAATAGTCATCCAGTTTTAGCAGTGCAGCTACCGAGATGCTCTTATGTTTTCGCATGAATCTGTCAACAACATTCACGTAGTCGCTCTTGAAAAATCGCTTACCCAGCACTTTGTTGGCCGTCCACATAATCTTGGCCATGTGCAAATCTTTTTCCACCTGCGTGTTCACGCCGTGATCCTCCATGGGATAGACGCTCAACAGATAGAAAACAATACAGTCGGGCACGATGTATTCGCGTGTCATGGACTGTCGTTGCTGCTCGGAATAATATTTCTTATATACCGAATAGTTTTCTCCCAAATACTTATCCAACGAAATACCTATCAGCTTGTCGCCCACCACTACACTCTGATTGAGCGCGCCAATTTGCGCATAGACGGTGGGAATTTCAAGCCCCGGTAGCAACTTTTGCAACTTCATGAATACTCGGCTCAGCTCTTTGTTGATGTCATCCATGTCAGCATATTCAGCTTCTGCGTCAGAAATGAGGACCTGCAACAGGGAGTCTTGGTAGAAATTAAGGAATTTTGAATTGATGTACGGTTCGTTCACTTCGCCTAAATCCAACACGTCTTCTATCAACGTGCGAGTTTCCATGGGATAGGTGGTATTCATTTGTTGAAGCGCCGAGAAATCTCCCGTTGTGAGATAACGGCTCTCCAGACGATCATAGCGCTGTACTTCTACCAGCATCTTCTGATCTTCTTGATTGTAGGGCTTGAGTTTCAGCTGACAAGCACTACACAACAGGAGGGCTAAAAATAATAGACTATAAAATTGCTTCAAAACGAATACACATTATCCTTATTATGAGCAAAATTAAGCAAAAATATTATATGTAGCAAATTTTAAACTAAAAAAGATAAATTTAAGCCAAAAATACTTTAATCCCGCTTAGATTTCACTGTATTTTTTCTTTCCCTTTGCATAATACTTCCAAAGAATAGAATAAGAGTTGAGTATTTTTTCGTCTTGCACCAACCTGCTGTTTTGAATTTTTTGGCGGTCAAATTCAAATTCATTGCGCCAGTGTTTGAAGGCTTTTCTGGCCTTGAACACGGCACGGCAGTCGCCCCAATGGTGCTCCAGCAACAGCATTTGCAAGGCTGCAAGATAGTCGAGCCACCACCGAACGCGCATAACATGCTTCAAATCTTTGTCATTAAGGTTTTTATAAAGCATGGTCAAGTTGTTCCTGAAATTCAGGAACGTTTTCATCGGATTGTTCTTGGGCAGCGTTCCTCCACCCACATGGTACACCTGACTGTCGGGAACACAATAGATATCACGGCCGCGTGAGCGCAAGCGCCAGCACAGATCTATCTCCTCACTATGGGCGAAGAAACGACCATCTAACCCTCCGGCCTCCCAATAATCGTGAGAACGAATCATCAGACACGCACCCGTAGCCCATGCTATTTTGCAGGGATCATCATACTGGCCATCATCATTTTCTACCGTCTGAAAGATGCGGCCACGGCAGAATGGATAGCCATATCTGTCAATAAATCCTCCGCTCGCGCCCGCATACTCAAACTGGTCATGATCGAAAACCGACAACAGCTTGGGTTGACACGCTGCCACCTGCGGATGAGCGTCCATAAACTCTATGAGTGGTGTTAACCAGTGATGGGTTACTTCAATGTCGGAATTGAGCAATATGTAGTACTCGGCATCGATATGGCCCAAAGCCTTGTTGTAGCCTTCGGCAAAACCCCAATTACGATCCAGGGCAATTTGCTTTACCATGGGGTAATGTTGTGATAACCATGACATGGAATCATCGGTCGACGCATTGTCTGCCACAAAGATTTCGGCTTCGTCGCGAGAATAATTGATGACGGAAGGGAGGTAGGTTGACAACATCTTGGCTCCATTCCAGTTCAAAATGACAATAGCTACTTTCATATCATTGCTTTTAATGCTGATCGGTCATGATTGAAATCACCCAATTTGACCGTTATCAATTGGTTATCAAATTCTTCTTTGGCCAATGCTGCGGGCAGTTCCACACGAATGTAGTTACGAGTGAAACCGTGCATGGCCCGGCCTCGATTAGCCTTCTCAAACAGCACCTCAGCCTCCTGACCCACATGCTTAACATAAAAAGCATGCGTCTTTTCATCAGATAACTGCAAGAGACGCTTCGAACGCAACTTCTTATCATGCTCTGAAACGACATACGGAATGGACAGCGCACGGGTGCCGGGACGCTCGGAATAAGGGAAGACGTGTAGCTGAGTGATGTCCAGAGAACGGATGAACTCAAAGCTTTCTTCAAAGTATTCGGGCTTTTCTCCCCGGCAGCCCACCATGACATCCACACCGATAAAGGCATGCGGCATCACCTTTTTAATATGGTGTATCTTGTCAGCAAACAGCGAGGTGTCGTAATGACGATGCATCAATTTAAGCACTTCGTCAGACCCACTTTGCAAGGGGATATGGAAATGAGGCATGAAAGCTCTGGACTGCGCACAATAATCAATCAACTCATCGGCCATTAAATCGGGCTCCAAGCTGGAAATTCGAAATCGGTGGATGCCCTCCACCTGATCAAGTGCCTTGACAAGGTCTAAAAAAGTCTCATCGGTTCTTTCACCAAATTCGCCAATATTGACGCCCGTTAACACGATTTCCTTCCCACCTTCTGCCGCAGCCTGCTCGACCTGCTGAACTAAAGACGCAATGGAAGGATTGCGGGAGAAGCCGCGTGCGAAGGGTATGGTGCAATAGGTGCAAAAATAGTTGCACCCATCTTGCACTTTAAGGAAATACCGTGTGCGGTTACCTTTCGAACAAGAGGGTTGGAAAGTCTTGATGTCTTTCGTCTTGACCGATTGGAATGCATGCAGACCATCAGGCACATCATCACCCTGCTCACGAAATGCATTCCTGCGCAACCACGCATCATTGAGATATTGCACCAAGTGGGCTTTTTCATTAGAGCCCAAAACCAGGTCCACACCCGGTATCTTACTCACTGCTTCTGATTCGAGTTGGGCATAACATCCGGTGACAATGATAAACGCGCCGGGGTTCTCTCGCACCATCCTACGAATGGCTTGCCTGCATTTATGGTCGGCAACTTCGGTGACCGAACAGGTGTTAATGAGGCAGATGTCGGCACGCTCACCTCTGTCAACGGTACGCACGCCCAACGCTTGGAGCATCTCTCCGAACGTAGAAGTTTCTGAAAAATTTAGTTTACAACCCAGTGTATAATAGGAAGCGGTTTTACCTTGAAAAGCACTTGTATCAATCATCTTACCTTATTTAATATGGTATGCAAAATTAAAGAAAAAAGTTCAGATGGCTGTACATGAGCATTCAAATTGTCGATTTCATGCCTTATTTTTGTAAACTCGATGAGAAGCCGTAAATATTTAACATATTTTTAATAATTACAAACATTTGATTATCAGGTTGTTACAGAAAAGTTACAAACAAAAGCAAAAAAAAGACTAAAAAAAAGTATTGTGTAAGGAAAAAAGCCTTACCTTTGCAATGTTTTAATAAACAAATGATTGTTTTACAGATTTAAAAAGCAAAGAAATGAAGAAATTAGTTTTAATGTTCGTAGCTGTAGCAGCTATCTCATTCGCATCTTGTGGTAACAAAACATCTCAGACAGAAGCTGCCGTTGACTCTTTGGAAGCAACTGCTGACTCTGTAGTAGATTCTACAATGGAAGCTGCTGACTCTACAGCTGCTGCTGCTGTTGACTCTGTTACTGGTGCAGTTGACTCTGTAGCTCAGGCTCAGTAATCAATACGAACAAAATTGAGAGAACAACCATCACTCCTCGTGAGTGATGGTTTTTTGTTTGTTTAAGTTTTTAAGTTGGTGAGTTTCTGAGTTCTTGAGTTCTTGTATGGGTTGTGCGAAGAAGCATACTCACCAACTCAAAAACTCACCAACTCAAAAACTTAAAAACTTAGAAACTTACTTGAACTCATCCCATGCCTTAATGTCAATATCGTCCATCTTTAGAGTACAGAAGGCGGATATGAACGCACTGGCCAACCTACTGTTTGTAATCAGTGGCACATTGAGGTCGATGGCTGCGCGACGAATCATGTAACCATTGGTCAACTCACGCGGTGTAAGGTCTTTCGGAATGTTCACCACCATATCTATTTTATGTTCATGCAACAGTGTGAGAGCCTGCGGTTCTTTACCTTCATCGCTTGGCCAATATACCATAGTATTGTCAACACCGTTTTCATGGAGATATTGACTGGTTCCAGCCGTTGCATAAAGTTCGTATCCATGCTGCTTCAACATCTTCGCTGCATCCAGCATTTCAGCCTTCTGCTTAGCGCCACCCGTTGAAAGCAATACAGTATGCTTGGGGATTCGGTGTCCTACACTGAGCATACTCTTCAACAATGCCTGATTGGTATCATCGCCCAAACAACCCACTTCACCGGTAGACGACATGTCTACACCCAAGACCGGATCGGCCTTCTGTAAGCGGTTGAACGAGAATTGCGAGGCTTTGATGCCCACGTAATCCAAGTCGAACAGGTTTTTCCTGGGTTTTTCAACCGGCACTCCGAGCATAATCTTCGTAGCCAAATCAATGAGATTGAGCTTCAGCACCTTGCTGACGAACGGGAATGAACGTGAGGCGCGCAAGTTACACTCGATGACCAGAATGTCGTTGTCACGAGCCATAAATTGAATGTTGAATGGGCCATTGATGTGCAGTGCACTGACAATCTGGCGACTCACTCGTTTGATGCGACGAACGGTTTCGACATACAGCTTCTGTGGAGGGAACTGAATGGTTGCATCACCTGAATGAACGCCAGCAAACTCGATGTGTTCTGAGATGGCGTAGGCCATAATCTCGCCCTTCATGGCGACAGCATCCATCTCTATTTCTTTGGCATTTTCAATGAACTTGGACACCACAACGGGATGATCCTCACTCACGTTGGCAGCCAACTTCAAGAATCTTTCCAACTCTTCCTTATTAGAGCACACGTTCATGGCAGCGCCTGAGAGGACATAAGACGGACGAACCAATACTGGAAACCCTACCCTATCGACAAATTCATTGATGTCGTCCATGGAAGTCAGCGCACTCCACTCTGGTTGATTGATGCCATGTTGCGACAACAGGGAAGAGAATTTAGCACGATCCTCTGCATGGTCAATGTCCTTAGCGGCTGTTCCTAAAATGGGAACATGCTGCTCATCGAGTTTCATTGCCAAGTTGTTGGGTATCTGACCACCTGTTGAGACGATGACACCATGCGGCATTTCCAGTTCAACGATATCCATAACACGCTCGAAAGTCAACTCGTCGAAATACAAACGGTCGCACATATCGTAGTCGGTCGAAACGGTTTCGGGGTTATAATTGATCATCACCGACCGGTATCCTTCACGCCGGATGGTGTTCAACGCCTGTACGCCACACCAGTCGAACTCAACAGAGCTGCCGATACGGTAAGCACCCGACCCCAGCACGATGATGGACTGTTTGTCTTTCTCAAATGACACGTCATGGGCAACGCCTGCATAAGTCATATACAGATAATTGGTTTGTGCCGGATACTCGGCCGCCAAGGTATCGATTTGCTTCACTACAGGCAAGATGCCGTATGACTTTCTGAGTTTCCGAACCACAAGCATGACCTGGTGCATGTTGGCCATTTCGGCCTCGAGACCTACAGCACGCGCAATCTGGAAGTCAGTGAAACCATAGACTTTGGCCGTACGCAGCAACTCCTTGTCCAAGACATTGATACTGGTGCAGCGTTTCAGTGCTTCGTCTATATCGATGATGTGCTTGAGCTTCTGCAAGAACCACTTGTCAATCTTGGTCAACTCGTGTATTTGATCAATGGTATATCCTTTGTGCATGGCCTTGGAAATGATGAACACGCGCTTGTCGGTTGGCTCGCGCAAAGCCTCGTCGATGTTCTCAATCTCAAGTTCTTTGTTCTCCACAAAGCCGTGCATCCCTTGTCCAATCATACGAAGTCCCTTCTGGATAGCCTCCTCAAAGTTGCGTCCAATGGCCATTACTTCTCCAACAGACTTCATGGAAGAGCCCAATTCTTTGTCTACGCCACGGTATTTGGACAAATCCCAACGTGGGATTTTACATACCACATAGTCGAGAGCCGGTTCGAAGAAGGCACTTGTGGTCTTGGTAACGGAGTTCTTCAGGTCGAATAAACCGTAACCCATTCCTAACTTTGCCGCCACAAACGCCAAGGGATAGCCTGTTGCCTTGCTGGCCAAAGCGGAGCTACGGCTCAACCTTGCATTCACTTCAATGACGCGGTAGTCTTCGCTTTCGGGGTCGAACGCATACTGAACGTTACACTCTCCGATGATTCCGATGTGTCGGATGATTCTGATAGACAACTCACGCAGCTTGTGATACTCACTATTTGACAAGGTCTGTGAAGGCGCAATGACAATCGACTCACCGGTATGAATGCCAAGCGGGTCGAAGTTCTCCATGTTACATACGGTGACACAATTGTCATATCGGTCGCGAACCACCTCATATTCTATTTCCTTCCATCCCTTCAAGCTCTTCTCTACGAGAACCTGTGGCGAAAAGGAAAATGACTTTTCTGCTAGTTTATTCAGTTCTTCCTCATTGTCACAGAATCCACTACCCAGTCCTCCAAGAGCATAAGCGGCACGGATAATCACAGGGTATCCTAAGCTTTTAGCGGCTTTGCGAGCCTGCTCAATGTTTTCACACGCCTCGCTCTTGATGGTTTTTACGTCAATCTCGCGCAGCTTCTCCACGAAGAGTTCGCGATCCTCCGTATCAATAATGGCCTGAACAGGTGTGCCCAGCACGCGCACATGGTATTTTTCGAGGATGCCACTCTTATATAATTCCACACCACAATTCAAGGCTGTTTGCCCGCCAAACGACAACAGGATGCCGTCAGGTTTTTCCTTTTGGATGACACGCTCCACGAAATAGGGCTGAACCGGTAGGAAATAAATCTTGTCGGCCACCCCTTCTGAAGTCTGAACCGTTGCAATATTCGGATTAATCAACACTGTGGAGACCCCTTCTTGACGAAGTGCTTTCAATGCTTGTGAACCGGAATAATCAAATTCACCGGCCTCACCAATCTTCAATGCGCCAGAACCCAGTAGCAGAACTTTCTTTATATTTTCGTCTTTCATAGTTTTCTCTTACTTTAATGTGTCAATGAATTTATCGAATATGAACGAGGTGTCAACCGGTCCTGAACATGCTTCAGGATGAAACTGAGATGAGAACCAAGGATTGGTTTTATGTCGGATGCCTTCATTGCTCCCGTCATTCATGTTCACAAACAGTTCTTCCCAATCGGTTTCTAACGTCTTTGCGTCAACAGCATATCCGTGATTCTGACTCGTCACATAACATTTGTTGGTGCCAACTTGCCGTACGGGTTGATTGTGTGAGCGATGACCGTACTTCAGTTTATAGATGGTGGCACCGCCTGCCTTTGCCAATAATTGATTACCCATGCAAATACCGCAAATCGGTTTTCGTGATCTACTAATCTGTTTGCGGATGATATTCACCGACTCTTCACACATGTCGGGGTCACCAGGGCCGTTGGCTAAGAACAAACCATCGAACTCCATGTCGGTATAATCGTAGTTCCAAGGGACACGAATCACTTCGACGCCACGATTTAATAGACTTCGAATGATGTTTGCCTTGACGCCACAATCAACCAGCACGACCTTCTTGCCTGCACCTTCATTGTAACGAATGATCTCCTTGCAGCTCACCCGGTCAACGAAATTCACGCCGGCATAGTCAGCCTCGGGGATGCGTTCGGGATTTTCATCAAACAAAATCTTTCCCATCATGACACCATTCTCTCGCAACACCTTGGTCAATTCACGTGTGTCTATGCCAGTGATGCCCGTCACTTTCTCGCGTTTCAGCCATTCAGAAAGGCTTTCAACCGCATTCCAATGGCTGTAGTAATCGCTGTAATCGGATACAATCAGAGCGGAAGCATGTATTCGCTCGCTTTCCATAAAAGAAGGAATACCATTTTCCTCCATGGTAAATGGAGGCACTCCGTAATTACCCACCAGAGGAAATGTAAGTGTCAACAATTGCCCTTCGTACGATGGATCGGTCAGACTCTCTGGATAGCCCATCATGGCTGTATTGAAAACCACTTCTCCAGCCACAGGTGCATCGTACCCAAAAGATTTTCCGTGGAAACGAGTTCCATCAGATAATACAAGCGTCACATTCTTCATTATATCAATTGTTTAATCATGATTGTTTATATTCTTTCTCATAGTAATCAATGAAAGCCTGATTACAGAGCTTCATGCCATTGGGTGTTGGGTACAAACCAGTAAAGTACCAGTCCCCGCGATGGTTTGGAATGGCTTGATGCAGACCGTCAATGGACTGGAACACTAACTCTATCGGGGTGGTGACATCTTTCGGACGGAGCATTTCAACGATTTTCTCATTAATCTCTTCCACCGTAAATGGCTCATAAATGTCGCGAACACAATTTCGCATCTCTTCCACAGGTTTCCTTAGTTCGTCCAAACATGCGGCGTAAACGTCACCAATTGTATCTTCTTTACCTTGATCATTCAGCAACTTGATGGCTGCGCGGAAGACACAAAACTCCTGCAAACTCGACATATCTATTCCGTAATAATCGGGATAACGTATCTGGGGTGCGCTAGAAACGATGATGATTTTCTTGGGATGAAGACGATCTAGAATGTGCAGAATGCTCTCTTTCAATGTCGTTCCACGAACGATACTGTCATCAATAATCACCAGATTGTCTTGATAAGGCACCAAGCTCTCGTATGTAATGTCATAAACATGCGAAGCCAAATCGTTACGCGAATTTCCTTCGGTGATAAAGGTACGTAGTTTAATGTCTTTCCACGCCACCTTCTCCGAACGAACCGATTCAGACAAGATGTCCTCCAATTCAGCTGCCGTAGGTACATGTCCCAAGGATTGTATCGTCTGGATTTTCTTCTGATGAACATGTTGCTTGAAGCCTTGCAACAAACCATAGAACGCCACTTCCGCCGTATTAGGGATGAACGAGAAGACCGTATGCGCCGTATCGTTATCGATAGCCTTTAAAACGGCCGGCGTCAAGAGTTCTCCCAGTTTCTTGCGTTCTTTGTAAATGTCACGGTCAGAACCTCGACTGAAATAGATTCGTTCGAACGAACATGGTGAATTGCCGCGTTGTTCTAATATCGGTTCGATGCTACACTCACCGTTGCGTTTGACCAGCAGCGCCTGTCCAGGTTGCAATTCACAAATGTCATCGCACTCCAAATCGAAGGTTGTCTGCAAGACGGGACGCTCACTGGCCAGCACCACCACCTCGTCGTTCTTATAATAAAAGGCTGGTCTGATGCCCCACGGGTCGCGCATGGAGAACATTTCCCCCGACCCGGTGATGCCACACACAACGTATCCGCCATCAAAATCTTGCATGGTCGTCTTCAACACATTGCTCATCTGCACATGGTCTTCGATGTAATGGGTGATGTCCATATTCTCCAATCCTAGCGATTTGGCGTTCACATAATTGCGTTCTACCTCACGATCCAGTCGATGCCCCATAAATTCGAGCATCAGGTAGCTGTCGCTGTTGATGCGGGGGCACTGTCCCTGTTGTATCAACTTTTGGAAGATTTCTTCCACATTTGTCATGTTGAAGTTGCCACACAAACATAGATTCTTGGCTCTCCAATTATTTCTTCGCATAAAAGGATGAACATACGACAGTCCTTTCTTCCCCGTTGTAGAGTAACGCAGGTGCCCCATGTACAACTCTCCAGCAAAGGGTAGTTTCTTTCTCACATACTCAATGTCTGTCATGTTCTCGGGTGATTCTTCTTTAAACACTTTCCTAACATGACCAAATATCTCCGGAATGGCATTCTTACCTTCAGCCCGCTCCCGGAACATGTGTTCGGAACCTGGCTCCGAACCTAGTTTGATACATGCCATACCTGCACCTTCCTGTCCACGGTTATGCTGTTTTTCCATCATCAGGTACAACTTGTTCAGCGCATATTGCCAGGTACCGTACTTGTCTTGGTAATATTTTAAAGGTTTCAACAGGCGAATCATCGCCACTCCACATTCATGCTTTAACGGTTCCATATCTTTATCCTCTTATCTACTAATTGTTGTGCCATGCAGGCTCACAAAATAAAAAAATGAAGAATATCATAACATCAAATCATGGTATTCTTCATTATTATTCTGAAAAGTCATTCTCCGCCTACTCTTAATTTCTCAAAATGTTTACCAACAAAGAAGAAATCGATGTCACGATACCAATGAACGAAAACCACAAAGTGGTTGACGGACCGATACCTGCGTTCTTTGCTTTCACGCTGTTAGGCTGTACATATATAATATCATTTTGTTGCAGATAATAATAGGGCGAGTTAATCAAGTTTGCATCATTCATGTTGAGGCGAACCATCTTCTTCTGTCCCGTCTCATCTTCACGAATCAGCATGATGTTATCTCGTTTACCATACACCGTCAAGTCGCCAGCCTGAGCCAATGCTTCCACGATGCTCATCTTTTCGGTAGATACAGGAATGACCCCAGGACGATTTACCTCTCCGGTGACCGTTACACGATAGCTTGACATCCTCACCGTCACAATTGGATTTTCTGTAGCGGCCATGTATGGCAACAACTTCTCACGAATCATGTCCTGGCACTGCGATTTGGTCATACCCTGAACGTGCATGTGTCCAATGACGGGGAAATTGATATTTCCATCATTGTCCACGAGATATCCTTGAAGATTACCAGCACCGTTCGACAACTGGCCTGAAGCTCCCACTGTGTTGCCTACAGACAGGTTGAAAGGAGCCGCTGCTGCGGGATCTGTTGTACTCACCGTAATGGTCAGCATGTCTTTTGGCATAATCTTGGCATCATAAAGACCTTTAGATCCAGCCAAACTAATCTCATCGATATTCTGAAAATACGGTACATCTTTACCACTAGAGCAACTTCCCAGTAGCACAACCATCGTCAATACGACAATTGGTAAAAAGAATTTCTTCATAAGATTGTATCTTTGCTTGTAAACAACCGCAAAAATAATCTTATTTTTTGATACTGACAAATTATTCTATCATTAATTGTTGAAAACATTTTAAGAGGGAAAAATGCACACACAGGTTGTGTGGCCAGATAATTATTCAACTTGTTTTTTATGAAACATGCTGCCTATTTTCAAAAAAAAATAGTAGTTTTGCACATTAATTAACAAAATCAAGATATTAACATCTAACTTATGAAAAAAGAGACTCTCTTGGCATTGGCGGCAGCAATGGCCATTTCAGCTCATGCGCAAGTAGAATTGCCTACATGGCTTAACAATGTGAAACTATCTGGTTATGGCATGACACAGTATAAATATAGTTCACAGAAGAATGCCGAATCAAACACTTTCAACATCCGTATGGTTCGACTGTCACTTGACGGTAGAATCGCAAACGATTTTTATTGGAAGACCCAAGTACAGTTCAACGGCAACACAACCAATCTTGGAAGCAGTCCACGCATCGTCGACGCTTTTGCAGAATGGCAGAAGACCGACTATTTAAGAATCAAGATGGGACAATTTAAGCGGCCCTTCAGCTTCGAGAACCCCATGCATCCCATGGAGCAAGGCTTCATGAGCTATGCGCAAACCATACTCAAGCTGACAGGCTTTAACGACCGTGCGGGTGGTCATGCATCCAACGGCCGCGACATCGGTCTGCAGTTGCAGGGTGATTTCCTGAACAACAGTCATGGACGCAAGCTGTTGCACTACCAAGTAGGCGTGTTCAACGGTCAAGGAATCAACGTGAAGGATGTGGATCAGAAGAAAGACATCATTGGTGGCCTGTGGGTAATGCCGGTCAAAGGCATGAGAATTGGCGCTTTCGGTTGGACGGGTACTTACGCCCGGAAGGGAACATGGAACGTGGTTGACGAACAGCACAACCCCATCACAACCACCGACGCCAGTGGCAAGACCGTGAACCAAACCCAATCGGGCGTACGCTCTTTGAGACAAAACCGTTATGCCTTCTCGGCCGAATATCTTGTCAACGACTGGACGTTCCGCTCTGAATACATTCATTCCACAGGTTTGAGTTTTACACAAACCTACCAAAATCCATCCAATGCCACCAATGCCAACATCAATTATAAAGCAGGTGACAAGGCCGATGGTGCCTATGCACTGGTGATGGCCCCAATCATCAAATCTAAATTGCGGGTAAAAGCGCGCTATGACATGTACCGCCCAACCGGAGAATGGAACCAGTCGAAGACACAATATGAAATTGGATGCAACTATTCGTTCACCAAAAACATGTTGATTAGTGCCGAATACGCCTACACCAACGACCGCTCTTTGGCTGACGGAAACCACAATTACTCCGTCATAGACGTACAAGTGGACTACAGATTCTAAACACACAGGTAATCAACCTGTCTATCAAGGAGTTACAAATACATAGAGATTGGCAGCCAAACCCATTGAGTTTGGCTGCCAATCTCTTTGACTTTAGATACCAAAGTCATGTGAATTGGAATGGATGTATAGCCACTACCTTTTGACAACACAAATCTATCATTCAGAAGGTGGCATTTTCAAACGGTTGAACGTGATAAAACACACCGCTATCCTCGTATGGAATTCATGCTTCGGCACTCACAATAGCTTATGTTCACACAGAGAACCATCCAGTCAGTTTAGCCTTCAACTTTTCCCAAAGATTAGTTTTTCTACGCAAAATTTGCAGGGACATAATGAGGCTGACGGTGGTAAGAAAGGCGCCAACCATCCAATATACCCATGGATTGTTCACCGTGGTCAGGAAAAAAGCAAGTAATCCGATGGGCATTTGGATGAGTGCATATCGAACGACCGATGAAGAAACCTGATATTGGTAGGTATGATGCATGAAAAAGAACAACAAACAAAAATCGAAAACGGCCGTTAAGGTAATGGCAACGCCAGTTCCAAAGAGTCCGAACAGCCTGTAGCCGTAAATCACGGCTACGACCAACACCACATTGTACAGCCCCTCCATGAGCAGATAGAGCCTAGAATTACCTTTTGCCAACGGTATGTAGGCAATGGGCAACTTGATGGCCCTCATGTACATAGCCAGCAAGATAACCTGAACCATGGCTTGTATCGACATAAATTCGCTGCTGTACAACAAAGGCAGAAGGATAGGCGTGCACACGATGAAGGCCACCAGCATGGGGGCCACCAGCAGCAAAGATACCTCTATCTGGTTGTTGACAACCTTGCTCAGAGCGGCACCATTAGCCTTGATGGCAGACAACCGAGGAAAATAATCTGACTCCATGGAAGAGAATACAATGCCGGCATAGGTCATCGTCATCATGTAGCCGGCATTATACAGGCCCACGGTGCCCATCGATCCCGCTATGTTGAGATAACGGCGAATCAAGAGGTCAGCGCCACTGCCAATCACGCCAGTCAGCACAAAGGCGATACCCAAGCGTATCATTCCCAAGCCTTCTGACATCAAAGCCGTGTTGAAAGAGATGCGAAAGGGATAGAGATGGTTGCTATAATGAAGCGTGAGGAGCATCTGGATGAGCGCCATGACGATGAGTGAAGGGATGATGGCCGTTTCTCCCCATATATAATACATGGGGATGGAGGTGATTAATGCGCCCACTACATGATAAACAGAGATTTTAGCTAAGGCACTCAGTTTTCTCACTGCTTTCAGTATAGCCAGTTCAACCCGAGTGATGGCAGCCATTCCGATGATGACGGACAACAGAGCAAAATGCAGTGAATGGTCGCCCCAGTCAAAAATCCATCGATCCAACACAGGACTTAGGGCGACACATGCGAACATACCCAGCAAGGATGTGAAAACGCCCCAAGCCCGAACCACAGTGATTTGGTGCTGAATGGCAGACTGGTCACCCGTTTCGTAACAGGCAGACAACTCTCTGACCGCACTCATACCCAAGCCAAAATTGGTAGAATCGGACACCAATTTGATGGTGGAGTTGAATAAGGACATGAGTCCCATGCCGTCCGGCCCCAGGATTAGTGCGATAAGTTTATTGCGGATGATGCTAATCAAGACTATGAAGCCTTCTACACCACCAAACAAACTGGTATACTTTAAAATATGCGTATAGCTGTTGTTACGTCGTTCCACGGTCATCAGTGTTAAAACGACGTTTAGGAACATTTATTACTTTCGTCGACAATTATTTTAGCATAAAAGAATTATCGCAGCAAATGCGTAAGGTATGAAGAAAACCATTATCTTTGCATAAAATAGGCTGCACCTTACTAAAATAAGTAAACTTCTTTTGGATTCGGTTTGCACTATTTTTGCATAAAATAGGCATCGCCTTAATATAGAAATTTAACTTTCTCTATGTTCGGCTCGCACTATTTTTGCATAAGACAGGCTACGCCTCAGCAAAGTAAGTAAAATGATAGGAAAAACATCTATGCCAACTCAACAAATATATTCACAAGGCTTATCGAAGACACCGTTGGTGAGTTTCATCATTCCTGTCTACAACCTGCCTGTCGACATGGTTTCCGAATGTTTGGACAGCATTTTAATGTTATCTCTCGATGACACCGAACGTGAAATCATTTTGGTTGACGACGGTTCTTCTACATCGCTGTGCAGCGATTTAAAGGATTATTGGAATCAAATTATTTATATTCGCCAACGCAATCAAGGACTTTCGGAAGCACGCAATGCGGGCATGAGAATGGCACAGGGTAGGTACATACAATTTGTCGATGGCGATGATGCGCTTATCCCTTTCATGTACGAACACTGTTTAGACATCGTACGCTATCATGGTGCCGACATGGTGGTATTTGACCATGTGCGGACAAAACAACCAGGGACACCAACCTGCCATGTGCAGGGACCGATGACGGGAAGCGAATATATGAGTAATGCTAACTTAAGAGCATCGGTATGGAGGATGTTGTTTCAGCAAAAAATTCTACATGGGTTGCAATTTACGCCCAATTTGGCAAACGAAGACGAGGCTTTCACCCCCCTGCTGGTATTGCACGCCGAACAACTGTATGTAACCGATGCCAAGGCTTATTACTATAGAAGACGTGAACAATCGATTACCAACACCAGGAACAAGAAAAACAAGGTAAAAAGACTGAACGATTTATTAACAATTATCACGCAGTTTCAAACACAATTAGACTCGTTTCCACCCATGGATCAGAGTGCCATGCAAAGGCGCATTGCCCAATTGTCTATGGACTATATCTACAACACGGCACTACATACACACAGCATGAAGCATCTACAAAAGGCAATAGAACAATTAAAAGAAAGGGGTTTATATCCATTGCCTGACAAGAATTACACGCATAAGTATCTGTGGTTTAGAAGATTGATACAAACATCAATGGGTCGCTGGATGCTGCTGTTAGTAACATGGAGATGAAAATATTACTTTTAGGCGAATATAGCAATGTACACTGGACCTTGGCTGAAGGCTTTCGTCAGCTGGGGCATCAAGTGACCGTTATCTCGAATGGAGATTTTTGGAAGAACTATCCCCGTGATATCAATCTTAACCGCACGCCCGGCAAGCTGGGTGGAATGACTTACATCCTAAAACTGTACAGTATATTACCTCAACTTTGCGGATATGATGTGGTGCAGGTAATCAATCCTATTTTTTTAGAAGTTCAAGCTCATCGAATCTTACCTATCTATCGATATTTGCAAAAGCATAACAAAAAAGTGTTCATGGGTGCCTTTGGCATGGACTACTATTGGGTAAATACGTGTTGCACCACCATGCCATTGCGCTATAGCGATTTTAACATGGGGCACGAATTGAGAAATACACCCGACGCACTGAAAGAACGAAAAGACTGGCTGGGCACTGATAAACAACAGTTGAACGAATATATCGCAAACTCTTGTCATGGCATTATAGCCGGATTGTATGAATATTGGGCATGTTATCAGCCAATCTTTCCACAAAAAACGACCTTCATCCCCTATCCTATCCGTGTTTCAACAAGCAACGACGTTGTTAAAAATAAAGAAGACGGCAAATTAAAATTGTTTATTGGCATCAATAAAGAGCGGTCGGTCTACAAAGGAACGGACATCATGTTGGCTGCTGCACAAGCCATCGTGCGTAAATATCCCCATCAAGTTCAATTGAGAATTGCCGAAAGCGTGCCTTTCGAAGAATATAAAAAGATGATGAATGGTTCTGATGCCATCCTGGATCAACTATACAGTTATACGCCATCCATGAACGCTCTGGAGGCCATGAGCCGAGGTATTATCTGCATCGGCGGCGGCGAACCGGAGAGTTACGAAATACTGAAGGAAACGGAGCTAAGGCCCATCATCAACGTAGAACCTTCCTATGAAAGCGTAGAGCATGAGTTGGAGTTGCTGGTACAACATCCCGAACGGGTGAAACGCCTACAACAACAAAGCATGGAATATATCAAGAAGCACCACGACTATGTGCAGGTGGCCAAACAATATGTAGATTTTTATTCCGTAATTTGTTAGGAAAAAATCTTTTTATAGGATCTATTCCCGTTGTCTTTATCAAATAATCCAAAACTTTATGTCTATAATCTCCCCCCCGCATTATTTCTATGTTTTTATTTGGCGGTGTGAAAACAAATAACTAATTTTGCACGCAAAATTACATTACTAACTTGTAAAATCTATTAATACAATTATGACAAAAACAGAACTGGCAATGAATGCCAACCCCGTGGTGGCATTCCTGCAGAAGCCTACGGAAGAATTTACGAAGGCAGACATCATCCGCTTCATCGAGGCCAATGAAGTGAAGATGGTCAATTTCATGTATCCTGCGGACGACGGCAAGTTGAAGACCCTCAACTTTGTCATCACGAACAGGGATTACCTTGAGACCATACTGACATGCGGTGAGCGTGTCGACGGCTCGAGCCTGTTCACATTCATCGAGGCGGGAAGCAGTGACCTGTATGTGCTGCCGCGTTTCAGCACGGCGTTCCTCGACCCGTTCGCAGAAATCCCGACGCTCTGCATGTTGTGCAGTTACTTCGACAAAGACGGCAATCCGCTCGCATCTTCTCCCGAGAACACGCTGCGCAAGGCGTGCCGCGCATTCCGCGAGACAACGGGAATGGAGTTCTATGCGATGGGCGAGCTCGAATACTACGTCATAGACGAAGACCCGGAGGTGTTCCCGGCAATCGACCAGCACGGATACCACGAGTCTGCCCCGTATGCCAAGATGAACGACTTCCGCCAGCAGTGCATGCTCTATGTGGCACAGACCGGAGGGGAGATAAAATACGGGCACTCGGAAGTGGGCAACTTCACAGAGGACGGCCTGCTCTACGAACAGAACGAGATTGAGTTCCTGCCAGTGTACGCCGAGAAAGCCGCCGACCAGCTCATGCTGGCGAAATGGGCTATTAGGAACCTGGCATACGAGATGGGACTCAACGTGACGTTCGCCCCGAAGATCACCGTGGGCAAGGCAGGAAGCGGGCTGCACATACACATGCGCATGGTGAAGGACGGCAAGAACCAGATGCTCGATGGCGGGAAACTGAGCGCCGCAGCGCGCAAGGCCATCGCCGGAATGATGGACCTGGCAGAGAGCATCACCGCCTTTGGCAACAAGAACCCAACGTCATATTTCCGCCTCGTGCCGCATCAGGAAGCGCCGACAAACGTTTGCTGGGGCGACCGCAACCGCAGCGTGCTCGTCAGAGTGCCGCTCGGGTGGACAGCAGGCATCGACCTCTGCCACGCAGCAAACCCGCAGGAGCCGGAGGCCATCGCCGACACATCGGCAAAGCAGACGGTGGAGATGCGCTCACCGGACGGCAGCGCCGACCTGTACCAACTCATCGCCGGCCTCTGCGTGGCATGCCGCCATGGCTTCGAGATGGACAACGCGCTCGAAGTGGCAGACAGCACATACGTCAACGTCAACATACACGATGCAGCAAACGCCGACAAACTCAGTAAACTGGCTCAGTTGCCTGACAGCTGCTGCGCATCCGCCGACTGCCTCGAGCGCCAGCGCGCGGTGTATGAGGAGAAGGGCGTGTTCAGCAAGGCCATGATCGACGGCATCATCAAGCAGCTACGCTCATTCAATGACCGCACGCTCCGCCACGACATCGAGAAGAACCACGATGCCACGAAGAAGCTCGTGCAGGAATACTTCCACTGCGGATAAGCCTGCAACGGCAAAATAGATATTCAGGAGTTAAGGAGTTGCGGAGCCAAAGAGACAACCTCGGCTGCACAATCCCTTAACTCCTGATATTTTAAAAACTGCGGTATTAAACAATGAAGGATAAAGGGGCATAGTTGCCGCCCGAGTTCCTTAACATCTCTTAATTCTTTTTATAACAAAAGTTTCACTTCCTAAAACAGTTTTTGATGTTAATGAGGGAGTGAAACTTAAGCTATATTATCATCTTTTGCAGAGGCGAAGCGTGATGATTCACGCTTCTTATCGTTTCATCAATGATGACATTTGTTTAACTTACATCATTGTTCGTGTGCTTTAACAGCATATTTACTGTCCTCGCTGTTTACAAGCTGTCACACTCTTCTAACCAAAGTCTGCTGGTAGCATCGCTTGGCATGCGCCAATCACCGCGAGGACTTAAGCTCACACTGACCACCTTCGGTCCATCAGGCAAACATGAACGCTTGAATTGCTGAGAGAAGAAACGCTTGCAAAATACCTTGAGCCATTTCTTGATGGTTTCCTCATCATAATATCCAATCATATTGAGCGAATCTCCTTCAGAGTCTTGTCGCTGCTGCGGTTTGGTTTCTGCAAAAGCCTTTTTGGCCAACAAGAATATTTTGCGAGGACGGAAGCCAAAACGTAAGAAATAATAAAGGAAGAAATCGTGCAACTCGTACGGGCCCACCAAATCTTCAGTTTTTTGTTTTATTTCTCCATGCTCGTCGGCGGGTGTCAACTCGGGTGAGATAGGCGTATCAATGATATCCATCAAGATGCGAGAGGTCTGGTCATCATTTGTGAGGTGTTGGGCATAGAAACGCACCAAATACTTAATCATGGTCTTGGGCACACCTGCGTTAACACCATACATAGACATGTGGTCGCCATTATAAGTTGCCCATCCTAAGGCCAATTCAGACAAGTCGCCTGTGCCAACAACCAAAGCATTGAGCTGATTGCTCAAATCCATTAATATCTGGGTGCGCTCGCGAGCTTGACAGTTTTCATACGTTGCATCATGTACATTGGGATCATGTCCAATGTCTTCAAAATGCTGGTTGACGCTCTTACGGATGTCGATTTCCTTGATGGTGATACCAAGCTCTTGCATCAAATCAATAGCATTGTGATAGGTTCGGTCTGTCGTTCCGAAGCCTGGCATGGTCACACCGATGATTCCTTTGCGGTCGTAACCAAGTTGATCGAACGTCAACACGCAAACCAACAGTGCCAATGTGGAATCCAAGCCACCGCTGATGCCAAGGACAGCGTTACGACAGCCTATATGCTTGATGCGCGTAGCCAACCCCATCGACTGGATGTTTAGCACCTCCTGACAGCTTTCATCCAGTTTTTCTGCATCTGGGAGGAAGGGATGTGGATTAATCTCGCGCTCAAGCTTGAAGTCATACGACCGTAGACATGGCAGGCATGGCAGGTAATGGATGGCCGATCCATTGCTGAAAATGGCAAACTGATTAGGGCTCAAGTTGTCAGAAAATCCTCTTTGCTTGGCGTAATTATTTACTTGTCGCTGGGCATTGACATACGTTGAGTTGGTTCTGCGCTCTGCTCTCAACATCTCAATGTCTATCTGTGCGGTTTGTATCTGTCCTTCGAACGTAAATCGTTTCCCCTCTGCCAGCAAGGTACCTTTTTCATAGATGAGTCCATTGCCCGCATAAACCAAGTCTTGCGTACTCTCACCAAAACCACTAGTCGCATAGACATATCCCGTGATGGTTCTGGAACTTTGTTGAGAGAGCAGGCTCTTGAGGTAGTTGTACTTTCCAATCAGAGCATCACTGGCCGAGAGGTTGAAGATGATGTCGGCACCTGCCAATGCCAACGTATTACTTGGGGGAACAGGTGCCCACACGTCCTCACATATTTCTACACCGAATTGCACACCGTCGGCAGTAACGAAGATTTTGGGATCTGGGCTCACCACGATGTTCTGTCCGGCATAATGTATGGTTGTTTCCTTCAAATCTTGTGAAGACGCAAACGATCTCTTCTCATAAAACTCACTGTAATCGGGCAGGTAGGTCTTTGGAATCACGCCAATGATCTGTCCTTGCTGAATAACCATACCGCAATTCAAAAGCAAATCACCGACAATGATAGGCAGTCCTACGATGACAATGACGTCCAACTTTCGCGTGAAGTCCAGCAAATGAAGTACAGAAGCTTCTGACGCATCTAATAAAAGATTCTGTTGAAACAAGTCCTGACACGTGTAAGAAGTGATGCCTAACTCAGGAAAGACGATGATCTCGACTCCCTGTTCATCTGCCTGAGTAATCTGAGCTTCAGTTTGCGCAACGTTGTACTTGCAGTCTGCCACCTTGACTAGTGGTACCGCACATGCTACCTTAATAAATCCTGATTTCATATTGTATTAATTTAAAGTTGTTCGTATTATTTGACCAGAGTAAGTGGAGGCAAATGAAGTTGACCAGCAAATTCGTTTTTATAGGAAAGAGTAATGTCTGTTTACTCCCATTAACTCCTCTCGTAACTCCTGTTAACTCCTAAACTATACTGTGAAGCTATTATCCGTTTACTCCCATTAACTCCCCTCGTAACTCCTGTTAACTCCTCCTTATTTAATCGTCACCTGCGTGGCTCCGTAACCATATTCTTGGAAACTAGCGTCCTGATATGGATATTTCTTGTAGCGATAATTCAAGTCATTGATGAGAGCTCGTCTCAGCACACCCTCACCTTTACCATGGATAAAGATGATTTTTTGCCCCTTCTTATCAGCATATTCAGCCAAAGTGTCACGAAACTTCTTCAGTTGGTAATTCAGAATATCCGCTGCACTCATGCCCGCAGTAGAGTCCAACAACTCGTTGGCATGCAGGTCAACCACCAGAAGATTGTCATCGTCCCGATGCTTCATCACAAAAGGATTTCCTTTCCGTCGCTTGTCATCGTACCGGCTCATGTAGGTATCGGTCTGTGCTTTTGCCGACGATGCAACTTTGGTGTGATCTTGCTCTAACTTCTGATACATCTCAGCCTTCAAAGCTGTTGGGTCTACAACCAGCGGCCGCACAGTTTTATCGTTTTCGATGATGGTGTACAACAAGGCTGGCTGCTCAAAGAAGTCATTCTCATCGAAGGTGTGAAGCTTGTAGAATTTCACTGGATCTATTCTGAATTGCACATCCACTGTTGGCTTCAAGATGAATGGTTTCTTACGCTTGTAGGCTATCAGCTGGATGGCTACCCGACCCAATTCATTTAAATCCTCACGACCAAACTCCTCGATAAACTCTTTTGTATTAGGTTCTACTTCCTGTGTTGCTTTCAATGTCCAGCTCTGTCCTTCTGCTGTAAGGTAAGTGAATCGAACATAATAGTTGCTGTCGTTCACGAAATAGCATTCGAATCTCGTATGGGTCACCTCCTTAATGTCCAATGGTACAAAGGCAAGATAGCAACTTAGTTGATTGCCACCCTTACGTTCTTCTACCGGAGCACGGAAGGTAATCTCCTTGTCAGCCGGATCTTGCTCTATCTCTTCCTCCTCCTCATCCATTTCAGCATGGCTGATGGCCTGCTTCACGGAAGAAGGTTTCGGTGAAAGAGAACTCACAACTTTGCTGGTGCTATAGTCATCTTCCCGAACAAGCACCACTTCATTGATGGGAGTAGGAATCTGAAAACCATCTTCATCCTCTACCAATACGATATTTTTTCCTTGGAATCCTGCGATGATACCACCGCCAGACTCACTGAGAAAACTTACTTTATCACCTATCTTCATCTTATAAAAAAATGTAAATATCCAACATGTTTATTTCTACTTGCCCTGCCAGACGTGTCCAGCACATGGCCGTTCAACGACTATATTGCTGTCATACAGCGTGCCATCGAGTGGTAAACTCGATTAAGGAATCAGCAGACTGCTGTCTCCATAGCTGAGAAAGCGGAAATCGTTTGCCAACGCATAGTCGTAAATCTTCCGCCAGTCGCCATGAACGAATGCACTGACCAGCAACAACAGCGTGCTCTGTGGTTGATGGAAGTTGGTAATCAACATCTTCACAATCTTGTATTCATAGCCTGGTGCGATGATGATTTGGGTTGAACTGTGCAAGGCTCCCAATTGATTCCGCTTGAGATAGTCGAGGACGTTTTGTATCGCTTGCATCGGTGTGATGCCGTCTATGAATCCCCCATCCAACTGTTCCGTCGTTCCATCCTCTCGCATTCTCTCGTAAGGAGCCCATTGATTGACATGTAACTCGGCTTCTGATGCATCGGGATGTGTCGACAAATACACGCCCATGTAATACAAACTTTCCAATGTCCGCACACTGGTTGTACCCACTGCGATGACACTTGCATCGTGTCGCAACAGCTTCTCCAACGTTTGTTGGTGTACACAGATGTACTCAGTGTGCATGTCATGATCTTCTATCTCTTGACTTTTCACGGGTTTGAACGTTCCGGCTCCGACGTGAAGGGTTACCTCTTCCCTGTCGATGCCATGCTCGTCTAACGACTTGAGCACATCGTTGGTAAAATGAAGACCTGCTGTTGGAGCTGCCACCGACCCTTTTATCTTAGAATACACGGTCTGATAAGTGGTCTTGTCGCTCTCTTGTGTTTCTCGATTGAGGTAAGGAGGAATGGGCAGCTCGCCCATATCTTCTAATATTTCGGAAAAACTAATATCTTCTGCATCCCAATCAAACTCTACCCAATGATGAGTAGCAGGTGCGGACAGCAGTAGATTTCCCTCTGCATGATCCTCTTTTTGCTGACTTTTCCTGGTTATAGTCAGCGTAAGACTACGCCCTTTTATTTCATAAGAACGGGAAAGAGGTCCTTTTTTCCATTTCTTCAAATTGCCAATCATGCAGTACCACGCACAATGACCCCTTGTCTGGAAAATCTGTTCGTAATCAGTTGGAGCAGCGGGTTCCATCAAAAACACCTCTATTCTAGCGCCCGTACTCTTCATGAAGTACATTCGTGCCTGGATAACTTTGGTATTATTGAAAATCATCAAAGCCCCCTGTGGAAGATGATCTTTCAGATGATAGAACACATCCTCGCCCACTTTGCCTTGATTGTACAAAAGCAGTTTACTATGGTCGCGCTGTGAAATAGGAAATTTTGCAATACGATCATCAGGCAAATCGTATTGATAATCACTAATATGTATATGTTTTGTATCCATTATTTCTTCGTTCTTACCTTCATTAAGTAAACAACACTAATCCTCTAAATATAGCATACATGAACGACAAAGACATCACTAAGATAACAAGATGAACGTCCTTATAGTTATACCCCGTTTGGGTGTACTGACTCGAGATGTAATTCGTATTGGCCGAGAGCTTTCGATTCACCCGACAATACATCCAATAGGTACTGAATCCTACGACGGTTGCCCAAGCAAACCCTACCAGAACGTCACTTGGATAGTGCACACCTAAGTATAGTCTGGTATAGGCATTGAGCAGAGACCATGTAATCATAAAGAAGCTGAACAAACTACTTCTAACTAACAGGCAGAGAAACAGGGCAATAGAAAACGTGTTGGACGCATGACCTGAAAAGAAACTAAAAGTTCTTGTACGATATTGATCAACCACGTCGATTTGGTATTTCAACATCGGGTCGTTACAAGGACGAATCCTACCTACCAAAGGTTTGATAAGGGCATCGGCCATTCCCGATGAAAGAAGCAAACACAAGGTAGCAAAACCAATGACGAGAAATATCTGCGTCATCGTCTCATTGTTCTTGATAACAAGATAAACCAAGGCGACATACAGAGGAATCCACGTCACACTGGACGTCAAGGTAATCATCATTCCATCCAGAAACAATGAGTCAGAACCATTCAGCGCAAACAGCAGTTGATGATCCAGATCGGTTAATGCTTGTATATTCAACTTCAGGATGCTGTATTAATAATGTATTATATTTCTTCTATCTGACGGGTTTGCAGCCACCCTTCTCTCCCATCAGCTAAGCGAATGCCACGCCAATCTTTGAGACCTTTGTCCGTGATGTCCACCTTTGTGCCCTCATGGATGACAAATTCGTCTGAACCACCATTAGCCGGTGTCTTCTTGACCGCGACGGAAGGAGCAATGACAATGGCTGCCGTCCTGTTTTGAAGATTATTCTTCTGCTGATAGGCAAAGAAATTACAAAAGACAAAGAGGACAAAGAACAAACAGCCGCCATAAAAGCCAATCTTTCGCAACATTACGTTGGGACCAAAGAGAAACATGAGCACTAGCAACAATACCAGCACAATGGACACAATTGCCATGACAGCCCAGTTGTCAACACTCGTAAAATTGACCAATGAGTGATACCAAGTAACGAAGAACATTTCGCTCTCTGGGGTAATCTTGTCAATGGTTTTTGAGCTGGCAAACTGCAAATTGAAACGAATGTCATCGTCACCCGGAGACAACATCAGCGCACGTTCGTAGGCAAGGATGGCCTGGGTGATGTTATCTGTACGATAGTATGCGTTGCCCAAATTATAGTACAAGTCAGCATTGACGCCTTTTTTGAGCAATTCCTCATAATCCTTGATGGCCTGTTGATAGTTGCCTCGTTTATATTCGGTATCGGCGTTCTCCTTGGTGATGGCCGAAGCTGAAAGTGAAACGAACACCATCAACACACAAAACAAAAATGTTTTGCTATGAACAGTCGAGTTGTTTTTATGTTTTGAGCTCGTTTTCATCACATTTTCTATTTCCATAATCGCGGTCATAGCAGAGTCAATCGTCTTATTCATATTACCAGATGGGTCGCCCGGGGCATATCTCTCAAACTCACATTCATCCAATGCCGAGATAAATGTATCGATAGTTATGCTATCAACAGCCTGCCGTTGCAGATTGTCTGCGATGTTCTCACGTGACAACTGCTCAACCGGCATGTTCAATTTGTCACTGACATATCCCCACAAGGCATGCAACACCTCATCATAAAAATCGGCTTGTTTATTTTGTTCCATGAGGTTTCTGGCTTTCTTCAGTCGCTTAGTCGCCACCTTGTTAGCTTTCTTACCTCGCATTTTCACGATGTCTGCATGGTCTAAAGCACGTTTGCGGAACACCACCAACAAGATGATAAATGCCAACAGCGGCACCAATAAGCTCACCCAATATTGCGGAGAACCAAAGAAGAACTCATCAACACGGTGCAATCTCGCCTTTTGTAGTTTAAGGCCTCTGATGTCGTTAGCCTTCTCCTGTCGATAGTCTGCAACTGAAGAGCCTTTACCATCACCCTTCTTCACGTTTATCTTGAAAGCCTGTGTCTTAATGGTTTTGTAAGCATTCAGGCCCGTGTCATAATAAGTAAACGCAATGGGAGGTATGTCATACTGTCCCTGATTTCGGGGAACCGCCAGTATGTCATAAATCATGTTGCCTTCAACACCATTTGCCGTCAATTTGGTTTTATCGGTTATCTTCGCATCATACTTATCAAAGTCTTTGGGGAAAGCAACCTCTGGCTGTTTAATCAGTTTCAGATTACCTACGCCTCCCACGACAACACGCAGGGATATGGGCTCTCCGGCCTTTACCTCCGTATGATTAACCGAAGCTGAAAGGTTGAATTTTCCCACCCCACCAGAGAAATCTGAGGGACGCTTAGGCAATGGGTCTACCTGCACTGTCAATCCCGGTGCCACGATGTTGCGTTTTACTTCCACATAACCAGAACCTCCGTTGAAGAACGCTTCAAAGGGATCGACGGCTCTATTCTGCTGGACAACGATGCCTTTGAAGGTGATGCTTGGTATCTCTAATTTTCCCGTTACTTGCGGATACATGACATACTGGCTCCACGTAACACAGCGATAGTTTTTCCCATTGACCTTTTCTACATGGAAGTTTTTCTGCTGTGGCAACTTGATTTCCTGCGTGTGAAAGCCAGTCAAGTCTGGCATCTTACCCTCCAGTTGTGTCAAATCAACAAGCGTATAAACTTTATAGGTCAGCAGGATAGGTTCCTGTTCATGCACTCTTCGCTTGTTGGCACTCACCTTGATGAACAAATCATTGCCCGATATCTTGCTACCAGCCTTTCTCATTTGTGCCTCCCCTGCATAATCATCGTGCATCTGAGGCGCACCATTGTTCTGTCGTGCGGTACCTGACACGGTCACTTTCGCGGCTCTCGACGTAATGGTCTTTCCGTTGATGCGTGCTCTTGCAGGCGGAATGGTGTACGTACCGTTCTTTGAGGCATACAACGTATAGGTGTATGTGATAGAAGACGAACTGCTGGTATGACCGTTGACCATTTGAAAGCTCGACTGGCTGGATGTGTACGGTCCGGCAATCACCTCGATAGCATCTGGAATGTTACCAGCTCTGAAATCGTCTACCTCTTGTGTGTTGATGGTGTAAGACAGCCTGAAGTTCTCTCCTACTGACACATGGGATGGTACTGACACGGTGATGGATTGTGCGTTGCCAACCAGTGGACACAACGTACCAATGAGTATGGTGATAAATATATAATTGAGATATTGCTTCATCCTTTTCTTATTCATCCTTTTAATCACGTGTGATTTACCAATTCTTCTTCAGCTTCTTCTTGCCCGACTGCCGCATGGCTTTCTTCATGCGTTGCTGTGTGGCCTTTTCTTGCTGCGTTGCGGCATTTAAGAGTTGCTCAGCATTCTCCTTACTCATCCGATCTTTCGGCTTGTTCTTTTGCTGTTGTTGCTGATCCTGTTGCTTTTGTTGCTGATCATCTTTCTTCTGTTTGTCTTTACCTTTCTGATCGTCTTTCTTCTTTTGCTCGCCACCATTCTGCTTTTGATTCTTCTGTTGGCGTTTGCAAAGAGCCAGGTTGTAACGCGTCTCGTTGTCATCCGGATTGTTACGAAGACTCTCTTTGTAGGCTTCAATCGCCTCTCCATACATTTGATGATTCTGACAGATCACCCCGATGTTATGGTATATCTTCGCCTTTCTGGATTTACTGCTCTCCAACTTCCCCGCATTTTCATATTGCACAATCGCTGCAGAATCTTTCTGCTGCATCATTAGCGCACATCCAAGATTGTACAAAGCCTGTGGATTTTGACCATTTTGTGCAATGGCTTTGCGATATTCAGCTTCTGCCTTGGCGTAGTTTTGCGACCGATACAGCTTATTGCCCGAGCGAATAAACTGTCGGTCACTCTGCGCATACACGTTTGTTGCGCACAAAGCCATGACAAACAAGCCCAGCATATATCTGATTAATGTATTATTCATCTTTCTCTATTCTCCTTTTTTTTGAACAGACGAACCTTACTCAGCATTGGATTTTTGCTTTCCAATATGCATATTTCTAGTATCAACAACAGGAGAGCAAGAATGGCAAAAGCCTGAAACTGCTCGTCATATTCACTATAAATGACACTGTTGGTTTCACCTTTCTGTAGTTTGGCCAGCTCGTCATTCAGCTGTTTCTGCGCATCGCTCGTGTTGTCAACGTGTATGTAGGTTCCTTCACCAGCCTTCGCCACTTCTTGACACATCTTCTCGTTCAAGGCTGTCATAACGGTTTGTCCCGTATCATCAGTCATATAGCCACCGTCTGGCATTGGAATAGGAGCACCTTTGGTTTCACCTACACCTAATATATATACGTTGATGCCTCTCTTCCGAGCTTCTTCAGCAGCCTCCAACGCCTCACCTTCGTGGTCTTCACCGTCGGTAATCAAGATGATGGCACGCCCCACTTTATCTTGTTGCGTGAAGCTGCTCATGGACAAGCGGATGGCCTGCGCTATATTGGTGCCTTGGGTGGTGATGAGTGAGGGATCAGCATTCTGCAAAAACATCTTCGCACTGACGTAATCACTCGTAATGGGCAGTTGCACAAAAGCCTCTCCGGCAAACACCACAAGCCCTATTTTGTCGTTGGTAAAGTTATCCACCAAGTTTTCTACCATCAGCTTGCTCTTGGCCAATCTTGACGGAACTACGTCTTCTGCCATCATAGAGTTTGATATATCCAAAGCGATGATGGTTTCTATGCCTCTGCGTTTCTCGTTGGATATCTTTGAACCCATCTGTGGCCGTGCAAACATGATGATGAGCAAAGCCAGTGCAGCCTGCAACAACCAGAACTTGACAGACGGGCGATACTTCGAGGTATCGGCCATCTGCAACTTCAAGAGTTCGGGGTCACCAAACTTCTTTAATTTCTGTCTTCTTCGGCGATAGCCCACAAAACGCACCAATGCCAATAGTGGAATCAGGACTAATAGCCAAAGATATATCGGGTCTTCAAATCTTACCATATACTTTCCGTATTCAACATATTATACAGCTTATACAGCCGTCGTACGTTTTTCACGCGAACAAGTTTGACGAGTTGCGCCATAAAACCTTTAAGGTATACGACGCAAAACCGTATTTCTCAGCAGCAGTTCCAACAGCAAGCTGATGATAGCCGCTAAAGCAAACGGCTGAAAGGCTTCATAGCGCTTGGAGAATTTCTTGACTTCCATCTTGGTTTTCTCCAACTTGTCTATATCGTTGTAAATCTGTTTCAATTCCTTGTTATTGGTTGCTCTGTAGAAGTTGCCTTCCGTCACGGCGGCAATGTCACTCAAGGTCTTTGAGTCTATCTCCACCGGAATGTTCACATACTGTATCGTTCCTCCCACACTCATGGGATAAGGAGCCACCTTGTTGGTTCCTACGCCAATGGTATACACCCTGATGCCCAAGCTCTGTGCAATCTGGGCACTGGTCATCGGCGAGATGTCACCCATGTTGTTGCTGCCATCGGTAAGGAGAATCACCACTTTACTTTTGGCCTTGGAGTCTTTCAAACGCGAAACAGCGTTGGCCAACCCCATCCCCACGGCCGTACCATCAGAAATCAATCCACGCGCGGCGATATCGGTACGAACATTTCGCAACAGGTTCAAGAGCGAGGCATGATCGGTTGTCATGGGGCATTGGGTGAACGATTCACCTGCGAATATCGTTAGTCCGATGTTGTCATTGGGCCTGCCTGAAATAAATTCCGCGGCAACATTCTTGGCCGCCTCCAATCTATTGGGCCTCAAGTCCTCTGCCAACATAGACGTAGAAACGTCCATGGCCAGCATGATGTCAATGCCCTCGACAGACCTCTGATCCCAAGAGTTGCGCGTTTGTGGCCGAGCCAGCACGCACACCACCAGGATGAAGGTGACGCATCGAAGCACCATAGGCAGATGGATCAGCCGCGTTCGCCAGCTCTTGGGTGCGAACAGATAAGCATGCGTGTCGCTCATGCGCATGGTTGGCTCACTCTTCTTACGATAAAGGAAGTACCATACTATATATGGAATGAGCAGCAACAGCAGCAGAAAATATTCTTTATTTACAAATTCCACGTTTCATTTGTTTTAATGACACCACATCCTCCCCAATCATATCACCAGGAGATAAACATGATAGATGACATAAACCAGCAGGCCCAGCACACCGATGCCTATGACCGCGAGTAGGGTCTTGATTGTCATTCTGTTTTTTTGCTTTCGCCTGTCACTCTCATCGAGTTTAGGCACGATGCGTTCTTCGGTAGGCTGTCCTTCAATCTTCGTCTGATCAATGAAATTGATGGCATTGACAAGGTTCATGTCATTCTCGTTGATGAGCGCCTCGTGCTTAGCGAATTTCACCAAATCGGCCGTTTCAAACAGTCCCTTCAGCTCGTCCATCATCTTGCGGTCACCGTTTTGTTGCAAATGGTAGATGATTTCGGTGGTGGTCATCTCCATGGCGTTGAAGCCAAAACGTTCCTCGATATACTTCCTCAGCGTGTCTGTCAGCTCGGTATAGTAAGTTTTCTGATCGGTTGAGGTAGTCATCTTTTCCTCTTTCAACTTCTCGATAGCCGTAAGAGCTTTCTGGTGAGGAGGTATCTTCTTAACGATTTTAATTCGGGTAATGATGGGCTTGTTGTTCTTGAGTCTGAGGTAGAGATAAAATCCTACGATACAGAGTACTAACATGAGTACGCTCATCCAAAAGACAGGACTCCATTCACTCCACAGGAAAGGATTGTCTTGCACGTCCTTTGGTGGGAAAAACTGGTTGGGATGCAGCGTGTCCACATCCATGGTAACCACCTTCAACGCCAAGGTTCCACCCACATATTCCTTTCCGTCAATCATTACTTTCTGCCCGGGAATGGCATACAGCTTTTCATCAAACGAAGTGATGGTATATTTCTTGGACACCTTTACAAAGTGATTGTCCAACGCCGTTGTATCGGCATCCGAAACATCGATGATTTCTACTCCCGGGACTAAATACTGCGAGGGTTTGAGGGATGGAAATTGAATCTTGGCTCGCTCATGAGCCGTCACGTCAATAGTCAAGTGAGCCTGCTGTCCAATGAAGATGCCAACCGAATCAATCTTTTGTTCGACGGCCGTTTGGGCAGACAAGCTTGTTTTGCACAAAAGGCAAAGCAAGATACCAACAATATATTTTATGTTTACATTCATTCGCATAAGGTATTTACACACCAGATAGATGGTTCGCCCACCACAGACAAGCTTGTTAAACGCCACGTTGTGCAAATAGTCGCATCATGGCCTTCACATAGTCCTCATCCGTTGCCACACTCGTCCAGTCTACCCCACTTTTGGCAAACGTTTGCTTAAGTTGGGCATTGCGTTCCATCCAATAAGCCGTATGGGCACGGCGCAGTTTAGCCGACGAGGTGTCTATTATCATCTCATGCCCCGTCTCTGCGTCACATATTTTCATCAAGCCTATGTTTGGCAGTTTTTTGGCGCGTGGGTCGTATATTTGCACGGCAACCATGTCGTGTTTATGGTTTGCAATGTTCATGGCATGCTCAAAGCGATCGTATTCCTTGGCATCGTGACGGATGTAGAAGTCGCTTAACACGCAGGCCGTGCAGCGTCTTTTCATCATTCGCGTGAGGTATTCTATGGCCATGGCAACATCTGTTTTCTTGCTCTCAGGCTCAAAATCCAACATCTCGCGTATGATGTACAGAATATGTTTGCGCCCTTTCTTAGGCGGGATATATTTTTCTATTTTGTCTGAAAAGAAGATTACACCAATCTTGTCATTGTTCTGTATGGCGCTAAAGGCAAGTGTGGCTGCAATCTCTGTGGCCATCTCTCTTTTGGTTTGTTTCTTAGTTCCAAAATCCAAAGAGCCGGAGACGTCGATGAGCAGCATCACCGTGAGCTCGCGTTCCTCTTCAAACACCTTGATGTAGGGACGGTTAAAGCGGGCGGTGACATTCCAATCAATATCACGGACATCATCACCAAACTGGTATTCTCTCACTTCCGAGAAGGCCATACCATGTCCTTTGAAGGCAGTGTGATACTGCCCTGCAAAGATGTTCTGACTCAGTCCGCGAGTCTTAATCTCAATCTTCCTTACCTTTTTTAAAATTTCACTTGTATCCATATTCTTCATCGGGTAGAACCATGCCCTTCAGGGTTGTTTCTCAGCAGACAATAACTGTCTGTGCAAGTTGTTCCTCGCCCACTTTATGGCACTTCTATCTTATTGATGATTTTCGACACGATTTCCTCTGATGTCATGTTGCTGGCTTCAGCCTCGTACGACAATCCGATGCGATGACGCAGCACGTCGTGTGCCACCGCTCTCACATCTTCGGGAACAACGTACCCGCGATGTTTGATGAAGGCGTATGCACGAGCAGCCTTGGCCAGGTTGATGGAGGCGCGCGGCGAACCGCCGAACGTGATCATGTCTTTCAGTTCGGGCATTTGATAGCGTTCGGGATATCGGGTAGCAAAAACAATGTCAGCGATGTACTGTTCAATTTTTTCGTCGATATACACTTCGTTGACAATAGAGCGTGCTCTCAGTATCTCCTCTGCTGTGGTCACTGCGGCAACCTGCGGCATGGCTTCTTGAAGGTTTTCACGGATGATGAGTTTCTCTTCTTCCAGTGTAGGATAGTCAATGACCACCTTCAGCATGAATCGGTCTACCTGAGCTTCGGGGAGTTCATATGTACCTTCTTGCTCGATAGGGTTTTGCGTGGCCATCACCAAGAACGGATTGGGTAACTTAAAGGTGTTTTCACCGATGGTCACCTGGTGTTCCTGCATGGCTTCCAACAAGGCACTCTGTACCTTCGCCGGTGCTCGGTTAATCTCATCTGCCAAGACGAAGTTGGCAAACACCGGACCCTTTTTCACTTGAAACTTCTCTTCCTTCTGCGAATAAATCATGGTACCAATCACGTCGGCAGGCAACAAGTCGGGAGTAAACTGAATTCGACTGTAGTCTGCTTCTATCAATTGGGCCAGCGTTTTGATGGCCAGTGTCTTGGCCAATCCAGGAACACCTTCCAGCAAGATGTGTCCATCGCTGAGCAAGGAAATCAATAAAGAATCAACCAAATGTTTTTGACCGATGATGACTTGATCCATACCTCGAACAAGGTTGGTCACAAAACCGCTCTGTTGTTCTATTCGGATGTTTAACTCACGAATATCAATAGCTTCTGCCATAATTGTGTTGTTATTCAATTTTTAAACTGAACGCAAAAATACAACAATAATGACACAGTAGCGAAAGTTGCCTACCATTTTATATTTATTTTACCACTATATTTCAATATTTTAAGAACTTTTGGCCTTCATGCCTCGCAGGGGGATGAGGTTGTGCAGCAATGGATTTGTTGGATTTTTCTTAACAAAAGGTGCTCTGTGCTTCGCGTATTTTCCATGAAGACATCCAAGGCTGAAAATATCGCAAAAATGAGCGAAAAATACAACGCGTTAGTTGTCAACATTTTACGATTTTCATAGTAATTTTGAAGATGATTTATCGCTCTTTTTTACCGCTAAAAGGGTGCTTTTGCGCTGTAACTAATCAACGAAAATGAAGAAAAATCGAAGTTGATGTAAACTAACTGATAATGAGTGAGAAACGGAACGATTTGCATAGAAGTACTCTTTTCAAAAAGAGCGGGAATATGCAGATTTAGGCAGAAGTTCAGTTACCAAAGCATTATCTGATTTTGGGATAGGTAACGATGGAGTAATGTTTGGTAACTGGATTATTTTCGCTCGTGTGGCTGTTGCTTCGGTCGGCAGTCTTCTGCATAAGTGAGGAACGCTTTGAATTTGGTAATTTTGTCACAAAACATCAAAGCGTATGAAGCAAGAGAAAATGAAGGTGTTGCTCTACCTTAAAAAGAGCGGTCTTGACAAGTCAGGGAAGGCTCCGATTATGGGACGTATCACGCTTGGAAGGAATGTTGCGCAGTTCAGTTGTAAGCTCTCCTGCAATCCTGACTTGTGGAATCCACGAGAGAGCAGAATGGACGGAAAGAGCCGTGAGGCGGTGGAGATAAACGGCAGGTTGGAGAGTTTGCTTTTGTCTGTTCAGTCGGCTTATCAATCATTGCTTTCCAAAGGTTGCCCGTTTGATGCAACCGATGTGAAAGAGCTGTTCCAAGGGAGCGTACAGACTCGCTGTATGCTTATCGAAAGGCTGGATATGCTCATCAAGGAGAAAGAAAGCCATGTCGGTGTGGACATCAAGAAAGAGTCCCTGTCAAGTTATCATTCTACGAGAAACCGCTTGCTGGAGTTCATTCAGAAGAGATATAGGGTTTCGGATTTGGCTTTCTCACAATTGACAGAGAACTTTATCTATGAGTTTCGCCAATACTACTTGGGAGTATGCGGTTTCCAAGAAAGTTCTTTCTTCGCAGTGGCATCCCATTTGAAAACAGTCTGCAAGTTGGCATATCGTGAGGGGATTGCCGATATTCTGATGTTTGACAAAGCCCACATAGAAAGGGGAGACAAGAAAGTTCCAAAGGCGCTTGACAAGGAGTCGTTGGATGGTTTGAAAGCGTTGCAATTTGGTGATTTGGAGGAGGAAATGGAAACGGCAAGGGATATTTTCCTCTTTGCCTGTTATACAGGCGTTGCGTATTGCGATTTGATGGAACTTGGCAAGAAGCATCTTGTCCGTGATGATGAGGAAAACTTGTGGCTGAAGTTCAACCGCCACAAGACAGGCGTACTCTGCCGTATCAAACTGTTGCCCGAAGTTATTAGGCTGATGGAGAAACTCCACAGCGATGAAAGGGAAACGCTGCTTCCATACATGAAGTACAAGAACTATCAGACCTGCCTGAAAGCCCTGCGGCTTCGTGCAGGTATATCGTTTCCCTTTACCACGCATACCGCAAGGCACACTTTCGCAACGCTCATCACGCTTGAACAAGGAGTTCCTATTGAAACGGTGAGCAAGATGCTCGGACATAGCAACGTAAGTATGACTGAGCGCTATGCAAAAGTAACACCGCAGAAACTCTTTGAGGAATTTGACCGCTTCCTTTCTTTCACCGAAGATTTACGTTTAACCATATAAAAGACGACCATTATGAGAAGTACATTCAAGATACTGTTCTATATCAACAGACAGAAAACAAAGGCAGACGGCAATACTACCATTCTCTGCCGTATCACAATAGATGGAAAGAACATAACTATTACCACAGGCGAAGAGTGCCAGCCCTCCAGGTGGAACGCTAAACAAGGTTTGACAACCAATAGAAAGACCAACAAAAGAATCAATGAGTTCAGGGAATTGGTAGAGAAAACCTATCGGGACATACTAACGAGGGACGGAGTAGTTAGCGTGGAACTTATCAAGAACCGCTTGCAAGGCATTGCCACTAATCCAACAACGCTCCTTGCCATGAGCAAGGCGGAACTGCAATCCGTCAAAGAGTCAGTAGGTAAGTCAAAGGCAGTAGGAACTTATCAGAACCTGTATTACTCAGACAAGATGCTCACGGAGTTTGTCAATGACAGAGGAAACGAGGATATACCCATTACTTCCATCACAGAGGAGATGTTCGAGGAGTTCCGTTTCTTCTTGAAGAAGCGTGAATATGCCGCATCGACCATCAATCGTTACCTTTGTTGGCTGAACCGACTGACGTTTAGGGCAGTGAGCCAAAGAATAATCCGTTGCAATCCCTTTGAGAACACCAAGTATGAGAAGGAGGAAAAGAGAATACGCTTCCTGCAGAAAAGCGATGTAATGAAACTTATGGCAATGAAGATGAATGACAGGGAAGCAGAGTTGGCACGGCTGATGTTTGTCTTTTCATGCTTCACAGGTATGGCTATCGCTGATATGGAAAAATTGGAATACAGCCATATCCAAACGGCAGCGAATGGGCGGAAGTATATCCGCAAGAAGCGTCAGAAGACAAAGGTTGAGTTCATTGTACCGCTGCATCCCATAGCGGAAGCCATCATCAGCCATTACAGGAGCGCGCAGGCAGAAAACGAAGAACAGCAGACTGTGAAAGAAAAAGGTGACAGCCTTGTCTTCCAACCGCATTGCGGCCGTAGCGTGATGGGCAAGAACCTGTGCATCGTGGGCAAGGCTTGCGGTATCAGACAGAGATTGTCGTACCATGTTGCTCGCCACACTTTCGGTACGATGAGCCTGAGCGCAGGAATACCCATTGAGAGCATAGCCAAGATGATGGGACACGCTTCCATATCAAGCACGCAGATATATGCGCAGGTAACGGACAACAAGATTTCTGAGGATATGGACAGGCTAATTGCCAAACAATCGGCAATGAAGAGAGACATTACGGAGAGAGAGGTTTGTGAACTTTCGGGTATTACAACATGTAAAAAGGAGGAAACGGCATGAATACGAACTATAAACCAAAAACGAAGACCAGCACGGAGAATCAGCGCAGTTACTTTGATTGGGGTAGCAATATGCAGGTTATCCAAAAAGGTAAAGGCGAGATTTCCATGAAGGAGGGAGAACTTGCGAGGTTCTTCGGGGTAACATGGAAGAAGCTCAATCATAGACTTCAAATAATAATGAAATCTTCCGACCTGCATCCCGATGAAAGGGGTGCAGGTGGGGAAGAAATCATCATGAATGGACAAATCAAGGGTTATGCACCGCTCTATCCGCTTCCAATAATCATTGCCCTCTCCTTTCAGTTGGACAGTACGGGGGCGCATTTGTTCAGAAAGTATGTCTGCCATAAGATGCAACGACCGGCGGCTACCATAACACCAATATTCCTAATGGGGAACACTGATAATTGATAATAATACTCCCTTTTTCTTTCACCGATTATATCTTACTGCATTACTACAATAAGGGATAATACGGTGAAAGAAAAGGATTGGTGTGTAGTCAAGGAATAGCATCCCCTCATTACTACGGAATGACTACATGCTACATCAGTAGATAAATATGATAAGAAAAAGAAGCAAGATGACTATTATTTGAGGTAAATGCTTGGCTATAAAGCCAATTTTACTTAACTTTGCAACATAAAACCTACAGGGAGGAAGTGTCAACTGTGGAATTTGTATCAATAAACAAAGAACGCATCAAGTATCTGCTGTCCTTATATAAAATGACGGTAGATGAATTTATGTGCGTTGCCACAGAAGGCTTGAAGAAGCCCTTTACATGGGAAGATGTTTATCGCGACCGCATCCCATTGAATGTATTGAAACGTGTAGATAGGGTCTTCCAGAAAGGCTTATTCTATTATGCAGATCCTGCTACGCCGGAGAAAAGAAAGAGCGTAAGTGTGTTCTTCAGAAAGACCACATTTGGAACAGAGTTGAATTTAGGTTCAAGGCAAAGAGTAAGAGAGTTTGAAGATTTAAAGACCCGCTTGAACACCATTTCCAAACTCTCGGATGTAACGTTAAAAAGAAAATTACCGATAACGAAACTTTCTGCCAATCCCCGTGAGGTGGCTTTTTCCCTGCGTGAGCAAGTACTTCCTGCTTTTACAGACAACAAACGCGATTTTCTCAAGAACTTCATCAACAAACTTGGCGACCAGAATGTATTCGTATTTGAGTTTGTGGATGTAAAAAACAAGAAGGAAAAGGCTAATGTAGATGGTTTTTATCTGAGCCCCAATGCCATTGTACTAAGGAGAATGCAGGAATCTTTCAGCAGGGAGATTTTTACACTTGCCCATGAACTTGGGCACTATCTGCTCAATCAGGAAGAAATAGAAGAAGTGGATGTCACAAAACTATCTCATCAGGATGTTCCAATTTCCGCAGTGGAAAAATGGTGCAATACTTTTGCCTATTTCTTGCTACTCGGTAAGGAAAAGGCAGAATTGCTGGATAAGATAACTATGTTCAATGCTCAAAACGATTATGGTCATGAGCTGGTAAAACAAATATCCAAGGAAACAAATCTTAGTCGCTTGGCTATTTTTACAAATCTGCTCATTCAAAATAAATTATCATACACTTCTTACCTGAATATCAAGGAGGAAATGGAGGAGAAATGGCAACAGAGACTACAAAGGGAAGCCATTCAAAAAGAACAAGATAAGGCTAATGGCATTGAAGTACAGGGGAGAAATCCACAGCCGATAAGGGCAGAAATTATAAAGGATGTTTTTTCCGTAGCCTTGTCATCAGGAGTGATAGGAGAACAGGAATACTGTAAGGTTATGAATATCAAACCTACGGAAATAAATGAATTCAGATACCAATGAGGACAATAGCAGATACATCATCCTTAGTCCGTATGGCTCAGTCCTATCATCCCTTCGACAGTACTGATGCATTAGGGGCTTTTCTGGGAAAAGAATTGAAGAATGGCTCGCTAATTCTCTTGGATAAAGTGGTAGGAGAAATCAGAAATGTTTCTCAAGGAATCGCGTATAATACATTCAAGTGCCTACAAGACAAGAAGTTCGTACATTCTACTACGGGCTTAATTCCATCCCAAAGGTTTTACAATATGCTTGACAACAATTTTGTTGATAGAGCCTATAAAAAACTCAAACTTCAAGGTGATGAGGACGCATACCAGAATGAGCGAGAAGCGTATGTCCGAAGTACTGATTGCACAATGATAGTGTATGCGATGCAAGAAAAGAACAATATAGAACCTGTTCAGATTCTTACCGAGGAAAGTCTTAACCAGAACGATGGTAAACTTTTCAAGAAGATACCTCTTATATGCAAAATGCTGGATATCGCGACAGTTGATACTGTGGAGTTTTTTAAGCAACACGAAAATGAATTGACCGTAGAAATAAAGTCGCTCAAATAACGGAAGCGATGCCAAAATAGGCATGTTATCTATATCGAGTATGCATTCGTTTGCTTCGTTTACACGCCATTTCCACATCTATTTCCGTTTTTTCTTGCAAGTTTCGGAAACTTTAACTACCTTTGCACCCAAATCCTAATTATCAGTCATTGAACGTATTAGAGAGACATACCCATTCACGGCAGATTTCCTTATATCATAAAGGTGTAGGCGCAATGCAGGAAAAATCGCTTTTTCCTGTAAATTTGTCGTCAGATTATTTGGCAGTTCCAAATAATTTGCTACTCTCTCTCTCTCTCTCTCTCTCTCTCTCTCTCTCATAGGCGCTACCGGCGTAACGTCATCCCAAAATCTTCTCGCATACGCGCGCGAGGCGCCCCCCGCGCAACCCCTTGGGCAAAGGGCTCCCCGGAGTTTCCACTGCCCCGTTCAGCCGTGCCCGCCGCTTCCGCACGCGAAGCCCTGACAGGAACACGGCATCCCCCTCCTTGCAATCACACAGAACACAATTAAAAAATACAATTGAAAATGAAAGAAAACAAGATGGAAATGAAAGAAAACAAGAGACACCCCTATGTCACCCCCTGCTGCGAGACAATGACCGTCAGCAGCGAAAGCAGCATGCTGGCCGCCAGTCCGGCCGCAGGAACAACCCCCATCGTGATCGACCCCGACGAGGACAACGAAGACACCGATCTCTCCGGTGCAAAACGGTTCGGCTTGTGGGATGACATGGCAGAGTAGAAAACGAGTGGAAAACAAGTTAAAACGAAAAAGAATGGACATCAGATTTTTCCCCGGAAAGAGCGTCCGGCCGACGCTCCTTTCCTTAGCCTGCATCGTCGGGCTGTCGCTGGCCTCGTGTGCCGACGACGACATCGCCTCAGACACTAAGGGCGACCGCGGCACAGCCGTAAGTTTCAATGTGAGCGACGCGCAGTATGATGCGCGGCAGCCGGCCGGCGCGCCGACCCGTGCCGCCTTCGCCGAAAGCCTCGCCCAGCAGGACCTCACGCCCGAGGACCTCACCGTGCAGAAGCTCCCCGTGCAGGGCGGTGACGGCAACGCCTGCCTCATCGAGACCACCGTGGCCGGCACTAACCCCGTAAGGCCGGCCGGCGCGCCGACCCGTGCCAACATCACCACCACCGCCACACTGGGCAACTTCTCGACCACCGCCTACCGCGGCGCCACCGCCGCCACCATCGGTACAACCCCATGGTTCTACAACCGCGAGACCAAGCCCGACGGCACGCTCGCGCAGCCCGTGCTCTGGGCGTTCGACCAGCCCTTCGCCCGCTTCTTCGCCGTCAGTCCGCAGGTGACGGACGGCTATGCCAAGCTGGTCCTCTCGCCCGAAAGCCATGGCGGCACACCCTACGTCGACTTCGAGGCGGAGACGGACGTGAAGAAGCAGAAGGACCTCATGACCGCCTGCTCGGGCCTCGTGCACTACGCCACGCAGTATGTAGCCCCCACGGCCAACCTCGCCTTCCGCCACGCCCTCACCGCCGTGCGATTCAAGGTGGGCCAGAACCTGTCGTGGAACAAGACCATCACCAAGGTCGAGATACGCAACGCCATGAGCAGGGGACGCTACACGCTTTCCGCCGAAGCCGGCGGAGACGGCGCCCGGTGGGACAACCTGCAGGCACCGCAGACCTTCACCCTCTCGGGGCTCAGCGTGAGCACCTCGAAGGCCGTGAACCAAGTCATCATGGGCAACAACGGCGACAACTACACCTTCTACATGATACCCCAGCCCCTTCAGGGCGTGAGCGTCTACGTGGAGTTCTCCGACGGCACGGACATCACCGCCAGCCTCGCCGGCACGTGGAAGCCCGGAACCACCAAGACCTACGCCCTCTCCGAGAACAACTCCACATGGGAATACGTGCTGACAACGACCAGTCCCGCCGCCGCATACTACGATGCCACCGCGACCGGAGCCTACACCGTGCAGAGCTACCGCCGCGATCCCGCCACCGGCACGCAGCAGCCCGTGGCATGGAAGGTCGTGGGCTATCAGGAAAGCACCGACGACGGCAAAACATTCGGAAAGGAGACCACAACCAAGCCCAAATGGCTCACCGCCCTGTCGATGGAGAGCGGCGAAGGCGGCACGGTGGCCCTGAGCGGCACCAGCACCATCGCCCAGAACTTCGTCGACAGCCTGGCACTTTACAACAAGGTGTTGCAGGAAGCCGCGCAGAGAGGCTCCGCAGGCGCGCCCTACGACCTCTCCCTGCACGACTTCAAGGGCAGGACCACGCCGCGCAACACCGCCAACAGCTACCTCGTCTCAGCCCCGGGCTACTACAGCATCCCGCTGGTCTACGGCAACGCCGTCACCGCCGGGCAGGTCAACAGCCACGCCTACATGACCTCCAACACCCAGCCCGGCGTTCTCAGGAGATTCAAGGACCACGCCGGCAAAGACATCAGCTCTGCCTACATCAACGTGCAGAACAAGGACAACCCTGCCACGCAGGCCAGCATCGTGTGGACCGACCAGAGCGGCATCGTGGACAACCTGTCCGTGACCGTCAATGGAGCCAGCTCCTGTCTCAACTTCCACGTTCCTGCCGACAAGATCAGGAACGGCAACGCCGTCATCGCCGTCAAGAACGCCTCGGGCACCGTCATGTGGTCATGGCACCTGTGGTTCGACCATGACGACGTGCTCACCACCATTCCCTGCACGAACTATCAGGGCCACACCTACGACTTCACCAAGCAGACCCTCGGCTTCGCCTATCGCCGATGGCTGGGCTCTGCCTCCGTCAAGCCCCGCGTTGCCCGTGTCAGGGTGGAGCAGACCATTGCCGGCGCGCCGCAGTCCGCATACATCGACATCAGGCAGAATCCCGGCGCCATACAGGAGGTATCCTCCACATTCTACCAGTTCGGGCGCAAGGACGCCATGCCGGGTGTCAAGTCGGTGAGTGACGGCTCCTTCACCATGAAGGAGTTTTCCACCAATGGTCTCCCCCCCCAGGAGTATATCCAGCATCCCGGGACGTACTTTAGAAATGAAAATATTTATGGCAAAAGTGATTTGGTTTATGCTGACACTCTCTGCGTCAACCTCTGGTCGATGGACCACATCAATAAACTCAATCTTGGTGTCCATATGGATGCCTTCAACGACGAGCCCGTCGTCAAGACCGTCTACGACCCCTGCCCCGCCGGCTTCAAGATGCCTGCCCCAAACGCCACCACCGGCTTTAGCAATAATAAGGGAAATGTAGACGACCTGGGTACTGGCGCAACAGCGGAGGAAGTCAATGGCAGTGGTGTGTGGAGCACGGCCTACGACTATTTGGTAAGCAACTACATGCCCATGTCCGAATCTTTCGACTATATCCCCTACAACTTCCGCTGGATATTGAACAACAAGATCACCAATCCCGACGCTACCGTAACTTTTATCGGTATGGGTTATTATAACCATCAGGGTTATGAAACTTTATCAGCTGGCCAAATTGGATATTATTGGTCAGCCTGCGCGATGGACATGACCCATGCTACTTGCTTCACATTTTACTATGGAGGCTTTCATTCGAGAGGTTATCATTTTATGGCTGATGGGCTTAACGTGCGCCCCGTGGCCGACAAGTGATGAAGTGACAGCCGGGCGGAGCCGTCTCCGCCCGGCAAAACGGCAGAAGGCCTTGCAGGCATAACGCATTGATACATATATTTTACTAACCCGTCGCGAAGGGCGGCTCGCCATGCCGGTGACAAGTCCGACAACGGCCAATGACAGGTCCGACACCCGTCAGGCACAGGTCCGACACCCGTCAGCAAGGCCTCCAGGCCGCCTCCGTGACATCAGGCAAACAAGACTATGGCTTTTTACAAGAAAGTGAAAATGAAGGTGAACGGCAAGTGGTATCCCAAGTCCGTTCTCGTGGGCTCCGCCGTCACGACGGAGCAGGTGGCCAGGCGCGTGGCCGCCGAGTCGACCGTCAGCCCCGCCGACGTGCGCGCCGTGCTCACCGCCCTCGGCGGCGTGATGGGCGACTACATGGCGCAGGGCCGCTCGGTGAAGCTCGACGGCATCGGCTCGTTCTACTTCACGGCACAGGCCGAGCGCAACGGCGTCGCCACCGAGGAGGAAGTGACCGCCGCCCTCATCAACGGCGTGCGCGTGCGCTTCATCCCCGAGACCCGCTACCGCGGAGGTGGCACACGAGCCGCAGGCGGCGGCCGCCGTGCCGTGCGCGGACTCTCCGACATGGACATCGAGTGGGAGGAATGGAAAGGCAAGGTCGAGCCCGACGGCTCAGGAACGCCTCCGGGCGGTGGCGAGAATCCACTCCCGTAACCGCGTGATTTTATATAACTCTTTAATTTGTGGCGCAAGGCCTGTTGGGAAACAGGGCTTGCGCCGTTGTTTTTTTACTGCAATGGAAACGGCATACACCATCTCCTGAAATGGCATCTGCCGTTCGGATGAATAAGGGGAAGACAAACTCGTGAATTTCCATTATCCCAATCGTTCATTTGGCGCAATTACTTGGCTTTGTTTTTACCGTCATGCTTCCTTACCGCTTTAGTCCGCTTGCCGTCATCTGCTCGACAATCGGACAAAATCAGTCAATGACGCAAATGACCGATTGGGGGTTATGCTTCATTCTTCGCATGAGGGCTTTTATAGTTTTCACCCAACACCCTCTCCAAGTCCGAAGCCTTGTAGAGTATCTTCCCGGCAAACTGCGTGTAGGGAATAATCCTTCTGTCCCGATAGTCCTGCAAGGTGCGGGGGCTGATGTACAGCCGCTCGCATATCTCCTTGCCCGTGAGGAAATGCTCACCGCCAAACAGTGGTTTGTGTGTCTGTGCCACTTCCTTAATCCTCTTGCTTACTCCGCTGATAGCGGACAGCACCACCTGCATATCGTCAGCCTCCATATTCAAATCTCTTACCTGTTCCATAATCTTCGTGTCTATTTGTTGATTTTAGTTTTTCCCGTTTCAGCTTTCTCCGTTTTTGTTTGGAGCAACTGTTCCACGTCCTCACGCTTGTAGTAGCACTTATGCCCGATTTGGGCAAAGGGCAACACGCCCGTATCACGGTAGTGCTGCAAGGTGCGCTTGCTGATGTTGAGCAGCTGGCACACATCACCGTTGTGCAGCCAATCGGTGTGCCTGCTCTGTTCCCCGAATGCCTTGCGGCAGGTCTCGGCAAGACAGAGTATCTCGTTCCTCAGCTTTGCCCAGTTTGAATCCGTAATGATAAAATATCCCATAGTTTTATTATTGTTGTTTATATTTCTGTCTTATTGGTTTAATAAAACCTTTGTCCGTCTTGCGTTTCACCGCACGTTTCTGCCTGCAAAAGTAGGGAGTGTTTGTCATACTTCAAAGCACGAGGGAACAGTAGGGAAATATCGGGAAAAACAAGGAAAGGCGGTTTTAATTTTAGCTCTCTTTTTTTGTCTCTTTTCTCCATTTTATCATATCCGCTTTAGCTGATGCAATACGATGCAGAACGGAGCAAATAAGCACCTGCCTTTCTTGCATCCTTTACGCACTTGTCCTCTTGGTTGGGGCTTAAATCCATGCTTTCCGACAGTCTTCTGTCAGAAATCCGTGAGAAATCCATAGCCAACGTGTGCAACATTATGCAAGCACTCTCCGAATGCTTGGAACTTTCCTGTTCTCTTGATAACTTCACTCTTGGAAACCAAACCAAGCATATAATGAAGAAGAATGCAGATAAAGGCAAATAAATACATCGTCAACAGTCGGCGTGAGGGCGGCAGTCCCATCTATGTATATAAGGTAAGGAAGATTCTCCCTTGTCCTTTGCCAAGTTATTGCAGTAGCCAAATGCAGTAGGTTGGTAGTATGACTTGGTATTAGAAAAATATATTGTAAATCAATTACTTAACTTAAAATAGTATGTAGTAAGAAGAAAGATGAAAAAGTTTGGAGGGAAAAACTTCGGGAAAGAGATTTTCTTTCAATAATCATTCAACTATCATTCAAACACGCTATTGTCATTCAAGCAAGAATTATTCAATTTAAACATATCACAATGGAAAAGAAAAAAGTCAGTAACGAGGGAATGGAGAATACCATCCATTCCGCCAAGCAATCTTTAGGACTCAACCAAATTGAAGGTTCGTCTGAACATCTCATTGCTGAACTTCGGGCAAGGAGAGTCAGACTTACTCAAGACCCAAACAAGCAGGACACAGAGAATACTACGCATTCAGAACCTGCACAGAACACTGAGAACACTGCCGTTCAAAGGCGCATCAGTGCCAAGATGAGAAAGGAGACGCTCGAAGCCTACAAGCAAGCCTACCTTGTTCCGACAAAACTGAGCAACCGAAAGGCGGTCTATCTGAGCAGGGAGACGCAGGAGCATGCTGACTTCATTGTCCGCAGGTTGGGCGACAGGTGCAGCAACCTTTCAAGTTTTGTGGAGAACATCGTGCGCCTCCATTTGGAGGAGTATGGGGAGGACATAGAGAAATGGAGAAAACTGTAAACCGTAGGAAAAGGGACAAGGGAGGAATTACAAAAGAATTATTTCTCACTCTATTCCTACTATCGCATTAAAATATGATGTCATATTCTCATAAATGAGACGTCATATTTGGGCAAATATGACATCATATTTTTACTAAGCAGACTTCTGAATGATGAGAACACCACGAACGCAGTTAGATACGGAATGCTGAGCATTCGCTTTTCGACAACAAAACGCCTTGTGCGTAAACGGTCTGTTAGGTAGCATTGCAAGACGTCAGTTTGTACCCACAAACTGCCCTTGTTCCCCTCGTCAGACTGTCGGGGAGATTAGACCGTAATCACTCCGTTCTCATCGGTCAGTATTCAGGAATTAATAAGCTATGAATCATCTACAATGATAAACTATCAAGGAAACTTATATGAAAAGATACAAGGGAAAAACTGCCCGATGGCAGCAACAGGATAAGGAAGATGAGCGGATGAACAAAACGGAGTTCATCAAGGTAAGATGCACCTTAGAGGAGAAGCAGCGTATCAAGTCAAGGGCGGAAAGCACGGGGCGGAAGTTCTCCGACTACTGCCGTGAGATACTCCTCAATGGAGAAATAACAGCCGTTCCCAAGATGACCGACAATGAGAGGGAAGCCATTGCCATCCTCCAGCATACAGGAAGATTCTATGGGCAGGTTTCCAACCTCATCAAAGTCAAGGACGAAAGATGGGTACTCATCACAAAGAACCTTTCCTTATGTGCCAAAGAAGCATTTAAGCGGTTTTACGACCCGCATTTTCGTGTGGATGATGAGGTATATAAGGTCTTAAATCTGACAAGAGATGATAGGAAAATGTAAGGCGATAGCGCACGGCAGCACGGCTTTGGACTATATCTTCAGAGAGGGAAAGCTCGGCTGTCGGCTTGCCTTCCACAATCTTTGCAGCAGGGAACCAAAGGCTGTCTATGAGGAAATGAAAGTGGTCAACGATTACAACAGCCGTTGCAGGAACAAGTTTCTCCGCATCGAAATAGGTATCGCACCGCAGGACGAGAAAAAACTGCCGGTATCCGAACTTATGCGGATAGCCCATCTGTTTGCCAAGCGAATGGGACTTGACAACCACCAATGGGTGGCGGTAATGCACAAGGACACCGACAACAGACACATTCACATCATCGCCAACCGTATCAGCCTGTACGGAGAGGTTTATGATACCACCTTCGTGAGCAACAGGGCAGCGAGGGTGGCAGAGGACATCAGTGGGGAGAAAGGCTTGACTATTGCAAAGGAGGTTAAGGCGGAAAGGAAACACCAAAAACCAAATGTCACCCCAACGAGAGAACAAACCAAACAGCAGGTACAGCAAATCTGCTATGCTCTGCTTGACAAGTACAAAGGAACAGGCATCACTGGGCATTCCATGTTCCTCTATGAGTTGAACAAGAACGGAATAACCATAGAGCATATGAAGAATAAGCAGGGCAAGGTTTATGGCTTGAGGTTCTCATACGCAGGACAATCCTTCAAGGCATCCGAAATCGGCAGAGAATTCGGCTACCGTTCCTTGCAGAAGAACTTTGAGGCAACCAATAGGGAAGAACCAAGGAAATCACACCAAACAGTACAAGATCCGACAGAAAACAACAAACAACCTGATACAAGTTATCAGCTTGTACCCAAAAGCCGTTCCAATGTCTCACGAGACAATGACACCCCACAAGTGCAGAACTCCATTGGTGCGGTGGCAGACAGCATCGTCAGCGCAGCCGATGAAGTGGTGGAAGGGTTGGGCGATTTGATTACACCAACTACGCATGGCTATGACTATGCAGAAACAGCGTGGCAGCGTAAACTCAGAAACCAAGCAAACAGAAAGAAAAAGCGAGGACGAGGATTATAGTCCCATTACAGCGACAAACAGCATTACAAAAGTGCAGAAAGAAGAATATCTCATTAAAAACGCTTGTTATTCGCCAGCAAAGTATTATCTTTGCAGACAGAATGACAAGCGTTCTTTGTTAGGCAGAAAACAGCGAAGCCAAGTAGCTCGCTCGTTTCCAAATCGTTACCAGTTTAGTTATATCAACAAGGTAACTTTTTTATTTTCAATTAGATACACTTTGATAATTATCTTAGCACGTTATATGATACCTTTTACGCTCCAAACGCATGCTTATTAAAGAGCAAACTCATACACTTTACAAGAAAAACTCCATGCTTTTACACCCAGACAACATAAAACTTGATGATTTACTCCTTCTGTGCATCCCGAATGCCTATCATTTTTTTCTAGTTCAACATTTTGCAACAGCAAATTTATTGTCGTTTTTTAGGACATTTTTACAATACAATTGTGCGTCCAAGATTTCTAGGTTGGCAGAAATAACGAAGATCGATGAAAGATAAAAACGGCAAAGCAGTCAACTATGGATGGTCCTGCGCAAACGCAAGTAGAAGGGTGACATCCACCATTTGCAATCTTTCGCGTAAAATTTCTTCTATCTGTTCATGAATGAAATATGCCGATAAGAAATTAACCAATCGTTCGTTTTTTTGCCAAGGTTATCGTACCTTTGTCCTTGGTGAGAACAGCATTGTTGAAAGTAGTGATGTTAATACTTCCCTGCCTCGTGTTGCCGCAGGAAGTATGGTCTGCAAAAAGTAAGCTCGACACTTTGTTGCACCGTGTTTTCAGCTACCCGCAAAATATCGAAATCAGGCGAGTTGCCGACACCACCAGCTATGCTTACATCAAGTCTTCGTTGTGTGTGAACAAGCGCAATGTGTTCCTCATGGCCGTACCTACCATGTATGCGGTGGCCCATGGCGGCAGACGGGAATATGTACAGGAAAGTTTCAACGAAGTGTCGTTACTGCCTTCTGGCGACTTTACTACAAAAAAGCTGCTGTCACTGTCCACCATTCCCCGCCGACACGTTGCCATGCCAACCTTAATGAGCTATCTCACGCCCAACATATACGACGTGACCATGATAGGTGAAAACATTCTTTCACCCTTCAACAAGCAGAACAAAATATATTACAAATACAGCTTAGAGCAGGAATCTGACAGTGTTATCCGACTGAGGTTCAAGCCCAAGCTGAAAAACACGCTGCTGGTTAACGGGGTAGCCATCGTAACGCCCCATGACGGCCGCATCATACAAGTGAGGCTGGCGGGTGAATACGACATGATACAATTCAGGCTTTTCATCAAAATGGGTAGCGGTATCATGCAAGCTATACGCCCGGAGAAATGCAACTTGGATGCTCGTTTCCTGTTTCTGGGCAATGACATCAAAGCTCATTACACCATGGCTTACAATCTGCCCAAACCTGTTGATGACCACATGGAGGACGACCATGATATGAACAAGATGAAACAGTTGAGACCAGAGCCGCTCACCTCATATGAAAAACTGATTTATGGCAGGATTGTGAAAGCAAGAGAAGCTGCGGAGAAAGACACGACAAAGATTGACAGTCTTTCGCCAACCAGCAAACGAATGAAACTGAAAACCATTTTGTGGGACATGATTGGGGAAAATGTGCTGACGCATATCAACCGAAAATTCGGGCCAGACCAACAAGGATACTTTAGAATCAACCCCATCTTGAACCCTCTCTTCATGGGATACAGCAACAACCAGGGATTTTATTATAAGTTTAATATTCGCGGCGGATACAAGTTTACGAGCAACAGTGACATTTGGCTTCAGTTCAAGGCCGGCTATTCTTTCAAACTCAAACAGTTTTATTTTTGGACGCCACTCATCTATTATTTTGACAAACAACACAACGCATACCTGAAAACTACCCTATCCGGTGGTCGCCGTATCAAAAACAGAAGACTGGTAAACGAGCTGAACTTGGCCACCGACAACAATCCCATTTGGGAGGGCATGCAATTGGATGAGTTCAAAGATACTTACTGGGATTGTTTTACCAATTATGACCTAACCAAGCACATTGGTTTCCAAGCCGGACTGATTCTCCACCACCGTTCCGCCGTACACAAAGAGGGATTCGTCCTCATCAACAAGCCTAGGGTGTATTCTTCTCTCGCCCCAAAGTTGCAAGTGCAGTATAGACCCTGGGGATATGCGGGGCCTACCCTGACCGCCAGCTACGAACAAAGCCTCAATAAGTTGGCGAACACCAACGTGCCGTACACGCGTTGGGAGTTTGACGGTCAGTACATTTTGCCCTTGTGGAACGTGCAGAGCTTGTCCATGCGCTTGGGAGGCGGTTTTTATACCCATCGCTCCAGCAATGATTACTTTGTGGATTTTGAGAACTTCAGACAGACGTTCCTCCCCGATGGATGGATAGACGATTGGTCAGGCGAGTTCGAACTGCTAGATTCAGACCTGTATAACTCATCTCATTATTATGCGAGAGCCAACTTCACATACGAGTCACCTTTCTTAATACTTGCCTGGGTACCATTCGCGGGACATTTCATAGAGCGAGAAAGACTTTATTTCAGTGCTTTACACGCAAAGCATGCCCATCCTTACATCGAACTGGGTTATGCTTTCAAGACGCGCCTGGCCTCTGTTGGAGCATTTGTTTCGACCATCAACGGCAAGTACAGAAACTTTGGATTTAAGTTTGGTTTCGAACTATTCAGACAATGGTAAAACTCAAAACATGACTGCAACGAACGACTTTTCAGACAAACAACCATCGCTCACGGTGTATAAAGCAAGTGCGGGAAGCGGCAAAACCTTCACACTGGCCACTGAGTACATGAAGCGTGTCATTGAAAATCCCGACGCATACCGTTCCATCTTGGCTGTTACCTTTACCAACAAGGCGACGGAAGAAATGAAAATGCGCATCTTGAGCCAGTTATATGGCATCGCTCATGGCTTGCCCGACTCTGATAGTTATTTACACAAGATACAGGAATCCATCCCGTTTCCCAGCGCTAAAATCCGTGAGCGGGCGCAAAAGGCATTGGGACAGTTGCTGCATAATTACAACTATTTCAGGGTAGAAACCATCGATGCTTTCTTTCAAAGCGTGTTGAGAAACCTGGCGAGAGAACTTGATCTCACGGCTAATCTAAGAATTGAGCTGAGAGATAAGCAAGTGAAAGAGAAGGCAGTAGATGAGTTGATTGAAGAATTGCAGCCAAATGATAAACTCTTGAAATGGATATACGAATACATCCGGCAAAACATCTCTGACGACAAGTCATGGAATGTCATTGGAGAAATTAAGGATTTTGGCTCGAACATCTTTAAGGATGTGTATAAAGCGCATCGCGATGAGCTGGAAAGCGTGCTGGGTCAAGAGGATTTCTTTGTGCAATACACCAAACAATTGAGAAACATCCGAGATCGAGCATCAGCAGAATTCAGTAAAATGGGGGAAGCCTTCAACGAAACACTCGATCGACATCAGGCTTCAATCAATGATTTAAAGAAGGGGAAGACGGGAGCCGCAGGCTACTTCATCAAGCTCAGTTCAGGTAAATATGACGACGACAAGCTGTTCAACGCCACGGCACAGAAAGCTGCGGATGCACCGGAAGAGTGGTTGAGAAAGGGCGATCAAAAAGATGAGGGGTTGATGATGTTGGCTACAGAGCTCACCAACTTGCTGAATACTACAGAGCAAAGACGAAGACAACTACTTGTTCCTTTCCGCACGGCGACACTCATCTTGCGACATCTCAACCAGCTAAGACTGCTCGGTAGCATTGAGAATAAGGTAAGAGAGCTGAACGCCGAATCTAACAGCTTCTTGCTCAGTGACACACAGCTGTTGCTCAACAAGCTCATTGAGGACAGCGACTCGCCCTTTATCTTTGAAAAAATAGGCACACAACTCAAACACATCATGATTGATGAGTTTCAAGATACCAGCACCATCCAATGGCAAAACTTCAAGATTCTATTGAAAGAAGTCATCAGTCACGCCGACGGTACCGGTCTCATCGTGGGCGATGTCAAACAAAGCATCTATCGGTTCCGCTCTGGTGATTGGCGACTGTTGAACAATATTGAGCAAGAATTTCCATCACAAGGTCATCTGATCGAAACTCTTAAACTTGACGTAAACCGTCGATCGGAGAAGAACATCATTCATTTCAACAACACATTCTTCTCGATTGTCGCACGAAAAGAGTATGAAGCACTGGCCACAGACAACCCTGAAGAAGCGGAACAAGTGAAGAAAGCGTACAAGGACGTGTGCCAAAAAGCGCCTGATGAGAAGAGCAGGACAGGCTTTGCCAACATCAAACTCTTTCCAAAAGAAGACTATGATAACCTGATGGTGACCGAAATCGCACAAATCATCACCAGGCTGATGGGGCAAGGAGTGCGGCAAAAAGATATCGCCATCCTGGTTCGCAACAACAAAGAGATACCCACTATCGCTGATGCACTGATGGAAAGCATGCCGGAAATACGTCTGGTATCTGACGAAGCATTCCGTTTGGACTCATCCATTGCGGTCAATTTGTTGGTAGATGCCTTGCATTGCCTCATGCATCCGGAAGACAAAATCGCCTTGGCTAATCTGGCAAAAGTATATCAAAAGCGAATACTTAATAACAAACTGGACGACAACGACTTATTCATTCAAGGAAAAGACGTTACGGATTGGCTTCCGAAAGAATTCACACAACAAGCCGATTCATTGCTGACCTTACCGCCCATTGATTTGGTTGAACGTTTATTTGCCATCTTTCAGCTTGACACACTAAAGGATCAAAGCGCATACATCTGCGAGTTTTATGACTTGCTGAATCAATATTTGACTGACAACATCACTGGATTGGACAACTTTTTGGAGCAGTGGAACGAGACATTGCATGACAAAACCATTCAAAGTGATGGCTTTGATGGCATCAGAATACTGACCATTCACAAGAGTAAGGGACTGGAATTCGACCATGTCATCATTCCTTTCTGTGACTGGCAACTGGAAAGAAGGTACACATTATGGTGCAGAACGGATGCTGAACCCTTCTGTCAACTGCCGCTCATACCGATAGATTTCTCGGAGAAAAGCATGACAAACACTTTCTTCGAGCCCGATTATCTGCACGAGCATCTGCAAAACATGGTTGATAACCTCAACCTACTCTACGTCGCTTTGACCAGAGCAGGCAAGAGTCTCTTTATCCTTGGCCAGCGAAAGAGTGCCGGCAGGCGATCGAAGGTAATTGAAGAAAGTGTGGAAGAGATGCACAAAGCACTGTCGGGGAGCATTCTCACGGGCGACATAGATGATAAAAACGACACCATCAGCCTGGAATTTGGAACCTTGTCCACGCCTAAAGACGAAACAAAGAGGGCTTCCGAAAACATCTTTCAGCAGCCTGTCAAGACGCTTAAGATAGAAATAGAGAGTTTTGACAACATGGTTGAATTTAGACAAAGCAACCAAAGCAAAGAGTTTATCAGTCAAGATGAGGAGCCAGACGATTGTCAATCCAGCTACATCCAACTGGGAAATATCCTCCATCAGCTGTTTTCTCAAATCAAAACTGCTGACGATGCGGAGACTGTTTTGAAGCAATTAGAATTTGATGGCGTATTATACGATGACATTGTGACCCGAGAAAAACTGCAAGAGATGTTGAGCAAGCGGCTCAATCATCCCAAGGTTGCGAGCTGGTTCTCAGGCAGATGGAAACTATTTAACGAATGCAGCATCTTGCATGTCAATCCCGCAACGGGAGAAGTGATGACCCATCGCCCGGACAGGGTGATGACTGACGGGCAACAGATGATTGTAGTTGACTTCAAGTTTGGCCAACCAAAGCCCCAACACGTCGACCAAGTTAAGCAATACATGCAATTGTTAACCCAGATGGGGCATACACATGTGACCGGATACCTATGGTATGTTTATAGCAACAAGATTGAAGAAGTGATATGAAAAACAGCTTTTTAAAATATGTAGCCCAAGACTTGATTGCCAAGTTCGGGCAGGACTTATCCCGCGTGGCGGTGGTTTTTCCCAACAAGCGCGCGTCGCTTTTCATGAACGAGCAGCTGGCATGCCTGTCAGATCGCCCCATCTGGAGTCCGTCCTACATCACCATCAGCGACTTGTTTCGTCGGCATTCTCCCTTAACCGTCGGCGATTCCATCAAATTAATCTGTGACTTGCACAAATCATTCAACGCATGTACCGGAAGCGATGAAACGCTTGACAAGTTCTATGGATGGGGCCAGCTGTTGCTTTCCGACTTTGATGACATTGACAAGAACATGGTTGATGCCGACAAAGTGTTTGCCAATCTTCGAGACATACACGAGTTTGATGACGTTTCTTACCTGTCTGAGGAGCAAAAAAAGATACTCCAAGCGTTTTTTAAGAACTTTGATGAAGATCACGATACCGAACTCAAGCGTCGCTTTCTCAATCTGTGGAGCCATTTCAAGGATATCTATCACGATTTCAACCAGCGCCTGTCAGACCAGGGAATCGCCTACGAAGGCGCACTCTATCGACAAGTGGCACAGAATGAGGACATCGAATTTGAATACGACCAATATGTCTTCGTGGGCTTCAACGTGCTGCAAAAAGTAGAACAAGCTCTCTTCAAACGACTGAAAGACATGGGTAAGGCCAAGTTTTATTGGGACTTCGACCGCTATTACCTGGCAGATGGCAAGCAAGAGGCCGGCCATTTCATCCGTCAATACCTGGACATGTTCCCAAATGAGCTGGACAACCAGTCGGACGAGCTGTACAAGCAGTTCACACAACCGAAAGACATCACCTACCTATCGGCTCCCACCGAGAACATGCAAGCCCGCTACATCACCACTTGGCTGCGTGAAAAGGGGCGCATCGAAGCCGGCAAGAACACCGCCATCGTGATGTGCGACGAGCAGCTCTTGCAAACGGTGATTCACTGCATCCCACCAGAAGCGGGAAAAATCAACATCACCACGGGGTATCCGTTGGCGCAATCGCCGGTGGCGTCACTCATCAACGTTTTGCTGATGCTGCAAACCTCTGGCCACATCCTCAACACTGACAAATACCGATTGGCAGCCGTCAAGCGCGTGTTAAGACATCCGTATGCCCGGTATATTTCAGAGAATCACCAAACATTGCTAACACATCTCGAAACCGAGAAGCGTTACTTTCCAACCCGCAGCGAGCTTTCCATGGACGACGGCCTGTCCCTTCTGTTTACAGACATAGATGACGACCCGACCAACTGCTTGCTTACCAAATGGATACTCAATGTCCTCAAACGGATAGGACAGCAGGGAAGGGACAACGAAGATGCCTTTTTCCAGGAATCGGTGTTCAGGATGTACACCTTAATCAACCGACTGTCAGACTTGATTGCAGCTGGCGACCTCACCATCAACCTCACTACCTTCGAACGCCTCATGGCCCAACTCATCCAAGCCACCAGCATCCCGTTCCACGGCGAGCCTGCTGAAGGCATACAAGTGATGGGCGTGTTGGAAACGCGCAACCTCAATTTCTACCATCTGCTCATGCTGTCTTGCAACGAAGGCAACATGCCAAAAGGGGTGAGCGACACGTCTTTCATCCCACATGCCTTGCGTGAAGCCTACGGACTCACCACGGTAAAGCACAAAGTGGCCATCTATGCTTACCATTTTCACCGTTTGATACAGCGGGCCAGCGACGTGACACTGACCTATAACAATTCAACCGAGATTAGCCACACGGGCGAAATGAGCAGGTTCATGTTGCAGATGATGGTAGAAAGTGGGCACCCCATCCAACGATACTCCATGCAGTGCGGGCAAAGCATGGAGACACATGGGCCGGAAGTGATTGAGAAAAGCGAACAGGTGATGCAGGTTTTGAACCAACTGGAGCAGCTCTCTCCCACCGCCATCAACCGCTATCTGCGATGCCCGTTGCAATTTTACTACAACATCCTCGCGGGATTGAAGGAGCCAGAGGCTGAGGATGCTGTCGACAACCGCATGTTCGGCAACATTTTTCACCGCAGCGCAGAACTGATTTATACCCATCTGAAGGAGAAAAGCCAACGCATACAAGCCAGCGACATACATGACCTGCGAACGAAAGGAAAGCGCATTGAACAGTTTGTAGACCAGGCTTTTAACGAAGAATTGTTCAATGTAAGCAACAAGGGCTACCGCCCCGAGTACAATGGTCTGCAACTCATCAACCGAAGGGTCATCATCGACTACCTCAACCGCTTGCTGCAGATTGATGAAAAGCTGGCACCCTTCGTCATCAAGTCGTTGGAGGAGAAGGTCAGTTCGAAAATTACTTTCGAGACAGCGCAAGGCTCCCACTCATTGTCCATCGGTGGTTACATCGACCGATTGGACGAGATTGTCAACCCCGACGGCACGCATCGCATACGGGTCATCGACTACAAAACAGGCAAATCCATGACATCGACGCCCGTTGACGTGGATGATATCTTTACCGATGAAAAGCTTTCAGAAAAGCACAAGGACTATTATCTACAAACCTTCTTATACGCTTCTATCGTCAAGCACCATCCCCAACTCAATCCCGCACAGCTACCAGTAAGTCCGGCACTGCTCTTTATCCAACAAACCGCTGGTGAAGACTACGATCCGACACTGCTTTTAGAGAAAGAAAAGGTGCTGGACATTGGGGAGCATGATGCGAAATTCAAGGAAAATTTGCAGCAATTGCTGAGCGAAATCTACAATCCATCCATCCCCTTCGCACCCACCTGCGAACTGAAACGATGCACCTATTGTGCCTATCGACAGCTTTGTGACCGTAACGTACCTCCAACATCGAGAAGTTAGCAAAGCCGTACACCGACAAATCAGGGTGTGACAAGCCTAAAATAACACACCCACTTCAGATGCGTGAGGCCGCATTTCAACCGACCTCATCATGCAAAAACAGAGGATTGTTCCGCATTGAAGCATCATTCAAGCACATTTAGGGCTGTGTTATCAAATAAATGATTAAATTTGTCAGTCATTCAATTCAATAAGTCAACCACAAAACAACATACAAAATGAGATTAAACGGACGAAGAGAAAGCAACAACGTAGAAGACCGGCGGCGCATGGGAAGAGGCGCAAAGGCTGGCATCGGAGGCCTGGGGGCCATTGTCGTGATTGCCCTGATGACTTTCATGTCGGGCGGAAACCTCGGTGACGTGATAGGAAACGTCATTCAGCAAGGCGCACTGAACGGTTTGCAAGAAGAGCGTGCCCCGCAACAACGGGAATTCACGGCAGAAGAGGAAGAGCTGGCAAAGTTTTCCAGACAGATACTCGCAGGCACGGAAGACGTATGGACAAAGGTATTTCAGCAGATGGGACGCAAGTACACTCCCCCCACGTTGGTGCTGTTTACGGGTGGCGTACAGAGTGCCTGTGGCTCGGCGACATCGGCAGTAGGACCGTTTTATTGTTCGGGTGATCAAAAGCTGTACCTTGACCTTTCGTTCTTCACCACGATGAAACGCCAATTGGGAGCCAGCGGCGACTTTGCCTACGCCTACGTCATCGCGCATGAGGTGGGCCACCATGTGGAGCATTTGCTGGGCATCTTGTCAGAAGGACATAGCATGATGAGCCGCATGAGCAAGACTGAAGCCAACAAGGTGAGCGTGCGTTTGGAGCTTTTGGCCGATTATTACGCCGGCGTATGGGCCCATTATGACGACGCGGAATACAATTCACTAGAAGATGGCGACATTGAAGAGGCCATCAATTGTGCCGAAAAAATAGGTGACAATTACCTGCAAGAAAAGGCACAGGGATACAGTCAGCCAGAGTTGTTCACCCACGGAACCAGCGCACAGCGCATGAAATGGTTGAAGATGGGAATTGAAAAAGGCGACATGAGCATCAGCACCTTCGATGTAAGCGAAAGTGACTTGTAAAGAGTGAGTTAAAACGAAGAGCAACACTGTTCTTCGTTTTATTTTTCTATCAATCTGCTCATCGATTTTAATAGCATTGAGTTTGGCATCCAATCTCTATCACTTTGGACACCAAACTCAATGACTTTAAGCACCAAACTCAATGCTATTGAAAAGCCGCTTTGCATGAATGGAAAGAAAGCATGATGCAGAAAGGTGATAAACACACTTGCAATCATCTTTCAAAATACAAAGCATCACAACCTTAAAGCGTTGTATTGAAGATGGTTACTTCATTTTGTTCAACTCTTCATAAATGCGCTGAACGGGCAATCCCATAACATTGAAATAGCTACCTTCGAGCTTGGTTACACCAATATAGCCAATCCACTCTTGTATACCATAGGCACCTGCTTTGTCGAAAGGCTGGTATTTCTCGATGTAGTAATCTATCTCAGCATCCGAAAGCTCTTTGAGCGTCACGTTTGTCACCACCGAAAAGGCACGCTGCTCCGATGCCGTTTTCAGACAAACGCCCGTCACCACTTGGTGAGTCTTGCCGCTCAGCTCTCTTAACATGCGTCGGGCATGGTCGGCATCCGCAGGCTTACCCATGACATGTCGGCCCAACACGACCACCGTATCGGCTGTAATCAACAGCTCGTCTTGAGCCATTTCGTAGGCAGCAGCTTTTTTTTGTGCGATAAACTTGGGTATCTCAACCGTGTCTAAATCGGCTGGATAATCCTCGGGAATGCCCTCTTTCACCTTAACCTCAAAGCTCACATCAAGTCCCCGCAGCAACTCTTGGCGGCGTGGAGAATGGGAGGCTAAAATGATTTTGTATGGTTTAATCATCAGAATAGTTAAAAATCTGTGGGACAAAGTTAATCAAATTCACCGAAACATTGTTTTTTTCAGAAAACATTTCGTATTTTTGTCCTATGGACAACATCAAGGTCAGCATCATTTCCAAAAGCTCTGAACTGCCACCGATAACCTGCAACAACTTTTTTCACAGCACGGAGCTGTTCCGGATAGCCGAGCGTACATCCGGTCAAACCCCTTACATGGTTGTCGCACAAGCCCCTTCAGGCAAGTGTGTGGCTCACATGTTGGCCCTACTGAGATGGCATGGCACCTGGCTTCCACCTTTTATATATAAGCAAGGGAGAGTTTACGGCGAGGGAGAATATGAGGACAGCTGTGAGAACAAGGAGCAAGTGTTTGGGCTGATGCTGCATGAAATCAACCGCTTCTTTAGGCGCAAGCTCGCACTTTACACAGAGTTCAGCGCCTTGAGCCAGAAGATGTTTGGCTATCAACACTTCAGACAGAACAAGTACTTCCCCATGAACTGGCAAGAGATTCATAACTCGCTGCACAGTATGCCGCCTGAAAACAGGTTGAGCAAGAAGACCTTGAAACGTATCGCACACGCTGAATCTGCCGGAGTGACAACGAGTGAGGTGGCTACCACGGAAGAACTCCAACTGTTTTACAATCACTTGAAAAACCACTTCAGAAGCAAAATCAAAAGATTCATCCCTTCTGAAGAGATGTTTACGAAGTTGTATCAAAATCAACACACCAAGACATTCATCACACAATACAAAAACAAGCTGATTGGCGGATGCACCATTATCCTTTCACAAGGAAACGCTTATCTGTGGTACCTGGCGTCCAAGCGCAAGACTTTCTACCCCCTTCATCCCGACACGGTCACGGTATGGAATGCCATTAAGTATGCACACGCCAATCATTGCGCGCATTTTTACTTCCTCTACGCTGGCTTACCGTTTAAGAAAAGTCAGTTCAGAGAGTTCATCCTCAGGTTCGGAGGCAAGCCAGTGACCAAATATCGCTGGTTCAGGATATACATACCGTGGGTGAATCGTGTATTTTCTTGGCTCTACCGGCAATGAGATTGATGCCGAGACGAGGCACCTCTAGACAATAAGTCATCAGGATTGGATGGCGATGCAATCGTAGATTGGCACGATTTTTGCAAACTATTCAGTAGTATTTAATTAGAAAAGAAAGGTAAAAAGAGATATGACTAGTCAGTTTTCACCAAAAGTATCCGAAGTACTGGCATTCAGTAGAGAGGAAGCTACCCGACTGGCCAGCCGATCAGTTGGCCCGGAACATCTTCTTTTGGGGATGCTCAGAGAAAAGGATAGCCTGGTACAAAATGTGTTTACACGATTGAACATCAATCTTCCAACCGTGAAAGCAGAATTGGAAAACCGGGTACGAATAGAAGAAATCAACGAGCCCATCAACACGTCGGAACTCGTTTTGAACGAACGAGCCAGCAACATTTTGAAATTGGCCGTGCTGGAAGCGAGGATTCAACATACACAAACGGTGGACGTGCATCATCTGTTGTTGGCCATCTTGCATGACCAAGCCAACAATGGAGCCAAAGAAATTTTAGAAACAAACAACATGAATTACGAAGATACGCTGACCTATTTGCGACGAATGGCAAAACCAACAAGCAGCAGACTTGATTTGCCAGATGAGGAAGAGGAAGCTGAGTTTGACTCAAGAGGGCAACACACGGGCTCTAACCAGAGCAATGCCGCGCCATCAACAGCGACACAGTCGAGAAAAGGAAATGGCAAAACGCCTATCTTGGACAACTTCTCTACCGATTTGACACAAGCAGCAAGGGAGGGAAAGCTGGACCCGGTGGTGGGAAGGGACAAGGAAATTCTACGCGTTATCGAGATTCTGGGACGACGAAAGAAGAATAATCCTATATTAATAGGTGAGCCGGGCGTCGGTAAAAGCGCCATCGTAGAGGGATTGGCACAACTGATTGCCAAGCACAAGACGTCTCCCGTGCTATTTAACAAGCGAGTGGTAAGTCTGGACATGACAGCCATTGTGGCCGGAACAAAATACCGGGGACAGTTTGAGGAGCGTATTCGTGCCTTGTTGAAAGAATTGGAACAGAATCCTGACATCATCGTTTTCATTGACGAGATTCATACGTTGATTGGTGCGGGAAGCACACCTGGAAGCATGGATGCCGCCAACATCATGAAGCCAGCATTAGCCCGTGGTGTTATTCAGTGTATTGGTGCCACCACGCTGGATGAGTTCCGTAACTCAATAGAGAAAGATGGTGCCTTGGAACGCAGATTCCAAAAGGTACTGATTGAGCCGACCACCACGGATGAAACGCTGCAAATACTGAAAAATATCAAAGATAGATACGAACAGCATCATCGTGTTCAATACTCAGATGAGGCACTGTTGGCCTGTGTCAAGTTGACAGAAAGATATGTAACCGACCGTTTCTTCCCCGACAAGGCTATTGATGCCATGGATGAAGTGGGGTCGAAAGTGTTTTTGCAACATGCTGAAGTGCCTTCCTCTATCACCGACAAGGAAAAAGAAATCGATGCGGTGAAGATAAAAAAGCAAGAAGCTGTACGCAATCAGAACTTCGAATTGGCTGCCAGTTATCGAGATAAGCAAACCGAATTGGAAATTGAGTTGGAAGACATGAACAAGCAATGGTCGTCTGGCAAGATGGACGAAAGGGTGAACATCACGGCAGATGAGGTCGCTGATGTTGTATCGATGATGACCGGTGTGCCTGTACAACGCATGGCAGAAGCTGAAGGTGTAAGGTTGAAGGGAATGGCCAAAGAACTGAAAGACGCAGTTATTGCCCAAGATCCTGCCATTGACAAGTTGGTAAAGGCCATACAGAGGAATCGCGTTGGATTGAAAGATCCAAATCATCCCATAGGCGCTTTCATGTTTTTGGGACCCACTGGCGTAGGAAAGACCTATCTTGCCAAGAAATTGGCTGAGCACATGTTTGGTTCAACGGATGCGCTGATCAGGATTGACATGAGCGAATACACCGAGAGTTTCAATGTTTCGCGGCTCGTGGGAGCACCTCCTGGATATGTAGGATATGAGGAAGGAGGACAACTAACAGAGAAAGTTAGGCGTCATCCCTACTCCATTGTTTTGCTGGACGAAATAGAAAAGGCGCACGGTAACGTGTTCAACACCCTGCTGCAGGTATTGGATGAAGGAAGATTGACGGACGGAAACGGTCGATTGGTTGACTTTAGAAACACCGTCATCATCATGACTTCGAACGCTGGTACACGCCAACTGAAGGAATTTGGCCGTGGTATCGGTTTCAATGCTGCCAACAATTTAGGTCCCAGCATGAATGATGAGGATAAGGAATACGCCCGATCGATTATTCAGAAGAGCCTGAGCAAGCAGTTCGCACCAGAGTTCTTGAATCGTTTGGACGAAATCATTATCTTCGATCAGCTTGACTTGAATGCCATCAAGAAGATTATCAACATCGAATTGATGGGGCTGTTCAAACGCATTGAAGGCATGGGATACCACATTAACGTTTCGGATAAGGCCAAAGAATTAGTGGCTACAAAAGGTTACGACGTACAGTTTGGTGCCCGTCCACTGAAGAGAGCCATCCAAACTTATATTGAAGATGGAGTTGCGGCACGCATTCTATCGGGCGAACTCCACCCTGGTGACACCATCACCATCGAGAAAAAGCCTGGCAAAGAAGAGCTGGTTTTCAAATAATCAGTGCAAGCTTCGAATAAAAACGAGCAAACATTCATGAACAAAATGTCCCAAAGGTGAAAATCATCTTTGGGACTTTTTGTTGTATTTTGCATGGAAATATGGAATCATCATTCCCATTCGATGGTCGAAGGCGGTTTCGAAGATATATCGTAACAAACCCTGTTCACCCCTTTTACCTTGTTGATAATCTCGTTAGACACCTTTGCCAAAAACTCGTATGGCAAGTGTGCCCAGTCGGCAGTCATAGCATCTGTGCTGGTAACGGCACGCAATGCGACGGGATGCTCATAGGTTCGTTCGTCCCCCATCACACCCACACTGCGAATGGTAGACAGCAATACGGTTCCGGCCTGCCACACTTTATCGTATAATGGCTCGCCATCGTCGCAAATCCAATCATGCAATGCACGGATATAAATATCGTCCGCCTCTTGTAAAACGGCAACTTTCTCGGGAGTAATGTCCCCAAGAATGCGAACTGCAAGGCCGGGTCCAGGGAATGGATGACGCTTGATAAGATGCTCAGGCATCCCCAATTGATACCCCACTCGGCGCACTTCGTCCTTGAACAGCCATTGAAGAGGCTCGCAAAGTTGCAGATGCATGTCCTTTGGAAGGCCACCCACGTTGTGATGACTCTTGATGACCATGCCGGTAATACTCAAGCTTTCGATGCGATCAGGATAGATAGTACCCTGCGCTAACCACTTAGCGTCGGTGATTTTCTTCGCTTCTGCGTTGAACACCTCAACGAAGTCGCGGCCGATAATCTTGCGTTTTTGCTCTGGATCGGTCACTCCTTGCAAGTCAGCAAAGAACTTCTTGCTGGCATCAACGCCTATTACGTTCAGGCCAAGACCTTCATAAGCCTTCATGACATTGCTGAACTCATTCTTTCGTAACAAGCCATGATCGACGAAAATACAGGTCAAATTACGGCCGATGGCTTTGTTTAATAGCGTTGCACACACAGAAGAGTCAACGCCACCACTCAGTCCTAATATCACCTTGTCATTGCCCACCTGTTGTCGAATGCTCTCAACCGTGCTCTCAATGAATGATGCAGGGCTCCATGTTTGCTTGCTGCCGCAGATATCTACCACAAAGTTTTTCAACAAAGTGGTACCTTGTGTGGAATGAAACACTTCGGGATGGAACTGAACAGCCCATGTTGGATTCTTCTCACTGGCATACGCTGCATACTTCACCTCACCCGTACTGGCTATTACATGACAATCACTTGGAATGGCAGTAATGGTATCACCATGGCTCATCCACACCTGTGTCTGTGGTTGAAAACCCTTAAATAGCGGATTAGTTGCATCAAACTTTTCCAAACGAGCGCGTCCATATTCACGCGTTCCCGTGCTTTCTACCTTTCCACCGTTGGTGAACGAGATAAATTGAGCGCCGTAGCAGATGCCCAAAACGGGATACTTGCCTATGAAATCACTTAAATCACACTTGAATGCCTCATGGTCATGCACCGAATATGGCGACCCACTCAGGATGACACCAATGACAGATTCGTCACCTTTAGGAAACTTATTATACGGTAATATTTCGCAGAAGGTATCCAGTTCACGCACTCTTCGGCCAATAAGCTGTGTAGTTTGTGAACCAAAGTCTAAAATGATAATTTTCTGTTGCATATTGATGATATTACTGGATACTGATTCGTAATGTATAGAACGACACATTCCGCACAAGAACGAGTTAGCTTATTAGTTACAGGATGCCCCACTCGGGTCTTCATGTCCTTCTATGGTACAAAGTTAAAGGTTTTCGAGCAAATAACAAAGAGGTGCGAAAAAAATGTCGTTGAGCAAACAACTTTAAACATAATTGCTGTAACCTCGAACGACATCTCATTGAAAACAAGCGGAAAAGTAGCATGCACAATCCATGAAGTGCATGCCACTAATATGATTTCTCACATCTTAATCTTTACAAAACGACAACAAATCACGCCTGTAAATCTTTGTTTTTGGCAGCGATTGACGTTGCTTCTGTGCCTGAAATCTTAGCTTTTGTCTTGTCAATATCTTCGTCCAGCTTAGCCTTGAGCTTATCACTGGCCGCCTCTATCTTTTCAATTTTTGTTTGCAAACGCAGGATTTCCTTCTCCTTAATCTCTATTTCTTCGCCTTGGTTCCTGATGGTTGTCAACAGAGAATTCAGCTCTTCATTGTCGATTTCTTCGGGATAAAGCGTGTTCACCCGATTGATAAAGTCGCCCAAGATGTTCATATAATTGGTAAAAGCATCAAAAGGACTGCTGTAAATACCTCGATCCAATCCCACTCCAGACGACTTAGTGGTCATGAACCTGAAGTTGTTGCTGGCTTGTAAGTAGTCCCAATCCTGATTCACTCGCGGATCATTGGCGATTCTTACGCGATCAGCAACACTGTAAAGCTTGTTGAATGCCTCTCGTTGCATGGGGTTTCCAAGCCAAGCACTCACATCCCTCTCTTCGTCATTCCAGCTCACTGTGTCTGGAACATCCAAGGCACCGACACTCTGAGTCTTTGAACATATCTCATAAGGAGTAGAAAACACAATGTCTTTATGCTTCGCACAAAACGGCAATGCCTTCAAGAATTCAAGAATATTGCTGTCCAAGGGCTGCGCCATCCCTATGGCAGAAAGATTCATGAAGATGTTGATTACCTGCTCTTTAGCAGGAAGATCAGCGATTCTATTGATGTAATTGTCGGCAAACAAAGGATAACCTTCCCATGAACGGTTGTTGAAACGTAGTGAGATGTCATCACTCAACTCCACATCACGCAGCAAAAGCTTCAGTTTTGGAGCCAACGTACAATGATAAACATAATGAGGTGATTTCCATCCCAACACTTGCTTGGCGCCTTCTGTCAACATCCCATCAAACCCCATCTGCGAAACTTGCAGTCCGATGTCATCACTGTAAATCAATGACGAATTGCGAAGAACACGCGGTTGCTGACCAAAATACTCTTTCATTTTCTGGCATTGGCGCTTCACTTCTGCTGCAAAACATTCCTCATTAATCAGCGATGACAGCCCATGCGAATAGGGTTCAGCCAAGAACTCCACGCATTTTGTCTCATTGAGTTCTTGCAATTTTTCAAGCACTTGTGGCGCATGAATCTCCATTTGCTCAATTGCCACGCCTGAAAGGGAAAAGGCCACCTTGAAATATCCATTGTGCGTCTTAATCATTTCCAACAAGGTGCTGAGAGCTGGCATGTACGATTGATTGGCAATCTCCGTCATTGACCGTTCGTTCTCATAGTCATCATAATAATAATGGTCGGTACCAATGTCAAAAAAGCGATAACGCTTCAGATGCCTGATCTGATGTATTTCGAAATATAGACAAATTGTTTTCATTGTTATTTATAGGTTTTTCGTTATTTCACACATATCTATCACACTTAACGCCAGCCCATTGTACGCTCATAAAGCTCTCTAATCCACACGCCTACCTTTTCCCACGTAATCTGATCCACCTCTTTTTTGCCCTCTGTCTGCAAGTAGGTGAACAGACTTTCATTGTGACAGATGGAATAGATGGCATCCGCCAGGGCATGGATGTCCCAATAGTCAACTTTGATACAGTTGGTCAGAATTTCGGCACATCCACTCTGTTTGGATATGATGGTAGGTGTGCCACATTGCATGGCCTCTAAGGGTGAGATGCCAAACGGCTCGCTCACAGACGGCATGACATACACGTCAGAATTCTTCAAACACTCGTATACCTGCTTTCCACGCAAGAATCCAGGGAAATGAAAGCGATGAGCGATACCTCGCTGGGCCGCCAGATAAATCATCTGATCCATCATATCGCCCGACCCTGCCATACAAAAACGTACGTTGTGCGTGCGATGAAGCACCATGTTGGCAGCCTCCACAAAGTATTCAGGACCTTTCTGCATGGTCAAACGACCTAAAAAAGTGACGATTTTCTCTTTCCCTCGGTGGTCTGCACGAGGGATATCTTGCAATTCTTTCCGCAGTGGATAAACTGCATTGTGTACGGTAAAACACTTTCTGGGATCCTGATGATACTGTTTAATGACCGTCTGTCGGGTAAGTTCACTCACACACATGATGCAGTCGGCATTGTCCATACCATTTTTCTCCATGCCGTAAACGGTTGGATTCACCTTGCCCCGGCTACGGTCAAAGTCGGTTGCATGAACATGAATACAAAGCGGTTTTCCGCTCACTTGCTTCGCATGGATGCCGGCAGGATAGGTCAGCCAGTCGTGTGCATGAATGATATCAAAATCAAGTGTACGGGCAACCACGCCCGCCACAATGGAATAGTTATTGATCTCTTCATGCAGATTGTCGGGATAACGACCTGAAAAATCCAAACATCCCAAGTCGTTAACATTCATGTAATTGAAATCAGCATAGATATGATCTCTAAACCGATAATATTCATTGTAGTCAGTGATGTTGCCAATACGGCTTTTCACATAGTCGGCATCCACATCACGCCAGGCAATGGGCACGTTGTTCATGGCAACCACATGGGCGTTCGACTGATCTTCGTCACCCCATGGCTTTGGCAGACAGAAGGTAATGTCCATGTCTCCCTGCGCTTTCAGTCCTTCGGTGATACCAAAACTGGCCGTACCCAGTCCACCCAGAATATGAGGAGGATACTCCCATCCAAACATCAATACTTTCATTTGTTCGTCCTCCTTTTCAATACTTATACTTTTCTAACAACTCCAGCGTACGCAATATCTCCGCCACGTTCATGGCATACGAGATGGCTCCGCGCCCATGGAACGGCGGATTGCCGTCAAACAACTCGGGAATCGTTCCCAAGCAGAGCTGCATCATCTCGTCCTCATAGCCCACCATCTGACGCTCTATGAAACTCAATCGCGTACGTTTGTACAACTTTAGACACGCTTCCATGTAGAAACCTCCCAGCCAAGGCCACGCCGTTCCCTGATGATAGGCGTGATCGCGCTGTGTCTGCGGCCCCACATACATGGGATTGTAGCCATTGCTTTTGGGTGACAGCGACCGCAATCCCTTTGGCGTTAGCAATTCTCGTGTACAAACATCCAACACATTTTTCTTCTGCTCTTGTGTCAGCGGTGAATAATCAAAGGCAACAGGGAATATCATATTGGGTCGAACGCTCCAGTCTGGGCGCCCATCATCCACATAATCAAACAGATAACCATGTTCGTTATAGAAAGTATTCACAAACGATTCCTGGCATTTTGCCGCCAAAGCTTCATAATGATCTACGGTTTTCAGGTCTCCGCATTCTTCCGCCAGAGCTACTACAAACTTCAACGCGTTATACCACAGGGCATTAAACTCTACGACATACCCCGAACGTGGCACAACTGGACTGCCATTCGCGATAGAGTTCATCCATGTCACTGACTTATCCCTGCCATTCGTCTTGAGCAGTCCATTGGCTTCGAGGGCAAGATTAGGATGCCGACCAGCCTCGATGAAACCGACCATTTTCAGCAGGAAATCATAATACTGACTGATGCATTTTTCCACTCCGGCCTCCTTACCGTATTGCTGGATGGTCCATACCGCCCACAACAACACGTCGGGTTGCTCTATCTCATATATTTTTACGGTCAATGGCCTGCCTTCCATAAACTCATTCAGGCCCCTCATGGCCGTTGCCATCACCAGCTCAAAATAGTCTTGTTCCTCGATAGACAAGGTCAATCCAGGCAGAGCCACAAACGTGTCACGAGCCCGACATTTGAACCAGGGATAACCAGCCAGGATGTACCGTTCGTCTTCAGACGTACGATTATGGAACTGATGGGCAGCGTTGACCAGACAATGAAAGAAATTGTCGCGCGGACTACGCGACTCTACTTCTTCGACGAAGAGTTGTTGCAGCTCTTTCGGATCGCAGGAAGAAGTAGATGCCGAGAACACGACACGCTCTCCTTTCTTGATGTTCAGCTCGAAATATCCAGGCACATAGAGATCTTCATTGGACGCATAGCCACGCTCACGTTCTTTGGGATACTCTACCCCACGATACCAATCGGGCTGGAACACAAACTCATTGTCTTTAGAGAACTGCATGTACAGCTCGGGATAACCTGGGTACATACAGGTCTTAATGCCCTTGTCCACTTGCGCAAAGTCTCTGCTGGCCGTCGCATTTTCGTGCGTGAACTGTCGAACGCTCCTGAATGCCAAGAAAGGTTTGAAACGCAAAGTGGTCTCCGAGTGTGCATCCAGCAGCGTATAGCAAATCAAAATTCGGTCTTCGTAGTGTTGGAAAACCACCTCTCTCTTCAACAACACCCCACCTACCCGATAGATGGTCGTAGGAACTTTGTCACAATTGAACTCGCGAATATATTTGTGTCCATTCGGACTGAAATGATCGCCCTGATATTTGTGCAAACCCAGGTTGAAGGCTGCACCATGTTGGATGACCGTTACATCCAGTGACGACAACAACACATGATTATCATCGTCGAGTTCGGGGACGGGAACAACCAACAAGCCGTGATACTTGCGGGTGTTGCAATCCACAATGGTGGAACAGGAATAGGCTCCCGACCGATTGGTACGCAGCAATTCTCTCTGAAGAGATTCCTCCAAATTAGTCATGAAAGCCCGTTCAAATTTAAGATAGCTCATAGGCCTATTAAGGTATAATATTGGTCTGTTATTAGATTTAACGGCCGCAGCAAACACCTTTTCTATGTGTTTGACGGCGGATTCAAAGTTAGTCATTTTTCAATTGATAGCAAAATAAAACCGAACTTTATTTGTAAAATCCATCTTATTTCGCTCTAGATGAGCAACAAATGTGGTTTTCTCTCTTGTTTGTCGATGTTAGTAGGCAACGTGGTTCCAGCATCATTCACAAGCATGGTTTCACCAATATTATTTCCAGTAAAAAACCAATGCCGATACAGGCATGAAGACGGATGTACGCCCAAAAACCAGTTCAGTGAACGCTGGCAAACAAAACTCAATGGGTTTGGTGCTCAAAGTCAATGAGTTTGGAGGTCAAAGTCAATGCGTTTAGAGGCCAAACTCAATGGGTTTGGAACCGAAACGCTGAAGCCTTGGGAGACAACTGCAAAAATAAGAAAAGAGATTAGTCGGGCAACAAGAAATTGATGGCTTCGGGTTCTATCGACAACGTGAATTTTCCAACTGGCGTATTCATCAGTCGTCCATCAATACCCACCATGGCATGTTCTGCCGTAAACACTTCAACCTTTTTGGTACGATAAGGGTGTACACTCTTGTGATTAAGGAACTTACCTCGCAAAAACAAGTAGATACCCTCAAAAAGTTGGGTCATTTCGGGATGATAGACCACAGAAACATCCAGCTGACCGTTGTAGGGAACGGCATTTGGCGTTTGGCCATACCCCAGCGAGTTGCCCACGCACACCGTCATTACCTTACGCTTGATGATATCGGTATTAATCTTGAGATGCATTTTATAATCCAGTCGTTGGAAGATTAACAAGGCGAAAGAAAAAAAGAACGACAAGGTTCGCGACCCAAATAAGCGGCGTGTTTTGCGGCGCAGGTTCATGATGGCTGCGATGAAGCCTATGTTCACACAATTCAAGAAATAGCGCCTGCACGCCTCACCGTTTTTATTAGTGTATCGCATGCAACCCAAATCCAGTTTCTTGACACGGTGTTTTTTCAGCGCTTTGATGATACGCTCTTCCTCGCCTTCCCGCAAATTCCAGAAATGGGCAAAGTCGTTCATCAGTCCATTGGGGATAAGTCCTAAAGAAATCTCGTCACGCAGCTGCGAATCAGTCTGCATCATGCAGTTGATGGTGTCATTGAGGGCCGAGTCGCCACCAACGATAACAATCGTCTTGTACCCCGAATTGATGAACATCTTGACCAGGCGACTCACGCTTGCGGAATTCTCGCTTTGCACATAGTCGTATTCCACCCCATTGGCTTTCAGGCATCTTTCGATGCGCTCCCAATGTTTTTGTGGTCTTAAAGCATTGCTCTTGGGGCAGTAAACAATTCCCCACCGTTTGTTGTCAATAGCCATATATCTCTTTCGTTCTTGTTATTTTTTCTTCCATGGGCAGCGTTGCGTCAATCCAATGGATGACGAACCCTCGCCGTTCCATTCCCCTGAACCAAGTCATTTGCCGCTTGGCAAACTGATGGATGGCGATTTCGAGTTGCTGAAACATCTCGTCATAGGTAGTATTTCCGATGACATACTCGGTTACATACTTATATTCCAATCCGTAATAGATTAGATTTTCGGGCGGTATACCTGCTGCCAACAGCCCCTGTATCTCCTCGATCATGCCGTTTTCCAATCGGTGTTTCAGTCGGTCAGTAATCTTTTTCCGGCGTTCTTCCCTGTCGATGCGCAGTCCGATGATGCATGCATCAATGGGTGGCAGTGCGCGTTGGGGCATGGGATGCTGCAAAAGATGGGTTTCAATCTCAATGGCTCTGATGGCGCGCTGCGCTGTATCCACGTCAGATTGATTGTGCATCACCGAATGGTTTTTATGCTTCAAATCAATCAATATGTCCGTCAGCTCGGCCAACGACTTGTCGCTTAGCTGCTGCCTCAGCTGCTCATTCTGCGGCACGGGCGACAGCGCATAACCTTTCAACACGGCTTCTATGTACAGACCTGTGCCGCCACAGAGGATGGGAATGATGCCTCTGGAAACGATATCCTCGTATGCTGCATGGAAATCTTGCTGATACCGGAACAGATTGTACTTCTTACCAGCATCTACAATGTCAATCAAATGGTAGGGAATTTGCTTGTGAACGACATAGTCAGAGAGGTCTTTGCCAGTACCGATATCCATCCCTCGATACACCTGTCGGCTGTCGGCACTAATGATTTCAGCACCGATGTCGGCTGCAAGATGGGCTGCAAATGCCGTTTTCCCACTGGCCGTTGGACCTAAGATTGTTAACATCTTCACGCGACAAATATACTAAAAAAAAGCCGTTCGAGCTATCTCGAACGGCTTATTTATCGTTAAACGACTATTTTTGATTAGCCATTAACCTTTGCCATGTGCTTGATCAACTCAACAACCTTGTGTGAGTAACCAATTTCGTTATCGTACCAAGATACAACCTTTACGAAGGTGTCTGTCAAAGCGATACCTGCCTTAGCGTCGAAGATAGAGGTACGTGGGTCGCCTAAGAAGTCAGAAGAAACAACAGCCTCTTCGGTGTATCCAAGAATACCCTTCAGTTCGCCCTCAGAAGCGTCCTTCATAGCCTTGCAAATCTCGTCGTATGAAGCTGGCTTAGCCAAGTTAACGGTCAAGTCAACAACAGAAACATCCAAAGTAGGAACACGCATTGACATACCTGTCAGCTTGCCGTTCAACTCAGGAATCACCTTACCTACAGCCTTAGCAGCACCTGTTGAAGAAGGAATGATGTTGCCAGAAGCGGCACGACCACCACGCCAATCCTTCAAAGAAGGACCATCAACAGTCTTCTGTGTAGCGGTAGTAGAGTGTACAGTGGTCATCAAACCATCGGTGATACCAAACTTGTCGTTCAACACCTTAGCGATAGGAGCCAAGCAGTTGGTGGTGCAAGATGCGTTAGAAACGAACTGTGTACCCTTCTCATACTTCTCGTGGTTTACACCGCAAACAAACATTGGAGTGTCATCCTTAGAAGGAGCAGACATTACAACATATTTGGCACCAGCCTGGATGTGAGCCTGTGATTTCTCTTTGGTCAAGAACAAACCTGTTGACTCAACAATATATTCTGCTCCAATCTCATCCCACTTCAAGTCAGCGGGGTTGCGTTCTGCAGTCACACGAATCTTGTTACCGTTTACAATCAGCTCAGACTTCTCAACGTTGCACTCGATGGTGCCGTTGAACTGACCGTGCATGGTGTCATATTTCAGCATGTATGCCAAGTAATCAACTGGGCAAAGGTCGTTAATACCTACAACTACTACGTCTTTTGCATTAGCTTCTTCCAAAGAAGCACGGAAAACGAAACGACCGATACGGCCAAATCCGTTAATACCAATTTTAATCATTTTACTTTTAGTTTATTTATTAAAGGGTTAAAATATAAATCATAGAAATGCTTGCCATCCTGATGACAGAACCTCTCATCGTGTCATGAAACAACGAAAAAAGCGAACGTCACGCAACAATTATCCTTTGTTTGTATGCAAAGTTACGATTAATTTTCTATATTTGCATGTGATTCATGTATTAAATAATATAAAAAAGCCTTGTTATTCGATAACATTACAGAATATAATCATCGAAAAAGAACAATGACAAGTCTACATGACAAAATATCGATTATTACTATAACAAAAAGATAATTATGAAGAAGTTTTTAAATGAGTTCAAAGCTTTTGCCATGCGTGGCAATGTGGTTGACATGGCTGTCGGTGTGATCGTCGGAGGTGCCTTCGGCAAAATTGTTACATCCCTCGTGAATGATATCATCATGCCGCCTATTGGTTTTCTGCTTGGCGGTGTCAACTTTAAAGACTTGAGTTGCACACTTGGTGAGAAACTTTCAGAAGATGGCAAGACCATGGAAGCCGTAACGGTGAACTATGGCAACTTTATTCAGCAGACAGTAGATTTCCTGATTATCGCTTTCTGTGTGTTCTTGCTCGTCAAAGCTGTCATGAAAATCGTGAAGAAGAATGAAGAAGAACCCGCACCAGCAAAACCTGAACCCACAACAGAAGAGAAACTGTTGACGGAGATTCGTGACTTGCTGAAGAACAAATAAGCAAAATTCTTCGTTTACACACAAGAAACAAATGGGTAGGTCAACCATCATCACATACCTACCTCAAGATAACAACGGATGCTTCACGATGAAACATCCGTTGTTTTCTTCATCTTTCACGCACAAAGCCAACGGCTGGTACGCAGAAAGTCAACCCACTGGTGTGACCTTCAACAGCGGCTAATCTTTCAAAGAATAAGTAATGGTGGTCACCACTCTTACTTTTTTGATGTAAGGCGTGTTGGAGTCACGGTCTTCAATGGAGAACTGTCCTTGATCAGCACTGGTTATTTTGTTCAGTTTGCTGCGACTGTTTTCAGCAAACTGCTGGGCAGTTTTCTCAGCATTATCAATGGCTTCCTCCATCATCTTGGGTTTCATGGCCGCGAAAGACACATATTCGTATTTCACAGGATTCTCGTATCCACCATCCACAATGGCCACTCCTTCCTTCAGCAAGCTGCCTTGTTTGGCAATAATGCTTCTCACCAACTTCACTTTCTTAGAGGTCACCGTTATCGACGAGGTGATGTTATAGCGATAACGCGACTCGTTATTGGAATATTGATTGGCATTCATGTCAATCACGGAAGGCGCGTTAACGCTGATTTCGCTTTCAGAAATACCGTTACTCAGCAAGAAATTCTTGATGGTTGCCTGTGTGTTGGCTATGTTCTTATACAGCTGTGGCAGGTCGTTTCCAATTTCTTTTGACAAGATGGGCCATGTCACTTTGTCCGCCTCGACCTCTTTTTCCGACAATCCCTTTACCGTTACCTTGTTGTCTTTGTTCACAAAGTTATCGATACCGCCCTTGATCGCAAATCCTAAAACAACGATACTGAAGGCAATGAGTGCCGCAGATAAAACTTGTCCTTTCATATTTTTATGTTTTTGATGAATCTTTCTGTATGTCACAAATATAGGATTTTCATTTCAATTGTATGCGCGAATGGGATGACAAATGGACGTAATTAAAAATAAATAACCTTTCGTCAAACATTATAACACATCAAATAGAAAGAAAAAAACATCGCATACGAACGGCTGATGACTTCTTCCTAAAAGAGAAAGTCAAGATGAACGGAGACCAAGAAAAACCAACTAATATATTTTGAAGTATGCACTGTTTGGGCTAACTTTGCAGGCAAAACGCAGAAAGGCTTTGCATCTTTGAATCTAATAGAAAGAATACGCCCTGCTCATTCTGTGTAGTCATCAACTTTTAGTAAGACAAAAACCGTGCATATAGCCATCGCAGGAAACATCGGAAGCGGCAAGACAACCCTCACAAACATGTTGGTTAAACACTATGGGTGGACACCTAAATTGGAATCGGTGGACATCAATCCATACTTGGACGACTACTATCGATGTATTGAACGATGGGCTTTCAACCTTGAGGTTTACTTCTTGAAGCAACGTTTTCATGACTTACTGGATATAGCTCAATCGAAAGAAACCATCGTACAAGACCGTTCGATATACGAAGGGGTATATGTTTTTGCCGCCAACAATCGAGATATGGGGCATTTGTCTGACAGAGATTTCAATACATACATGGAACTGTTTGAGGCTATGATGATGGCTGTCAAACTTCCTGACCTCATGATTTACCTTCGTTCGTCTGTTCCCAACCTGGTTGGACATATCCAAAAGCGCGGTCGAGACTACGAACAGGCCATTCCACTGGAGTATCTCACCAACCTGAACGAACGTTACGAAGATTTTATTCTCAACAAATACCAAGGAAAAAAGCTCATCATTGAGGCGGACACGCTTGACTTTGAGCACAATCCGAAAGACTTCTCAGAAATCATCGATAAGATAGACGCGCAACTGTTCGGCCTCTTTGGCAATCTGTAATCACAACGCAACGTCTTTTCAACATATCAACAATCACTCTATTCACACAATAAAAACACATTCATCATGCACATAGCCATTGCTGGAAACATAGGAAGCGGCAAGACAACCCTCACTACCATGCTTGCCAAACGATATAATTGGATACCACAATTTGAGCCCGTAGACGACAATCCGTATCTGGATGATTTCTATGCCGACATGACACGATGGTCGTTCAACCTGCAAATCTACTTTCTCAACAAGCGGTTTAGAGACGTAGTTGCCATCAGCAAGAGCCACGACACCATCATTCAAGACCGCACCATCTTTGAAGATGCCTGCATCTTCGCACCCAACTTGCACAGCATGGGAATGATGAGCGACCGCGACTTTGACAACTATACAGACCTTTTCAATCTCATGATGTCGCTCGTAAAGTTGCCAGATCTCTTGATTTACATTCGTTCGGGGATTCCAAACCTGGTTTCTCATATCCAAAAACGAGGTCGCGAATTTGAGAAATCCATCCGAATAGACTACTTACAGGGGCTCAACACACTCTACGAAAACTGGATTAGCACGTACAAAGGGAACCTCATGATTGTTGATGGCGACCGTCTTCATTTCAAAGAAAATCCACAAGATTTCAAGGAGATTACAGACATGATTGACGACCGACTGTATGGTTTGTTCCCACTTGACGTGAAATAGCACCAGCACGGCCATGCCTTAAAAGAGATAGAACAAGGAAATAAAGTTGTCAGGGCGTGGTGTTTTCAAAATCATTGTTTCAGTCTTCTATACCAATTCTTGAGAGCTGGGCGCGGAACACCTAATGACACAATGCGGTCAAGGTCTTCTCTTGCCTTTTCAGTCTTGCCCAATTGAATGCGCAGTTCTGCTCTGTTCAACAAATAATCGGTATTTTTCTGATCCCTTTTGATGGCCTCTGAATAATCGTATTCGCCCAACTCAAGCATCCCCTGCTCTACTTCAATTCCCGCACGAGCGGCATAAGCCACCGCACTGTCGGCATGCTGACTCACCAACTGGTTAATCTGATTGAGCGCTTCCGTATGGTGTTTGTCCTTCTGATTGAGCAAAGCCAGACCTAAGAGCGCAGAAAAATGTCCGGGAACCCTTTGCAACAGATTCTCATAATCAAGGCGAGCAAAATTATATCTCCCCAACTTTTGATTGGCGAAAGCTCGATAATACAAAGCAGCGATATTGTGCTGATCCTTGTTCAGCACCCAATCATACTCGTCTTTAGCATACTGCCACTGTTCTAATTGTAAATTCCACGCTGCCTTTTTCAACCGCAAGTCTACACTATCGGGATGATATTCCAAGGCCTCGGTGGCCTTCTTCAAACTGTCACGCAACGCTTCACGCTGTTGTGCAAAGCCGTTTACAGGCAAAAGAAACGAGAAAAAAAGTGCGGAAACAGACAAGATACACGCCTTTCCTCGGAAAGGAAAAGCCTTTAAAGTAAACCTTAACATGCTGAAAAAATCCCTCATATCTGTTTCATTTACATCATTTTACATCAACAGCTCTTTCGTTTTCATTGAGAAAAGTGCCCGTTCGTCAAAACGGAACAGACTCTGCTGGGGGCAAATCTCCTAAAGGAGAGACCTCTGGGGGTGGGAAACCTCCATTAAGACGCGACTCCATAAACTCGCCACCTTCTGGAATTGGCATCGAATAACCTTCGTCCAAGTTCTCAAAACGCGTATACTCGCCACGGAAATTTAGCAGCACATCGCCCGTCGCACCTTTACGATGCTTGGCTATGATGATTTGAGCTTTACCCCGCAAGTCCACCCCATTGTTGTCTTCATACAAGCGATAATACTCCGGTCTGTGCACAAACAGCACCAAGTCGGCATCCTGTTCGATGGCACCCGACTCTCGAAGGTCGCTCAACTGCGGTCGTTTTCCCTCCAATCCATCACGATTCTCCACGTTACGGCTCAACTGTGACAGAGCCAGCACTGGAATATCCAGCTCTTTGGCCAGTCCCTTCAGCGAGCGAGAGATGGTAGAAACCTCCTCCTGACGGTTGCCAAACCGCATGCCATTGGCATTCATCAGCTGCAAATAGTCTATCATGATAATCTTTACGCCTTTCTCTCTGACCAGCCTACGCGCCTTGGTTCTTAGCTCAAAGATACTCAGTCCGGGCGTGTCATCAATATAGATAGGTGTACCCATCAGGTTTCTCACTTTCGTATCAAAACGTTTCCATTCATCAGCAGTCAATTGTCCACTCAGAATCTTGTTGCCCGCAATCTCACAAGTATTGGATATCAAGCGGTTTACCAATTGTACATTGTTCATTTCCAGTGAGAAAAAGGCAATAGGTTCATGATGATCTACAGCGATATTCTTAGCAATAGAGAGTGCAAAAGACGTTTTTCCCATGGCCGGACGACCAGCAATAATCACCAAGTCAGACTTCTGCCAGCCACTTGTAATGCCATCCAGTTTGGTATATCCAGAAGGAATTCCTGTCAAATCGCCTGTGTTAGCGGATGCCTTTTGCAGTATTTCTGTTGCTTGGGCTATCACAGGATCAATTTGCGTATAGTCCTTCTTCATGTTGGTTTGTGACAACGTGAAGAGGTCACTTTCGGCTTCTTGCATCAACTCATCTATATCCTGCGACTCATCAAACGCCTTGGTTTCGATGACACTGGCATAAGAAATCAACTGACGAGCCAGCGATTTCTGCGAAAGTATTTTGGCATGATACTCAATGTTGGCTGATGACGCAACCTGTGCACTAAGCTCCACTACATAGGCAGCACCTCCTATTTCATCCAACGTCCCCTCTCTTTTCAGCTGATCGGTCACGGTGATGATGTCAACCGGCTTCTCCTCCATCGTCAACGACTGGATGGCATGGAAAATCTTCTGATGCCTGGGCTCGTAAAAAGATGCTGGCCGAAGAATCTCGGAAATGATGGAAAAAGCGTCTTTGTCTATCATCAGTGCCCCCAGAACAACTCTTTCTACGTCAGTTGCTTGTGGCTGAACATGTGCATAAGAGTTATCTATCGGTGTTGGACGCTTGTTTTTGGTAGTGGCCATGGTTGAAGTATTTTATTGTTTTACCAACTTGGGAATGCAAATGTATAAAAAATAGTTCAACTATCGCCCATCGGCGTTCATCTTTTTACATTCCACACTGCTCTACAGCAATCATGACAAAGTGGAATAAAATCTTACAATTCGTTTTGCCATCTTATTGATTTAGTATATCTTTGTCAGCAAAAACACAAATATTACTTATGGAAAACAAGCAAAAAGAGTCAGTGCAATTGCCTGAAAATGCTTTCAGGGAATTGAATGAAGGAGAAGAGTATCAACCTATCATGCATGCAAACCAAACCTACCCCGAGGTCAATGCGTGGTCAGTGACATGGGGTATCCTCATGGCGATGTTGTTCTCGGCCGCCGCAGCCTATCTGGGTTTGAAGGTAGGACAGGTGTTTGAGGCAGCCATCCCCATTGCCATTATCGCCGTAGGCGTGTCAACAGCCGCCAAGCGAAACAAGGCACTTGGTGAAAATGTGATTATACAGAGCATAGGAGCCTGCTCGGGTGCAGTGGTGGCTGGAGCCATTTTCACCCTGCCCGCCATTTACATTCTTCAAGCCAAGTATCCCGAAATGAGCGCGTCGTTCATGAAAATCTTCATGAGTTCGGCACTCGGAGGAGTCATCGGCATTCTATTTCTGATTCCTTTTCGCAAATATTTCGTGAGCGACATGCATGGCAAATATCCATTCCCCGAAGCCACTGCCACCACACAAGTACTCGTTAGCGGTGCCAAAGGCGGATCGCAGGCCAAGCCATTACTCATGGCCGGACTGGTTGGTGGGCTTTATGACTTCATAGTAGCCACCTTTGGATGGTGGAACGAGAACTTCACCACCCGCGTTTTCGGCTTGGGTCAGCAGCTGGCCGATCAAGCCAAACTGGTCTTCAAGGTAAACACCGGCGCAGCCGTAATGGGTCTTGGCTACATCATCGGACTGAAATATACCTTTATTATCTGTATGGGTTCGTTCGCCGTTTGGTGGCTCATCGTGCCAGGACTGTCGCTGTTGTTTGGCGACACCATCTTAAACATCGGTGGCACCAACCTCACCATGACGGTAGGCGAGATGTCTCCTGAGCTGATTTTTACTACTTACGGCAAGAGCATCGGTATCGGTGGCATTGCCATGGCGGGCATCATTGGCATCATCAAGAGCTGGGGCATCATCAAAAGTGCCGTTGGACTGGCAGCTAAGGAGATGAAAGGAAAAGGTGAGGTGACGAAAGAAGAGATACGCACACGCAGGGACATCTCGTTCCGGGTCATTGCCATCGGCTCCATTGCCGCCATTCTCATCACCTTCGCATTCTTCCTTTTGGGCGTTATGCACAACTTTACGCATGCGCTGATTGCCATTCTCTTAGTGGCTGTCATTGCCTTTTTGTTTACCACCGTGGCAGCCAACGCCATTGCCATCGTAGGCAGCAACCCGGTATCGGGCATGACCTTGATGACACTTATTTTGGCCAGCGTGGTGATGGCAGCCGTGGGACTCAACGGTCCCGAGGGCATGGTAGCCGCTTTAATCATGGGAGGCGTGGTGTGTACCGCTCTCTCCATGGCCGGTGCGTTTGTCACTGACCTGAAGATTGGCTATTGGTTGGGAACGACGCCAGCCAAACAAGAAACTTGGAAGTTCTTGGGAACCCTGGTGAGTGCGGCTACTGTAGGCGGCGTGATGATGCTGCTCAATCAGACTTACGGCTTCGATCCGGCACAACAAGGGCATCTGGTGGCTCCGCAAGCCAATGCCATGGCAGCCGTCATCGAGCCCTTGATGAATGGTGCGGGCGCCCCTTGGATCTTATACGGCATCGGTGCTTTGCTGGCCATCATCCTCACTTTGCTCAAGATTCCTGCACTGGCATTTGCATTGGGCATGTTCATTCCGTTGGAACTCAACACGCCCCTACTCATCGGTGGAGCCATTCACTGGTTTGTCACCACGCGCAGCAAAAATAATGAAGTGAACAAACAACGCGGAGAGAAGGGTACGCTGCTGGCCAGCGGCTTCATCGCCGGCGGTGCGTTGATGGGCGTTTTGAGCGCGTTGCTGCGCTTTACGGGCTTCAACCCCATCAATCCCGACTGGCTTGCCAACCCCTTGTCCGAATTGCTTTCACTGGCCGCTTACCTGCTATTGATTAGCTATTTCATCTTAGCTACGCGCGACAAGAGCAAGGCTTAAACATTGGATGGCAGACTGGTGCAGTATTCCAAGCCCAGACTGCCATCTTAAATTCACTTTGAGCCGCATCATTTCGGGTAGGTTTATCTTCGTGAATTTTCTTGACAACACATCTTCTCATGCTTGGCTTATTTGCAAACGAACCCATGGTTGCTTGCAAATATGCCAAGCATGAGCGTTTTTCGCACTTCGTTGATACACAACATATTACAAATTATTCATCCGCATTCGTAACCAAATTCAAGCATTTTTCGGCTAAAAAGCATGCCTTCATGCCCGCAATTTGCAGACAATTGACTGGCAATAGCATGTATATAACCTGGTAAAAGCATTCTTCTTGTCTGGTAACACCATTGCTTTTACCCTGAAATGCGCTTTTTCTTCCCACATCATCACCTATTTGCATCCTCTTTGCCTATCGATTTTTTCTATATTGAAATTTTTCAAGAGCCGATTTAAGGGATGTTTTTGAGATAAAAAATTGACATCTGTTCGATTATAGAGGATGCCCGTGAGCAAGCATACCGTGCTGTCAATGTTTCACTCACACTCCGCAATTGGATGCTTGGTGAACGCATTGCACGTGAGAAACTGGATGGTGAAGAGAGAGCCGAATATGGAAAACAGGTAATAGCTACACTTGCTAAAGAACTAAGTCATGCGTATGGCAAGGGGTTTGAACGTGTTTCTTTGTATAATTATTACGCGAGTTCGGGATAAGAAAATCTTTAGAAAAGTTCCAATTGCCTTGATTTCTCTATGTGTACCGGCAGGGCTTCCGGCTTATTGTCAAAGAAACAACAGGCTGTAAGAGCAGAACACAAGTTCATGATGAAATTATACGCGAGTTCGGAATAAGTGACAAAAAGAGCCCCATTTTAGGTCTCTTTTTGTTACTTGTGTCGAAATCGACAGCCAAAGGCGGTTTTATGAGCGGACTCTTTGAAAGGAGCCCGCTCGAAATAAAACGATCGGGGGAGACTACTCGAAAGGCATCGCTACAAACCCGTTGAGGCGGTCGAAGTAGTTCAGGCCCACGTAACGAATGTTGAAGTTCAGGTTGTACGCGTAACTACTAAAGCGGGGATAAGCACTGGACGACCAGTAGTTACCGTTGGAACCGAGGTAGTAAAGCTTACCAATGTAGTAATAGCCCAACGCAGGGAGGAAGAAGTATTTGCCAATCTCACTATCAGAAGGCTTACCTTGCTTAGGAGAAATGGTGTAGGTGTCGGAAGAAGTAAGCAAATTTTTACCGTTGGGATCTTTAAGCTTTAAAGCAGCAGGCTCCTTGCCGTTTTCCTGAGCGATAACGCTGAGCTTCTTAAGCCATATACCACCAGTGTAAATCTCACCGAAAACCGACCAGAGAGTACCGTTATCCCAATGAGCATCACCCTTCAATACGTACCAACCTATTTCGTTGGCATTGGGAAGCTTGTTGAAGAGAGGATTGACGGAAGCCTCGAAAGTACCATCACCCTCGTGATACCAACGAGAAGCATCGGCTGCCTTAGACTTAGGATAATCGCTGTTTTTTGTATCGTTCGTTGTTGGTTGCCAAGGAACAGCAGCGTCCCACTCGTGGCCGGACCAATAGTTCTCGGCAGCATCCCACATGTAATAATTGTGACCGCTGTAATAAAAAGAAATCTCTTGTAATTCATCGGAACCATCGGTTTTCTTATGACCACCGTCTAAACCTGTACCAATATTAACGGGTATATCACAAATCCTATTAGCAGCAAAGTTATGTGATCCATATCTTTTGGTCATTGTTAGTTCCTTATTATTATCCTTAGTATCTACAACTGTATATTGCACTTTCAAGGCATGGGTGCCGGGAGCTATAACTACATAAAGCGAATTCTCAATATTTGGCGTTTCAGCTGTTTGATTCGCAAGCAAAAGACCATCAGTATCTACGTGAAGCATAATAGTCTTTGACTCATTCGTACCCGTAGTGGAAAGACCTGTTTGGGTAAGATCATAAGTACCAGCAATATTGTTATCTTTAGAGGTTATCTCTATGCTTTTGATCTTATAGCTTTCGCGCTGCTCCTTAGAAGCCATATAAGGAAGGAGGCAAAGATAAGACGCCTTGTGCTCCAAGTCGAAACGATAACCGCTCTTGCCTGAAACGGTAGATTTCGTTGCCGTTGCCACTCCGCAATCGCCAGCGGCACCAAAATGCTTGGTATTGTTAAAGGCTACTTGTGTCTGATTGCCGGCGATAACAACCTTCTTTTCACCGGCACCAGAGTTGGTACCACAATAGTACACATCGTATTGTCCCTTAGTGGTGTAAGAACCATCTACTAAGAATGTAGCGCGAGGTGCTGTCTCGGTAATAGTATTCTGACTCTTATATAACTTATTATTATCGTCCTCTACATAGATGACGTCTTTAGGCTCCCAAAGGAAGGTTCCTTGACCGCCGATTACGTCACGACCCATAGAAGTACGAGTCATAAAACCAGGGACTACTGCTGAAATTTCAGAAGTTCCAATCTGTTCACGCTCCATAGGAGTCTCTGTAACAATACCACCTGTAAAGGCTGTAAGCTGACCATTAGTAGTAGCAGCGCTCTCTTCGTTAGAACAGCTACACAGCAGCACAGACACAGCCACGGAAGCTGCAAATGAGATAAATAATTTTGTTTTCATCTATATCAATTTTTATAAAGTTAATTCATTAAAAATGGTTATTACGAATAAAGTATTCAAGAGTTGCCTGCTTACCACTGTTCATCATCCACAGGTTCCAAAGGATCAGGATCGGGTTCAGCATTTTTATGTCCACCATCCGAAGGACTTGCTGCACAAAGCGAATACTCTACTGAAAAGCAAACGATATTAGGACTGATGTAAGCCGCCTTTTTACCTGCGGCAGTTGTTTCTGTTTTGCTCATAACGATACAATAAATTTAATTTTTGGATATACAATAATTTATAAAGGGAAGAAAAGATAGGGCTTACACAGGCAGACACAAAGCCTCGCTGCGCACTAAAGCATAATGCACAGAAAGAGGTATAAGAGAAGATATATCTACCTATTATATATATAAGAGAGAGAGAGAGAGAGAGAGAGAGAGAGAGAGAGTACAAAATTATTTGGAACTACCAAATAATTTGTGTTAAAAGAAAGAAAGTTGTTTTTTCTTTGCAGCACATTCTGCACCAAAGTATGTTTGGTGCAATGGGGTAAGCGGCTATGTGAAAAAGCTGATTCCAATCTCTGTCTGTATTTAATTTGTTACAAAGATAAGGTTTCTTTTGTATTTTGCAATTTTTTTTTTAATATATTTCTGTGTATTTTGCAATATTTTAAAAGAAATAAACAATTTATGGTCTATTCCCTATGCGAGTTCTATCGTTGTTTTCCACAGATTGTTGACGCAGTGAGTCAACAATCTGCGAAAGTAGACGCAGTGCGTCAACAATTAGGAAACGTCAACACCGTGAGTGGGCAATCTGAGATTATGAACGCAGTGCGTACAAAATCTAAAGATTCATTTACGCTTAGCAGAAAACTTCTGCCATGATTGGCACGCGAGATAGAGATGCAGAAAGAAATATTTCGTCAGCAACAGGAAAATAAAGACTAAAAGGATGAAGTTAAGTTTAAGATACGTTGTTGAACAGCAAATGATGGTTTTTGACAACAAACAACTTTCTATAAACAAAAGAGCCGTGTTACAATAACATAAATTACGCCTCAACCCATCAACCTTTCACTAATTATTATTACCTTTGTGACGTCATATATATCGAAACCAAAAGATTGAATAATAATATGAGTAAACAAGTAGAAAAGATTAAAGAGCTGGTAGCCAAGAGAGAACAAGCTCGTCTTGGCGGTGGCGAGAAGGCGATAGAGAAGCAGCATGCGCGTGGAAAATATACGGCGCGTGAGCGTATTGACATGCTCGTAGACGAGGGCTCGTTCGAAGAATACGACATGTTTAAGCTGCACCGCTGCCACAACTTCGGCATGGAAAAGAAACAGTTCCTGGGCGACGGCGTCGTGACGGGTAGTGCCACCATTGACGGCCGCTTGGTTTACGTTTACGCACAGGATTTCACCGTGAACGGAGGCTCGCTCTCGTTGACCATGGCTGAGAAGATATGTAAGATTATGGATCTGGCCATGCAGAACGGAGCTCCCGTCATTTGCATGAACGATTCGGGTGGAGCGCGCATCCAAGAAGGCATTTGTGCCTTGGCTGGCTATGGCGAGATTTTCGAGCGAAACATTCTTGCCAGCGGCGTAGTTCCGCAGATTTCTGCCATCCTTGGCCCTTGCGCTGGTGGTGCCGTGTACTCTCCTGCCCTGACAGACTTTATCATGATGGCCGAAGGAACCAGCTACATGTTCCTCACAGGACCGAAGGTGGTTAAGACGGTGACAGGCGAAGACATCGATGCCGAGCATTTGGGAGGTGCCAGCGTGCATGCCACAAAGAGCGGCGTGACTCATTTCACGGCCAAAAATGATGAAGAGGTGATACAACTCATTAAGACGCTGTTGACCTATCTTCCATCCAACAACACAGAAGAGGCACCTCGCGTGGAGAACACCGACCCAGTTGACCGCACGAGTGACTTGCTCAACGAGTTATTGCCTGACGACCCGAACATGGCCTATAATATGTATAAGGTGATAGCAGAGATTACGGATAATGGCGAGTTCTTTGAGGTACAGCCCAAGTTTGCCAAGAACATTATCACCGGTTTTGCCCGCTTCAACGGACAGAGCGTGGGCATCGTGGCCAACCAGCCACAGGCCTACGCCGGCGTACTGGACACCAATGCCAGTCGCAAGGGGGCGCGATTCGTACGCTTCTGCGACGCCTTCAACATCCCCATCGTCTCACTGGTGGACGTTCCGGGATTCCTTCCGGGCACCGGTCAGGAGTACAATGCCGTCATCCTGCATGGCGCACAGCTGCTTTACGCCTACGGCGAAGCCACCGTTCCGAAGATTACCATCACGCTGCGCAAGAGCTATGGCGGAAGCCACATCGTGATGGGATGCAAGCAATTGCGTTCTGATCTCAACTTTGCATGGCCTACAGCCGAGATTGCCGTCATGGGTGCTTCGGGTGCCGTGGCTGTATTAAGTGCGAAAGAAGCAAAGGCAAAGAAAGAAGCTGGTGAGGACGTGCGTGCGTTCCTCGCAGAGAAGGAAGAGGAGTACACAGAACTGTTTGCCAATCCTTATCAGGCAGCTCAGTATGGTTATATTGACGATGTCATCGAACCTCGCAACACACGCTTTCGCATCTGCCGCGGACTGGCACAGCTGGCGCACAAGCGACAGAGCCTTCCGGCCAAGAAGCACGGATGTATGCCTATGTAGAAACATCAAGTAGAAGAAAACAGACATGGATAAGAACATTTATGCAGCCATCGCAATGGCTCTCTATGAATATAGAGGAAACAACGTACACGACATGGAATCGGGCAAAATAACCATCAAGCCCAAGCAGAGTATGTGGGACGCCAAATTCGTATCTTTCACGGAGAAGCCACAACAGTGCGGAGCAAAGTAAACCACTCACCTATTTAAGAGAAAGGAAACACTGATTATGAAAAAATTCAAATACATTATCGACGGCAAGGAATATACAGTCGAGATAGGAAACATCATCGACAATATCGCACAGGTCATTGTCAATGGTGAGGACTTCAATGTTGAACTTGAGGCAGAACAAGAGCCAGAGAAAAAGCCTGTGTTGAATAAACCAGTAGCCAACGAGCCAGAAGAAGAAAGTCAGTCGGCCACTAATGTCAACACCGACCATGCCGTGAAGGCACCGCTTCCTGGTGTCATCACCGACATCCTGGTTCATGTAGGCGACGAGGTGAAGGCTGGCGACACGGTTGTTGTGCTGGAAGCCATGAAGATGGCCAACAACATCGAGGCTGAGAAAGACGGCAAGGTGACAGCTATCTGCATCAAACAAGGGGAAAGCGTCATGGAAGACACCCCGCTGGTGGTGATAGAATAAACGGCCGCGACGCACTATATACAAGAGACAGGAGGATGTAAAACCACGCAGACAGCATCTCGTTGTTGAGGACAACAGGATGCCATAATGCGTATGGGCACACCACTCACGAGTTCTCATCAAGACAAAACAAGTTTGGATAAACCATAGATGCCTGTACAACCTATTATGCTGCACAGGCATTTATCATAGAAAAGCGGATAGAGAATGTAAAGACAGGTGGCACGCTCAAAGTTTAAAAATAACAAATTGCAAGGGCTTGAACACCGAATTAAGAGAATTAACACCAGTAATTCGATTATTTTTCGTATCTTTGCAGTGGGCGGATGTTGTAGGCTGCAATGTTGGGCAATTGTAACAAGCTGCCATAAAGGTCAGATGTTGCAAGCTAATAAGCTGACGATTTGCATGCCACAGCCATACTGCCAACATTAAACAAGTAAACGCCAAACAAGGACATGACGAAGAAGATTCTATTTATCAACCAAGAGATGACACCTTACGTTCCAGAAACTGAGATGTCGCTCATGGGACGTAACCTTCCCCAAGCCATGCAAGAAAATGATTGCGAAATCAGGACCTTCATGCCAAAATGGGGAAACATTAACGAAAGACGTGGCCAACTGCATGAGGTAATTCGTCTTTCTGGTATGAACCTAATCATTGATGACACCGATCATCCACTACTCATTAAGGTTGCTTCAATTCCGCAAGTGAGAATACAGGTTTACTTTATCGACAACGAAGATTACTTCACAAAGCGGCAAATGACGGTTGATGAATCTGGAACAGAATATCCTGACAATGGCGAGCGCGCTATTTTCTTTGCACGTGGCGTTCTCGAAACAGTGAAGAAACTGCGCTGGGTACCCGACATCATTCATTGCCAAGGATGGATGGGAGCCGTAATCCCGTTATATGTAAAGACAGCCTATAAAGACGAGCCTTCGTTTGCAAACGCCAAGGTGATTACATCTCTATTTCAGACACAACTCAAGACTGATTTGGGGACCAACTTCAAAAGATGCGTGCAGTTTAAAGACGCCAAGCTGGATTTACTCAAGCCATACAATGAGAAGTTCGACTTCTTCGAACTGGGCAAACTAGCCATTGACTATAGTGATGGCATTATCGAGGCTGGCACTGACGTCAACGAAAAGCTCTTGAAGTACTGTGCAGACAAAGAACTGCCATTCTTGAAATATCCTGGAAGTGATTTCACGAAGGCCTATCAAGAGTTCTATGATCTTGTTTTGCAGAAATAAGCACGCTTGGGTTACAAAAGGACATCCAGAAACACCAACAGATTCGTTTACAGCACTTAATACAGCTTAAACACAAATGAGAAATAAGATTATTGCAGTTCTTGCATTTGCCGCACTCATGTTTACGGCATGTGACGATACGACCGACAATGTGGGCATATCATTGACCAACTCATTGGACAATCTACAGATTTCAACCGATACATTCATGGTTTCTACCCGTTCTATCGCGGCAGATTCTGTGTTGTCAAGAAACACCCTGGGGTACTTGGGAAAGATTAGAGACCCGGAAACAGGGGGATACATCACCGGAAATTTCATGACCCAATTCCACATTCAGGAAAACTATCAATTTCCTGATGCTGACAAAATGGTCAACAAAGAAGATGGAATGATTGTGGCAGATTCGTGCGAAATCAGACTGTACTACGACAAGTTCTATGGTGACTCGCTGGCGCCTATGAAGCTAACTGCTTATGAAATGAGCAGACCCATGAGCGAAGCTAACACCTATTATTCTAATTTTGACCCTATAGAAAATGGGTATGTCGGCACAAATGGATTACAAGCTGATAAGGTTTACACATTGACAGACCAACAAATCAGCGAAAAAACCCGATGGGACAAGAACTACTCGAATCACATCAAAATTAAGCTGAATCAGCCATACACCGACAATAACGGCAAAAGATATAAGAACTACGGTACCTATATCCTAAACCAGTATTATCAACATCCTGAATATTTCAAGAACTCCATGACATTCGCACAGCATGTTGTGCCAGGATTCTATTTCAAACACGTTAGTGGTTTAGGTTCGATGGCCTGTATATTCAGGACACAACTGAACGTTTATTTCAGGTTCGCTAACAAAGACAGCACCTATTCAGGAACAGCTTCATTCTCAGGCACCGAAGAGGTATTGCAGACATCAACCATGGTGAACGACCGAAAGACAATTAACGAGTTGGTGAGTGACAAGAACAACACTTACTTAAAATCACCTGCCGGCATCTTCACTGAGATTACAATCCCTGTTGAAGAAATCTGTAAAGGGCATGAAAAAGATTCAATCAACGCTGCAAAAATCCATTTGAAGCGAATCAATAATGAGGTTAATTCCAAGTTTGCATTAGACATTCCGAAGACACTCTTGCTGATTCAGAAAGACAGCTTATATACATTCTTTGAGCACAAACGAGTTGCCGACTACAAAACGTCTTTCCTCGCCACGTACGACAGGGCCAACAATGGTTATACCTTCAACAACATTGGAAGTGTCATCAAGGCCATGGCACGCAACAAGGCTACAGGTAAACAGTCGGAAAATTGGAACAAACTGGTTGTCATACCAGTGACCACGTCTTATTACACATTCAATCAGACACAGATTCTGACCAACGTAGTACACGACATGTCACTATCAGGCACTAAACTCATTGGCGGTTCAAACAAGCAAACGCTGTCTGTCATCTACTCACACTTTAAATAAGTCATGGCAGACAATTATCTGGAACGGAAAAGAAGAGATTATGAGGCGCGGAAGAAAGAGTGGATAAAAAAGAAAAAGCTCCATTTAAAACCTCGCCAAAAACAAACCAAAAGCAAGTTCACAAAGGTGCACTCATCCACGATGAAAAGTCTGATTTGAAGTTTCAATCAGGTAAGTCAGAAAGTTGCAGCCAGGTTCCATCTAATTGCATCTCGCGATGAACGCCCTTTCCTTGCACATGTAATTCTTGACACAAACACTTATAGTTGGGCCTTCAGTCCAACAAACAATATACAAACCGCGGTTTCTCAAAAAAAGAGGATATGTCCATCTATAGACATATCCTCTTTTTTATGTAATTTACAATTGGCTGTTGCGCGTTAGAATGGCAAGTCGTCGGCATTGTCTCCTGCCGTTTCAGACTGTGGAGGGAATGGAGCTTGTGCTCCATCTTGCTGTGGGGCAGCCTGCTGTGTAGTCGTGTTATCGGATGTGACAGGTGGCACCGGCGCTCCCTGTACACCGTACGTCGCTGGATCTACCTGACGTACATCGAAAGCACGGATGCTATTGAACCAACGGCCATTATATTCGTGAGCATCAATGTCAAACGACACCAACACCTCTTGTCCTACCTGAACATTAAATCTTTGCAAGCGATCTTCACCAAAAACAGAGAAGACCATCTTGCGAGGATACTGGTCGTGCGTTTCAATGACATATTCTTTCACTTTCCATTCTCCTCTCGCTGACGTCCCACTTTTTTCAGGCATTTCAGCAATAACTTTTCCTTGTAATTCCATTTATAGTGTTTTTTTTAATAAATTATCTGACATGTGTGTCTTCTGTTTTGCGAAATTAGTAAAATACTTCTAAAAAAAGAAACTTTTAGTACCTTTTTTTGTCCAACACAATGCTTTTTTGTATTTTTGTAACTAATAAATACAGACAAACATTTAAAACATCATACCAATGAGATTTACATTATCAAGCAGTGCTTTAAACAGTCGCTTACAAACACTTTCAAAGGTTATCAACAGCAAGAATTCATTGCCAATTCTTGACAGTTTCCTCTTCGATATTCAAGATAAACAGCTGAACATTACCGCCAGTGACAGTGAAAATGTCATGCGCACATCATTGCACCTTGATGAATGTGATGGTGAAAGCAAGTTTGCTGTGCCCAGCCGCACCATTCTTGACGCCGTTAAGGAGTTGCCAGAGCAACCGCTGACTTTTGAAGTGGATGTGACCAATTTAACCATTCAGATACAATACCAGAATGGTGTATACAACTTCACTGCCCAAAATGCGGCAGAATATCCCGAATCACAAGCAATACCAGATGGTGCAACCGTCATTACGATGAATGCTGGGATTCTCAATGACAACATCAACCGTTCTCTCTTTGCCACAGCACAAGACGAGCTGAGGCCTGTCATGAACGGTATATATTTCGACCTGACGAGCGACAGTCTGGCCATCGTGGCAAGCGATGGGCACAAACTTGTTAGAAACAAAAACTTCAAACTAAAGAGTGAAACGCCGGCATCGTTCATCTTACCCAAGAAACCAGCCATGCTGCTGAGAAACGTTCTGACAAAAGACGAGGGAGATGCTGTCATTAAGTTTGATACGAAGAACGCCGAAATACATTATGCAGGAGGATCATTATCGTGCAGATTGATAGAGGGCAGATACCCTAACTACAACTCTGTCATCCCGCAGGACAATCCCAATCAACTCACCGTTGATCGCAAGGGACTCCTGGGTGCCTTGAGACGCATCCTACCCTTTGCCAGTGAAAGCAGCCAACTGGTACGGCTTCATCTGGAAACTGGTAAACTGGAGCTCTCTTCCGAAGACATAGACTTTGCGACAAGTGCCAAGGAAAGCATCGTTTGCGATTACTCTGGCCAAACCATGAACATTGGTTTTAAGGGCAGTTCGTTGACAGAGATTCTCACCAACCTTGAAAGTGAAGACGTAACCATACAACTGGCTGACCCAAGCCGTGCAGGTGTCATTGTCCCGACGACACAGGAGGAAGACGAAGACATTCTGATGCTGATCATGCCTATGCTGCTCAATGACTAACATACAGGAACTCGCATGAGGAAAGGCATATCTACCCGGTGTGGAAAATCATATATTCCGATATCGGGTAGATATTTCCATTTTATTCATAGACAAGTCACTTAAAAATGAAACTGAATTTAAAGAAACCAATCATAGTTTTTGACCTCGAGACAACAGGACTTGACTTAGTAAAAGACCGTATCATCCAAATATCTTACATCAAAGTATTTCCTGACGGAAAAGAAGAACGCGAGAACATTCTTGTCAACCCTGAAAAGAATATACCTCACGAAGTTTCTGCCTTGACAGGCATTACCAACGAAGATGTAGCGGATGCACCCAAATTCCAAGATATAGCACAAAAGTTAGCAGAAGAATTTAAAGGTTGTGATTTTGCAGGTTATAATTCTAATCACTTTGACGTACCTATACTGGCTGAAGAATTCCTGCGTGCAGGCATTGATTTCGACTTCAGTAAAAGCAATTTGGTTGATGCTCAAACTATCTTTCACAAGATGGAGCGACGCAATCTGGCAGCAGCTTACAAATTCTATTGTGGCCGGAAAATGGAAGACGACTTTGAAGCCCATCGAGCTGACCAAGATGCTGAGGTGACTTATCGTGTACTGATGGGACAATTGGACAAATACAATCCCGAAACAGCCGAAGAAGCAGACAGAGCATTGCCCAACGACATGAAATACTTGGCCGAATTCTCCAAGATGAATGACAATGTCGATTTTGCTGGCCGTATCGTCTGGCAAGACATGAAAGGTGCAGACGGCAAGGTGTTGACCACAGAAGAAGGTTCGCCGATGAGACAAGAAGTATTCAACTTCGGTAAATATAAAGGTTGTGCCGTGACAGAAGTTCTTCTAAAAGATCCAGGTTATTACAGTTGGATGTTATCCAATGACTTTACCAACAACACGAAACAGGTGCTCACCCGTATACGCTTACGAGAGTTTAACAAGAAATAAGAACGATTGACGCACTGATTTTTTTGACAGATGAAGAAGTTTGTATCTCTCCTCATATTCGGTCTTTTCTTGGCTGCTGGCGTCTATTCGCCGCTATACAGTCAGGAATTGAATGCGCGTATCCATATCAACCACAACCAAATACAAGGTACGGATGCCAGCATTTTTGAGAATCTGGAGCAGACACTCACTAGATTCATCAATGACAGGCAGTGGACCAACCTGAAGTTCCAACGCATAGAACGCATTCCATGTAATTTCAACATTACGGTGACCAAATACGATCAAGCCACGAACATGTTCACTTGTCGGGCATTGATTCAAGCCAATAGGCCCGTGTTCAACTCTGCTTACACTACCACATTATATAATAATACAGACAACGACTTTAATTTTGAGTTTGCTCAATTCGACCAACTCGAATTCAATGAAGAGTCCATCAATAACCAGCTCACGGCTTTGATAGCTTATTATGCTTATCTCATCATTGGATTGAATCTGGACTCCTTCTCCCCCATGGGCGGTGAAGACATACTGCAAAGATGCCTCAACCTGACCAACAATGCGCAGAATCTTAATTTTACGGGTTGGAAATCATTCGATGACAGCCGAAACCGTTTTGCCATCATCAACGACTACATGGATAGTGCCATGTCACCCTTCCGCCAACTGCAATACGATTATTACAGAAACGGTTTAGACCAAATGGCCACAAACGTTGAGCGAGGCAGAACAAACATCACGACAGCATTGGAAGAGGGATTGAAAAAAAGTCACGAAAACAGACCGTTAAGTTTGTTACCGCAGATATGGACCGATTATAAGCGTGATGAACTGGCCAACATCTACAGCGGAAAAGGAACACAGAAAGAGAAAGAGCGGGTCTACGAAATACTGTTTTCCATCAACGCTTCCCAAAACAATGCGTGGGAAAAAATCAAAGAATAAAGATGCTGAAGCAATTACATATTCAAAACTTTACGCTGATTGATGAACTCGACATCAACTTTTATCCTGGTTTTTCAGTCATTACGGGCGAAACAGGAGCAGGAAAAAGCATCATACTTGGGGCCATTGGCCTCTTGAAAGGCAATCGAGCAGACACGAAACTCATCAGATCTGGAAAGGATAAATGCTTGATTGAAGCTCATTTTGATGTCAGCAAATACAATCTTCTCCACTTTTTCGAAGAGAATGACATCGATGAGGATGCAACAGACTGTATTGTAAGAAGAGAAATCTACAGCTCAGGAAAGAGCAGGGCCTTTATCAACGACACCCCTGTACCTCTTGCCACCATGAAAGAATTGGGGGAACAATTGATTGATATCCATTCACAGCATCAAAACCTTTTGCTCAACCAGGAAGACTTTCAGCTACAAGTCGTCGATATCATTACGCAGGACAGCAAGAGTTTGGCCCAATATCAGACTTGTTATCAAGAATACAAGAAGGCTGCTGAACAGTTGGAAGAATTGAAAGCTGACATTGCAAAAAGTCAAGAAAACGAAGAGTTCTTACGCTTTCAGTATGGTGAACTCGCACAAGCACAACTTGTTGAGGGTGAACAGGAAGCCATCGAACAGGAACTCGCCACGCTCGAACATGCAGAAGAAATTAAGACAGCCCTATATCAGTCAGAACAGCTGTTGTCTGCAGAATCGGTTGGCGTCATCGAAGCACTAAGAACGATTACTCAACAACTGGATGGTATCAAGGAAGTTTACTCCCCCATTGAAGAGGTTGCACAAAGAATAGAAAGCTGTTATATCGAACTAAAAGATATAGAGAACGAGATTCAGAACAAAACCGAAAACATTGAATTCGATCCCCAACAGCTGGCAAAACTTCAAGAGCGAATTGATTTAATCAATGCTTTGGAGCACAAATTCCATGTGGAAACCGTTACCGAATTACTCACTCAACAAAAGTTAATTAAAAAACAACTGGAGCATATCGACCATAGTGACGAAGAACTACAAAAACTACAAGCACATGTTGACCAACTGCTCAAAGACTGTACGAAGAAAGCCAATCAACTAACAACAATAAGACAAAAGGCCGCCAAAGCTATTGAAAAAGAAATGTCGAGTCGCTTGGTTCCTCTTGGCATCCCTAACATCCGCTTCAAAGTTGAAATCACGCAGAAACCATTAGGAAACAAAGGGCAAGATGGCGTTTCTTTCTTGTTTAGCGCCAATACCAATTCACCCTTATTACCCGTATCACAAGTTGCTTCCGGTGGTGAGATAGCGCGCGTCATGCTGTCATTAAAGGCTATGATTAGTGGGGCTGTCAAACTTCCTACCATCATTTTTGACGAAATAGATACGGGCGTGAGTGGTAGTGTTGCCGAGAAAATGGCACACATCATGGACGAAATGGGCAAGAACGATCGGCAAGTTATCAGTATAACTCATCTTCCGCAAATTGCTGCCCTTGGAGAAACTCACTATAAGGTAAGCAAGTCTGAGTCAAAAGACAGTACGGTAAGCAACATGTATGAACTTAACCAAGACCAACGTGTACAGGAAGTGGCGCAGATGCTGAGTGGAAGTAATGTCACTGAAGCGGCTCTTGCCAACGCACGCGAACTTTTAAATATGAAATAAATAGCACAATGATACATCCAATACAATCAAGAACAATTCTAACCCTCACCACCCTCATTGCCTTGCTACTAGGGGGGCATTCCCAGGTTAACGCACAGTCTGCAAATGTAAAAAAGGCAGCAAAATCGGTTTTCTCATTAACGACGTTCAAAGCCGATGGAACCTTGCTTGGCTCCACACGCGGTGTATTTATTGGAGAAAATGGGGAAGCCATCAGTACCTGGAAACCTTTTGTGGGAGCCGACAGTGCTGTAGTTATTGATGCCCAGGGCAATGCAATGACGGTTGACGTTATGATTGGAGCGAACGAACTATATGACGTATGCAAGTTTAAAGTAGTAGGAAACACCACTCCTGCAAAAATTGCTGCCTCTACCTCGAAGGCGAATGAGAAAGTTTCTATCGTAGGCTATTCCATCAAATCACTTGACATCAAGCAAGTTCCTATCCAAAAGGTAGAAACCTTTATGGATAAGTACGCCTATTATATCTTCTCTTCCGAAGCACCGGCGAACAAGGAGGGCTGCCCTTTCGTGAATGCCAAGGGTGAGGTCATTGGTATATTGCAACATGCCAACAGTGCGGAAGAGACGCATGCTGTGGATGCAAAGTTCATGAACGACATGAAAGTAAACACCGGACTGAGCATTGCTGACCCTGTTTTGCGACAAACTTCGATACGCACACAAATGCCAAGCAAGGAGTCAGAGGCACTGGTCATGCTGATGATGTCAAGAGAACAGAATCATAAGAACTATCTCAAATATGTGCAAGACTTTAAACGTCTGTTCCCACAATCTGTCGATGGATATGTAGCGCAAGCAAACATTTTTGCCAGCAAAGGACAGCTTTCACAGGCTGCCGACGAGATGGAAACGGCAATCAAGCATGCTAAAAACAAGGATGTTGCCCACTCCGAGTATGCCAAGCTCATCTATCAGCAACAACTTTATCAGCCCGACTCCACCTTTACGCAATGGTCATTAGATAAAGCACTTGATGAAGCCACACAAGCAAACAACATCAATCCACTTCATGTATATCAACATCAGCAAGCACAGATTATTTTTACGAAAGGAAATTATCAAAAGGCCTATGACATGTTCATGGCGCTAACCAAAACATCCTTACGCTCTGGCGAACTCTTTTACGAAGCTGCACAGGCAAAAACTCAACTCAAAGCTGATGAGAAAGAGATTCTAACCTTACTGGATAGTGCCGTCGCAGCCTGTCCACAACCTTTGACACCAGTGGCTGCTCCCTATGTGTTGGCACGCGGTGTAGCTTACGACCAGATAGGCGAATACAAAAAAGCATTGGCGGATTATAATCAATATGACACGTTGATGCTGGGCAGAGCCAGTCATGAATTTTATTACACGCGCTATAAGTGCAATTCACAGTTGCGGAGATATCAACAAGCCTTGAACGACATTGCTCATGCAGCCGTATTGAACCGGCAAGAACCTACTTACTTAGCAGAGATGGCTTCGCTACAATTGAAAGTGAATTTATACGAAGATGCCATCAAAACGGCCGATCTGTGCATCTCCCTCGCACCAAGTTATGCCGATGCCTATCTCATTAAAGGATTAGCCCAAGTACAAAACAAGCAAAAGAAAGAAGGACTGGAAACCTTGAATAAAGCGAAAGAATTAGGCGATACCAGAGCCAAAGACTTTATCGACAAATACAAATAAGCAACTTGCTCACTTCACCAACAGTCGTCAACAAACACACACGGCTCTTTCAATTGAGCAAGGATGCTCGATGTAAAAAACAAGCATGCCCATTAGTAGGTATGCGAATGGAACTGCTATTTGCGACACGATATGAAAATAAGGCTGGTTGGCAATCAACTCCGCCCGAATCTGTTAACAAACCTTTCATTTGTTAATTCAATTCGTTTTCTTTGACAAAACAAAATTGAGAAATAGACAAAATTGGTAGATATTTGAGGCGTTCAAAGCCTTCATTTCATCATCTTGTATCCTGTTCACATGGAACAAGTCAGCTATTAGCATGCTTTTACCGTTTAATTTGCATGCTTTAGCCGCCCAATCTGCATCATATAGAAGCTCTTTTTTTGCACAACAAAAGGCGTTTTAGTCCCAAATACTTTGCTTATTGATTTCGTTTTAGGCCTAAAAATCACATAAGACGCTAATAGCCAAACAGATAACAAAACATCCCAATTATTCGCATATTTACAACACACCAACAGATTCGTTGAAAAAACGTCCAGCATTTGTGTTAAAAAGACGTTCTTCAAAAAGGAGACATTGCACTTTGAGGGTTGACTAACTAACACAAGAGTTAAAGCGATGAAGAATGATTAGTTTTTATGAAATAATGACGAGTTTTATTAGCAATCTTTACTAACATCAACATTATTGGAACTTCGACTAACACTCCCACCACGGTAGCCAAGGCTGCACCTGACTGTAAACCAAACAGAGAAATAGCCACAGCAACCGCCAATTCAAAGAAATTACTTGCCCCAATCATTCCGGCAGGTGCGGCAACATCATGGGGTAATTTCCACCATTTCGCCCAACCGTAAGCAACGAAGAATATCAGAACCGTTTGCAACACAAGCGGAACAGCAATCAATAAGATATGCAGGGGATTGTTCAGTATCGTTTCTCCTTGAAATGAAAACAGGATAATAAGCGTTAATAACAACCCGCCTACCGTATAATTATCAAATTTCTTAATAAATACGTTATTGAAATATTCCACACCTTTGCGGCGGATAACCATTATTCGGGTAATGACCCCGGCAGCAAGTGGTATCACAACAAACAGCCCTACGGATAACAACAGAGTGTCCCACGGGATAGATACGCCGCCAACTCCCAGCAAGAAAGCTACGATAGGGGCATACGCTACCAATATGATTAAATCGTTCACAGCCACTTGTACCAGTGTATAAGCGGCATCCCCTTTAGTAAGGTAACTCCACACGAACACCATAGCTGTACAAGGTGCGGCCCCCAATAATACCGCCCCGGCTAAATATTCTTCGGCTAATCCGGCAGGTATAAAGGCTTTGAAAACCACATAGAAGAACAAATAGGCTATTCCGAACATGGTAAATGGCTTTATCAACCAATTTGTAACGCAAGTGACTATTATTCCTTTCGGACGCTTGCCGACATTCTTAACACTTTGAAAATCCACTTTTAGCATCATCGGATAAATCATTAACCAAATCAGGATTGCCACGGGTATAGACACGTTGGCATATTCAAATTTGCTTAATGTTTGCGGAATTGCCGGAAGCCATTGTCCCACGGCAATTCCAATAATGATGCACAAGGCAACCCAGATAGTCAGGTATTTTTCAAAAAATCCAATTCCTTGTTTCTTTTCCATAATAACAAATATTTAGCTTAATTGTGGTTTTAATATGTTCAGGTAGAAATCATAGAAACGGGCTTTTATTTCATCCCGTACCCGATGAAATTCACTGTTTATAAACTCTGGCGTTCCGGTTGCTTCCGAGGGGTCGTCAAATCCTATATGCAGTCTCTTTCCGACTTTACCAGTAAACACTGGGCAGCTTTCATTTGCCCCACCGCAGACCGTAATCACATAATCCCATTCCTGCGCTATATATAGTTTTACCCGTTGGCGGAATTAATTTAAGTTGGTCGATATGAGCATAAATTGTCCATATCGCTGATTCTCAGTAAAAACGAGAATTTCTGAAAAACTGTCAGATTGTCTGGTTTTTTGTTGTAATACTCTGACAAACAGACAGTTGCCTGATAGTCAACTGTCAGCCAATTGTCTGGATGGTTTGCTGATGAAAGGGCTGATAGTTGAATGTGTACAAGACTGTATCGCAGATACGCTTACTTACAATTATCAGATGAGAGGAATTCTGACGACAGGAATGGCATGCGTTGGCAGTATTATGAAAACAGGGATATGGGTATTACAACATCAACTTATTGGGCATCCGTCTGACAGAAAACCTGCCCAACAGGGGCAAGCACGTTGCCCATGATGGGCAAGCACGTTGCCCCACATGGGCACGCTGCTTGCCCATTTTCTGTAGTTTTGATTACCCTTATATATATAAAAAGGTAATGAAGACCAATGTCACGACAGGCGGAAATCGTCAGGCATAATAGTCGCGCAGCTGGGCGGCAAGTGCCGCGAGCTGTTCTAT
>JAQYPT010000014.1 GCA_028726625.1 Prevotellaceae bacterium | reverse complement strand
CTTTTGCTTTTTTTGTATTGCCGATTGTGCTCTTCGGGGGCTTCGCGCCCCCGGCCGCATGGCAAACCTCCGCGGTGTTTTTCATGTTTTTTGTACAATCCAAACACCAACAAATTTTGCACTTCGATTTTGAATCTTTATCATACCACACGGTGCCTACAAAACGGAAAAAAGAAAAATAAGAAGTCATGTTTTGTCGGTATCAACTTTTTTCTTTATATTTGCACACACATAATGGCTCCGTAGTTCAGCTGAATAGAATGCAGGATTCCGGTTCCTGAGATCGCGGGTTTGAATCCCGCCGGAGTCACCCTTACTAGTGAAATCACACTTAATTCTAAAAACACATGGACATTACAGAGAGATTTATCAACTATACCAAGTTTGATACCCAGTCGTCCGAAGACTCGCAGACAGTCCCCAGTACATCAAAACAACTCGTTTTCGCCAAGTACCTCAAAGAGGAGTTGGAACGTGAAGGATTCTCGGAAGTAGAGATGGATGAGAAAGGATACATCTATGCCACGCTGAAGGCAAACACCAAAAAAGACATACCCACCATTGGCTTCATCTCACATTATGACACCAGTCCCGATGCCAGTGGAGCTGACATCAAGGCGCGCATCGTGAACAATTATGACGGCGGCGACATCATCCTGTCAGAGGGTATCGTGTCTTCTCCAGAGAAATTTCCTGAACTGAAGGCGCACGTTGGCGAGGATCTTATCGTAACAGATGGGCACACCTTGCTGGGTGCTGACGACAAAGCAGGCATCGCAGAGATTGTAGATGCCATGTGCTACCTACGCGATCACGATGAAATTGAGCATGGTGACATTCGTATGGGGTTCAATCCCGATGAGGAAATAGGACTTGGCGCGCACCATTTTGACGTGGAAAAGTTTGGATGCAGCTGGGCTTACACCATGGATGGAGGTGACATTGGCGACCTGGAGTACGAGAACTTCAACGCTGCCAGCGCCAAAATCACCATCAAAGGGATGAGCGTTCATACAGGATATGCAAAGGACAAGATGATCAATGCCAATCGGTTAGCATGCGAATTCAACGCCATGATTCCCGACACGGACATTCCTGAGAACACCGAGGGCTATCAAGGATTCTATCATTTGCTGGGCATGGAGACCCGAACGGAAGAGGCCAAGATGAGTTATCTCATCCGAGATCACGACCGTGAGAAGTTTGAAGACCGCAAGGACTTTATGGAAGACTGCGCACGAAAGATGAACGAAAAGTATGGTGAGGGTACAGTTGAGATTGTCATCAAGGACCAGTACTACAACATGAAGGAGAAAATTGAACCGAACATGCACGTCATCGACATCGTTTTGCAAGCCATGCAAGAAACCGGTGTGGCCCCGAAAGTGGAGCCTATCCGTGGTGGAACCGATGGCGCACAGCTCAGTTTCAAGGGCTTACCCTGCCCAAACATCTTCGCTGGCGGCGTCAACTTCCATGGTCCTTATGAGTTTGTTTCTATTCAGGTCATGAAAAAGGCAGTCGAAGTTATTGTGAAGATTTGCGAGATTACGGCCCAATACAACGACTAACGCATTTCGTTTAGGCTGCAATCCAGCTTGACATATCAAACGATTCTATCGAAAGAAAGATAAAAACAATGTGACAAAAAGCGGTCTATAACACCCATCGTGTGCTATAGACCGCTTTTATTTATCCATCTTGTCAACGCTGCCGTCATGTTTGAACGTACAAAATTACGTTTCTGCGGCATACCGAAAGTAAGGTTTTATACTCTTAAATCCAACGAAAGTACAAGATTATTTATTGATTTCAGTAAGATATCGCTCTGCCTCAAGGGCAGCCTGACAGCCTGTTCCCGCAGCTACGACAGCCTGACGATACACGGGATCAGCCACGTCACCAGCCGCATACACACCTGGAATCTTGGTCTTTGGCGTTCCTGGGATGGTCATAATGTAGCCCGCTTGATTGGTTTCAAGGAAGTCTTTGAACACAGACGAGTTGGGAGTGTGCCCAATAGCTAAGAAGAAACCATCGATGGGCAGGTCGTAACGCTCCTCGTTTTCCTCGCCCAAATGCTTAACCAGGTGTACGCCCTCAACGCCGTTCTCGCCATAAAGGCCAGTGGCGTTGTGCTTATAGAGTATCTCTATCTTCTCGTTCTCCTCCACACGTTGTTGCATCACATCAGAAGCACGCAGATAATCTTTGCGCACAATCATGTACACCTTACTGCAAAGGCCAGCCAAATAGGTTGCTTCTTCGCAAGCTGTGTCGCCACCACCCACGACAGCCACCACCTTGCCGCGATAGAAAAATCCGTCACAAGTGGCACAGGCACTCACACCTTGCCCCTTATATTTCTCCTCATCGTCTAAGCCAAGATACTTGGCAGATGCTCCTGTGGCGATAATCACGGTCTCTGCCTGAATCTCATCGCCACTGTCGGTGACCAGCTTGTAAGGCGCTTTGGTTAAGTCGGCCTTGACAATCTCGCCGTCTCGGATGTCGGTCCCGTAGCGTTCGGCCTGCTGACGCAAATCCATCATCATCTGATTGCCGTCGACACCCTCGGGATAACCGGGAAAATTCTCCACCTCGGTAGTTTGAGTGAGCTGGCCGCCTGTCTGCAATCCGCAATAAAGCACGGGGTTGAGATTGGCACGAGCCGCATAGATGGCAGCCGTATAGCCTGCCGGTCCGCTACCAACAATAAGGCAACGGGTATATTGTTTTTGTTGTTCCATCATGTAAAATATGAAATAAGCTTTGTGAACGCTGTAACGAAAAATGGGAAAGATGAAACGAAAAAGGTGAAACACACATACGGATGCATGCGGATTTCACCTTTTTCACTTTCCATTATAACAGTTCCTCGATTTGCTGAGCGACATGCTCTAACTTCTCTGTGGGTTCGAAGCGTGCGACAACCTGTCCCTGTTTGTTGATAAGGAACTTGGTGAAATTCCATTTGATGTCGGGCTTCTGCTCGTAATCGGGATCTTCTTTTGACAGAATGTCAACGAGGATTGGGGCGATGGGGTGACTCATATCCCAGCCTGCAAAGCCTTTCTGTTCTTTGAGGAACTTGTAAAGTGGGTCGGCATCTTCACCGTTTACCTTTATTTTCTTGAAGCGTGGGAATTCGGTACCGTATGTCAGTTTGCAGAACTCGTGGATGCTCTCGTCCGTTCCTGGTGCCTGCTGTCCAAATTGGTTGCAAGGGAAATCAAGAATCTCGAAACCTTTTGCATGGTATTTCTCGTAGAGCTTCTCCAACTCTTCGTATTGAGGAGTGAAACCACATTTTGTCGCTGTGTTGACAATCAACAGCACTTCGTTGGCATACTCCTTGAGAGATACATCGTTACCTTTTCTGTCTTTTACTGAAAAATCATAAATTGTTTTCATTTTCTTCTGTTTATTATAAATAAATATGTTACAATGTCGTAGTTGTATTGATGGTGAGAACGACTCTATCTCCATTGACGTTTCAACCATCTTGCTCTCGCAAAGATAGCGAATAAAATCGACATTCCGATGGTACGGAATGCGAATAAATATTAATTTATAACCCAAAAGAGGGGAAACGTCTAATCGGAAACGGCAAGAGGTGCATCATGAAACCATTTCGACTCACGCCTCCGCACTGTTCATGGGTCAACTTAAATTCATCAGCACCAGGCGCTCGACATACTTACATAGGATATCAATGCCCTTAAGATTCTCCCCTCCTTGCGGGATAATCACGTCAGCAAAACGCTTGGTGGGTTCGATGAACTGCTCGTGCATTGGCTTCAGCACGTCCAAGTATCGCTGAACCACCATGTTAACATTTCTCCCCCGTTCGATGGTATCGCGCTGGATGTTGCGGATGAGACGCTCGTCTGGATCACAATCAACAAACACCTTCAGATCCATCATCTCGCGCAGTCGCTTGTTGAGCAGCGTCATGATGCCCTCGATGATAATCACCGGCCGGGGTTCCACATGGATGGTTTCAGGCAGGCGGTTGCACTTTAAATAAGAATAGGTGGGCTGCTCGATGGGTTCACCCTCGCGCAATTCGTTCACCTGCTTGATGAGCAGCTTCCAATCAAAGGCATCGGGATGGTCAAAGTTGATGGCGTGGCGCTCCTCCTCGGTCATTTCTGAAGTGTCGTTGTAATACGAGTCGAGCGGCACCACGGCCACATGATTAGGTGGCAGGGCCTCAACAATCTTTCCAACCACCGTGGTCTTCCCAGATCCGGTGCCGCCTGCAATGCCAATGACGGTCACTTCATGATTTCGTTCTTTATCTGTCATCATATTTGTTTGTTTTATTCAGTCTTTTTAGGGGGCAGTCCCAACACGTCTTCGAACATCACCCGATAGCTTTCTGCCTTCTTCTCCAGCTTCATGGGATAGGCTCGCGAGGAGCTGGGCATACGGTATAACCGCATCGGTCGACCGTCGAAGCTGAACGTGACGTAGGCTCCCATCGCCGGCGCAGTAACGCCAAAATGGCTGGTGAAGATGGCCGTAGCCTTTTGACCAGCCGTGAGTACGGCTGTACAATGCGGCAAAGCCCGCAGCAACCCATCGAGGTCGGCCGGCTCAATGATTTCCAAATCCTTATCAGAGGCGGTGTTCTTGGTTCGGCGCACACGCAGGGCTGTATCGAAAAGAGCTACACCTTTTTCTTCGAGAAAGCCTTTCAGTGCTTCTAAATGGAACGTTTTTTCCCGCTGATTCACGAAATGTTGTTTATCACCGAAAAACAAATAGCCGAAGATGCGCCACATATCGTTCTGGAAATTGGGGTAATAGAACGGCATGCACCAACGTTTAGAAGCTGGAGGAAACGTGCCCAACATCAGCAAGGTAGCATTCTTGGGCAAGAACGGTTCAAAGGGATGAGTTTCTATCATTGTGGGTAGGGCAGCCTATCTCCCCGGAAAGCCTCCCCCAACCCCTCCAAAGGAGGGGAGATACAAGAGGGGGAGAGAGGAGTAGATGGTTGTGCATGTATGAGTTGACAGGATTACAAGTTCACAAATTTACATGTTTACGAGTTCACAAGTTTATATGTTTATATATTTACGGGTTGATTGCTTAATCTTCACTCGTCAGCGGATTATTCCTATTAGATTTCCTATGAGGAAGCACACAAAATCATCCACCGTTCTAAACTCATTGACTTTGGGGTGCAAACTCATTGAGATTGGAGGGCAAACTCAATGACTTTGGAGGTGAAAGTCATTGAGATTAAGGCCTCACCCCCAACCCCTCCCCAAAAGGGAAGGGAGTAGATAGTTGTACTTGTATAAGTTGACGAGTTCACGAGTTTACAAGTTCACAAGTTGATACTTCAGCCAATCAAAAAGTTCAAAGTTCAAACCTCAAAGTACAATGTTCAAAGTTCAAACCTCAAAGTTCAATGTTCAAAGTTCAATGTTCAAAGTTCAATGTTCAAAGTACGTTCCGCGTCTGTTGTTTCACCAAGTACACCACTACCGGTAGGTGGTCACTGTAGCCATTGAGCCACACGCCTCCGGCCGTCGTACGCTTGGGTGCACCCTTATATTTGCCGGTGGTTTGGATGAGATAGTCGCGGTGTTGAATCTGGTGCTTCCAATATTTAAGAGACGAGAAGTCCTTAACACCTTTTTTATTAAGCATGTTCGGCGACAGTACAATCTGGTCGAAAAGATTCCATGAGCCGTTATACATCAACGTTCCCTTACCCTGCTTGGCCAGTACGTTGTACCAAGGATTGTACATATCGCCATCCCCCACTTCGTCAATCTCGGCCTTGGCGGAAAGTACCTCGGCCATGCTCTTGTTCACAGGGTCGTCGTTCATATCGCCCATGACCATAACTTTAATGGCTGGGTCGAGATGCAAAAGCGAATCCTTGATGGCTTTCACCTGCGCAGCAGCCACCTCACGGTAGAACGACCCACTGTAACGACTGGGCCAGTGACATACGATGGCTGCCACGTGGTCACCACCCATCGTACCCGTAACGGTGAGGAATCCACGGGTGAAGTAGGCACTGTCTTTTTCAAGCGGTTGAACATACGGCACCAGCTTGACAGACGCAGGTTTGAAGAGCTGCGGATTGTACAACACGGCGCAATCGATGCCACGTCTATCGGGCCCCTCTACGTGGATGTAACGATAGCCGCGAGCCGCCAAGGGTTCTTGGGCCACCAGCGCATCGAGCACCCGCGCGTTCTCCACCTCGCTCAGTCCAATAAGGGCGCAGCCCACGTTTGGCAATACATCCGTACCCATATCAGCCAGTGCGCGCGCCATATTGCGCAGTTTGTGCGTGTACTTCAATCCATCCCATTTGTACGATCCACCAGGCAGAAAGTCGTAATCGTTCTTTCCTTCGTCATGACATGTGTCGAAGAGGTTTTCCTGATTGTAGAATCCCACGCCGTACACCGAATATTTGTCCTGCCCTGAAATGGCCATGAGGCCAACCAGCAACAGCCCCAAAAGCATGAATAGTTTTTTCATCGTAGTATGATTGTTTTTACATGATGCATGTTTCTTTTGCAAAGATAAATCATTTATTTCAAATAAAATAAGGTGGAAAGAGAAAAAATACGACATAAAAATTTCGTTCATCAAAAAATATTTTGTTACTTTGTAACTGAAAATCATTCACACAGAAAATCTTCCATTATGCAGAATAAGCTAACGCTTGTCATTCTTGCCTTATGTTTCACACCGTTGGTTCATGCTCAAAACGACAAAACCGACCAGCAGAAGGCTCCCCTCGTGGACGAATCGGCTTTCACTTTCACGGAAGCACAGTTGGGCGAGGATGACAACATGTCCCAAAACGTGACCATCCTTAACTCGAACACCAATGCCTATGCTTCCGGGGTAGGCTATCTATTCTCCCCTGTTCGCTTTCGTTACCGCGGACTGAATCAGAAGTACAATGACGTGTACATCAACGGTGCGCCGATGAACGACATGGAGTCGGGACAGTTTAGGTATTCCATGATTGGCGGGTTGAATCAACAAACCCGCAACGTTGACTTCGCCTTGCCGTTCGAAAGCAACAGCTTTGCGGTGAACGGCATGGCCGGCAGTAACAATTATGACTTCCGTGCGGGCAGCATGCCAGCTGGCCATCGTTTCTCATTGGGTGCCGCCAACCGCAACTACACCGCGAGAGGCATGTACACCTATGCATCAGGATTCGACGCCAAGGGATGGGCCGTGGCCGCCAACCTCACCTATCGATGGGCCAACAGAGGCTACGTGGAGGGCACGTTCTACAACGCTCTCTCCTATTTCCTCGGCGTACAGAAGAAATGGAGCAACGGCCATTCGCTGGCATTATCTACCTGGGGCAACCCAACCGAGCGTGCGTCGCAGGGCGCATCCACCGATGAGGCCTATTGGTTGGCTAACGACTACCTGTACAACCCTTACTGGGGATATCAGAATGGGAAGAAACGCAACTCGCGCGTGGTCAACGATTTCGCGCCATCAGCCCTGATGACCTGGGACTGGGACATCAACAAGGACATGCAGCTCACCACTTCTCTCTTCGGCAAATACAGCATGTACAAGAGCACCAAACTGAACTACAGCAACGCAGAGAACCCACAGCCCGACTATTGGAAGAACTTTCCAAGCAGCTATTACGACGTTTGGGGCGAAGATCCGGATGCTCGGGACAGGAGCCACGCAGCCTTTTTAGACTGGAACGAGGCGTACAACTACTGGACAGCCTCGAAGGCTAACCGGCAAATTAACTGGGACCGACTGTACTGGTCCAACCGACAGGCTGGCGAGAATGGTGCCGATGCCATGTATTACGTGCAGGCTCGACACAACGACAACTTAGTGATGAATCTGGCATCAACGTTCACTCAGAAGTTGAACAAGGACCAAACATGGAACTTAGGACTTGTGCTGGGACGCAACCAGGGCAGACATTATCAAACCATAGAAGACCTGCTGGGTGCCAAGAGCTACCACAATATCAACACTTACGCACTGGGTAACTATCCTGCCGGCAGCGATGCAGTGCAGTATGACCTGAACACCATGGGGGCAGACCGCGCAGGACGACTGGTTGGCGAAGGTGATAAATTTGGCTACGACTACGACATCATCGTCAACAAAGCACAGGCTTGGACCAACTATTTGGCCACATTGGGACGCTGGCACTTGATGGTGGCTGGAAAAATCGGCGCAACCGACATGCAACGAGAGGGCTACATGCGCAACGGCATGTTTGCCAACAACTCGTACGGCAAGAGCGGACGGGCCAAATTCTTGGATGGTGGCGGCAAAGCCGGACTCACCTTAGACGCCGGCAGGGGCAACGTGCTGTCTATTGGGGCAGGATATGAATGGCGTGCACCTGTGGCACGCACCGCATTCGCTTCGCCCGAAATGAACAACGACTTTGTACAAGACTTGAAGAACGAGCGCATCTTCAGCAGCGAATTGGGCTATCAGTATCAAAACGCTTGGGTGCATGCCAACGTGAACGCCTACTACAACAGGATGAATCACGTCACCGAATGGCAGAATTTCTACTTCGATGACATCAACTCGTTCTCGTACGTTTCCATGACAGGTATCGAGAAAGAGGCATACGGCGTAGAGTTGGGTGCACGGTTCAAACTGGCATCCTACCTAGACCTGAAGACCATCGGCACCTGGAGCGAGGCCAAGAACATCAATAATGCCAAGGTACGCTACCTCAACTCAACGCGGGCAACCTATACCGACGACATCGTATTGAATAAGAACATGCGCGAAGCAGGAACACCATTGACCGCCGCGAGCATCGGACTGAGCTATCATCAGAACGGATGGTACGTCGATTTGAATGGAAACTACTACGACCGCATCTACCTGTCCTACTCACCAAGCTCCCGATATGAGAACATACTACGCCTGAGAAAAAGCGCAGACAACGAAGGTAACAACCTTGTGCCGGAACAAGCGAAAGGCAATGGTGGTTTCATGTTGGACGGCAGCATCGGCAAGAGCTTCCGCCTGAAGAAGGGACAGCTGAACTTCAACCTCATGGTGACCAACATCTTGAACAACCGACGCATCGTCACAGGCGGCTACGAGCAAAGCCGGTCAAGCTACTACAAAACCGAAAGAGGAGATGACGTGATAAGAACTTACAAGTTCCCACACAATCCCAAGAAATATTACGCTTACGGAACCAACGGCATGTTCCAGATTTCATACAGATTCTAACATAACGACAAAGACATGAAAGAGCTCAAACATATCATCATGGTACTGGCTTGCACCCTCTTGGCTTCGTGCATGGGTGACGACTATGACGCTCCCGACCTAAATGAACCGCCCTACGGAAACAAGCAACTCACGGAAACCAACGTACTCACCATCAAACAGTTGAAAGCCAAGTACAACGGCACGATTGCCTCGAACGGCATGGAAGAGATAACAGAAGACGTGCAAATCAAAGGTTGGGTGACAGGCAACGACATCGAAGGAAACCTCTACAACCAGTTTGCCTTGCAGGATGAGACGGGGGCCATCATCATTTCCGTGGCACAAGGTGCCCTGTACGGTTACCTGCCCGTGGGCCAGGAAGTGCTCATCTCACTAAAGGGATTAAAGATAGGTGGCTATGGCAACCAAGAACAAATAGGTGGCGTATACACTAACAAGAAAACAGGACAACTGCAGGTAGGTCGCCTAAACCGCTATGTTTGGGAACGCCATTACAAGCTTATTGGCTCCGTTCAACCAGGTAAGATAGAGCCTACGGTGTTCGATGTCAGCAAGATAAGCGATGGACAATACATGGCAGAGCACTGTGGAAAGCTCATGACCCTGAAAAACGTAAGACTAAAAGAGGCTAACGGCAAGGCCGTCTTCGCACCCAATGACGGCAGTGCCACCCTGATAGCCAATGCAGTGAACCGCACCCTGACAGGCATCAGCAGTTCGAAGATGGTGATACGCACCAGCACTTTCGCCGACTTTGCCAACCAGCCCATGCCAACAGGCACCGTAGACATCACAGGCATCTTTACCAGATACCGTGACACCTGGCAAATCCTGCTGCGCTCGGCCAACGACATCAAGCCGACCAAATAGGCTAAGCCTACTGTCGGAGATTCGGAAACTAATGACACTCTTGACTGAAAGCCAAGAACCAAACCCCAAAAGAACAACTATCAATAAAAGAAATAATGATGAAAAAGCTATTTTATTCATTCCTTTCGCTGGCCATTGCGGCACTGAGCCTTACCAGCTGTGAGGACGTTCCCGCACCCTACGATTACCCAGAGGACAATGATGGTGGCGAGGTTGTCGCTCCAACCGACCCCAAGGGAACAGGAACACTGGAAGATCCATACAACGTGGCCGGTGCCATCAAGATGATTAAAGGCCTCGAGACCGGTGCCAACTCGGCTGAGGTCTACGTCAAGGGCAAGATTGTCTCCATCAAGGAAATCAACACATCCAATTTCGGCAATGCCACCTATTATATATCTGACGATGGCACAACTAAAGGACAGCTCTACATCTTCCGCAGCTTAGGATTGGGAAACAAGAAGTTCACCTCAGAGAATATCAAGGTGGGTGACGAAGTTGTGGTTTGCGGACAGTTCACAAACTACATGGGGAACACACCAGAAACCGTTACCAACAAGAGCTACCTCTACTCCGTTAATGGCAAGACGAGCGAAAGCTCACAGCCACAGGAGCCGGGAACAAGCGTTGACCCAACTGGTGAGGGCACAGAGGCATCACCCTTCAACGTAGCATCAGCGATGAAAAAAGACAAGGTTGCCAAGGTTTTCGTCAAGGGATACATCGTGGGATTCATTCCCGGAAAGGACAGAAACGAGGCCAAGTTCACCGCTGAGGGCTGCGAAACGGAGACCAACCTCCTTATTGCCGACAAGGCCGATGAGACAAACATCGCCAACTGCATGCCTATACAACTGCCAAGCGGCAATATCAGGACTGGACTGAACCTGAAGAAAAACAAGGACTTGTACAAGAAAGAGATAACGCTCTATGGAGATATAGAGAAGTACTTTGGCATCACAGGACTTAAAAACGTGTCGTATGCCATGGTCGGCACCAAGAGTTTCGGGACAAAACCCACCCAGCCAGGAACGCCTTCCACCGACATCCTGAACGAAACGTTCGCCGAGAGCATAGGCTCCTTTACCATTGCTAACGAAAAAGACCTACCGCAAGGCCTCAAAGCCGTATGGTTTGTGGACAAGAAATACCACCAGGTGAAGGCCAGTGCCTTTTTCCAGGACAAGAAATACGAAACGGAAAGCTGGCTCATCTCACCCGCCCTCGACCTGAGCGGCAAGACTACCGTCACGCTGACTGTTGAGCAAGCTGCAAACTTCTTCAAGTCCTTGAAAGATGAAATCTTCATCAAGATATCTACGAACTATAAGAGCGGCAAGCCCTCGACAGCCACATGGGAGGTTCTTACGCCCAGCAAATGGCCGTCGAACAAGGACTGGACTTTCGTCAACTCAACCGTTGACCTCAGCGCCTACGCAGGCAAGAAAGACGTAAGAATCGCCTTCCAGTACAAAAGCACAACACAGTCGGCCGGCACCTGGAAACTGAAGAACTTAGTCGTGAAATAACAAAAAAGCATTGATACGTTTGGCTGTTTGCGAAATTCTTCGTACTTTTGCAACCCATATAGCTTAGTTAATTCAATTATATTCAATAAGAAATCAAAATGAAAAAAGGAATTCATCCAGAAAACTATCGCCCCGTCGTATTCAAGGATATGTCCAACGGCGATATGTTCCTTACAAAGTCTACATGCAAGAGTAACGAGACAGTAGAATTTGAAGGCGAAACTTACCCAATGGTAAAAGTAGAAATCTCAAGCAGCTCGCACCCATTCTATACCGGTAAGAGCAAACTTGTTGACACGGCAGGTCGCGTAGACCGCTTCATGAACCGTTACGGTAAGATTCAGAAATAAGATACAAAACTTTTTTGACGACAAGAAAGTGCGTTCGGGCGTAGTTGCATATACGGTCGGTCGCACTTTTTTCATTCCACCACACACCGATGAACAAACTAAACCACTTTCTCTTCCCACTCTTCGCCATCCTCGCACTGACATCATGCAGTGACGACAATGGTTCAAAAGAGTCTGCTGAAGCCAACGTCAACGCCAACCAATATATCGGCATGTCCACCGTTGGCAACCCTATGATGCCTCCTGAGGTCAGCCGTTTGGAGTTTCCAAAAGTAAAAGGAGGTAGCAGCATGATCATCGTGCACAAGGCTCTACTCAACAAACGCACAGGCGAACGTGGCGTGAACTTTTGCACAGAGTGGGATACCAGCAAGAAATCACTACGCTGGAGCTGCTACCAGATGTACCGAGGCGTTAGCGAAGCCCACACCAGTCGCTATCGATCGGATACCAATCAATATCCACGCGACGAGAATATTCCCGCTGCCTATCAATTTGACAGAGATCCGTTTTGGCGTACAGGCTACGACCACGGCCACATCTGTCCCTCAGCCGACCGTCTGGGATCAAGAGAAGCCAACATCCAAACCTTTTATCTCTCCAACATGATGCCACAAGTACACGCTTTCAATGACGGAGTTTGGAAGAACATGGAAGCACAAATAAGATCTTGGAATCAAGATAGTTTTCGTGACACGCTGTATGTCTGCAAAGGCGGAACCATAGACAACCGCAGCCAAATACTGACCACCCTCGGTCAAGGACTCATCGTACCCAAATACTTCTTCATGGCCGTGCTGTGCAAGAACAAGATGGGTTACAAAGCTCTCGGTTTCTGGGTGGAACACGAAAATAACAGTGACACGTCGCTCGGCAAATACGTTGTCAACATCCACGAGCTGGAACAGAAGACCGGCATCGACTTTTTCTGCAATCTACCCGACGCCATTGAGCACCGAGTAGAAACATTACCGGTAGAGAAAGTGCAACGAGCCTGGGGGTTACCCTAATCATCAACGATGGCAACCGGCCCCAGCTCAACTACATTACTCCTCAAAATCCATCGTCACCTTCTTGGCATAGGTATAGCGAGTATATGAAAACTCATCCGACTCGCCATCGCCAACCATCACACCTGAGAACGTGTGATCATCGAGCTTCATGTCGTCATAATCGATGATCATCTGGAATTTCTCCCCCTTTTCACCATCATAGGTAATAATGATATCTCCTGATCGAGAATCGATAGCCCAAGAGAACGTTCTATCCCAAGCCACTTCCCCATTGAAGTAATCCACCTGGCGTCCACGACCATTGCGCGAGTTAGAATCGTACATATCAAATTCTATGTCGGTGTCGTACACCTCTTCCCGCAATAGTCCATCGGGATCTCTAAAGCGAGCAGCCGTCTTTCCCGTCCAATGCCCACGCAGCGTCTGTGCCATCTCATACAGCACGTCCTGAGAGTTATCGTAAGGGTCTTCATAATAATAATCATTGTCGTCGCTACACGAGGTAACGCTGACCGTGAAAAGTGCCATTAACACGATTGGTAATAATTTCATCATCTTTTTCATCGTCGTATATTTTAAAGTTTCATAATTTTATCTATTGCAAAAATACACAATAGATTCAGTATATCCAAAGATGTTTTCACTATTGCTGCATAGGGTTTTTCCTACCTTGTTGGGGGAAATACCTGCATCTACCCCATCGCCTACCTGTAAATCATAGCGCCAGTTTGTTGAAAAGATGGCTCAACACACACGGCTCTATCATGTAACACAGGTGCTTATTGTTTCTAAACAAACGAAACGTTCTACGGTGAAGCGTTTTCTGTAGCAATGTTTTTTTAACACAAATGCTGGGCGTTTTTTCAACCAACATATTCATGCGTGGGAAATATGCTCATTATGAACGAGTTTTAATATCTATCTGATTATTAGCGATTTATATGATATTAAAGGCTAAAGCTAAATAAAAAAGCATCGTGTTTGGGGACAAAAACTCCGCTTTTTAGTGCAAAGAAGGCATTCAATAGGATACAAATTGGGTGGCAAAAGCATGCATATTAAACGGCAAAAGCATGCTAATTGGCGATTTAACCCATGTGAATAGCGTACAAAATGATGAGTTAAAGGCATACAACGCCTTAAAATTCTCACCATTTTTTCTATTTTCCAATTTTATTTTGTCAAAGAAGACGAAACGATTTAACAAACGAAAGGTTTGTTAACAAAAGAAGGTTTTGTTGGTTGCCATTCGACAATATTATCACATCGTGTCGTAAATGGCAGTTTCATTCTTCATTCATGAAAAAGGATATGATTGTCGGTTTACACCGAACAACCATCATAAATGTGAGTTCCGTGGCCCAACAGACCACGCTAAAGGCAAGAATATATGCTTTTTTTAACCCGTTGGCGGAATTAATTTAAGTTGATAAATATGAGCAAAAAGTTGTACATAACGTTGATTTTTAGTAACTTAGTAGTATTCAAAACGTTAAGTTCAAACCATCGTATGTACAACCTTTATACAAAATTCGTCAAA